>WFXH01000115.1 GCA_015490715.1 Saprospiraceae bacterium | reverse complement strand
GTGTTTTCGATAAAATAACGCGAAGTGTACAGCCCCCCTAAGACGGAACCGGCGAGGTAGAGATTGGCCACATTGCTCTCCAGCGTTTCGGGATCATGTACGGGCACGCGATGTACGCCCTCAAACTGCAGCCCTATGCCCTCCAAAAAGGCATAGTCGGGACGATAGCCCGTCAGGGCCAAGACGTGATCAGCCGCTATCGCTAAGCTGCGGCCATTTTGGTCGACGATCACGGCTTCGGCGCGAATTTCCCTAACCTGTGCCTTAAATAAGGCAGCGATGCTCCCCTCCTGGATGCGATTGCGAATGTCGGGCAACAACCAATACTTTACGCTCCTGTGAAAATCCACATCGCGCACCACCATTGTCACCTTCGCACCGCGCTGCCAGCACTCCAGCGCTGCTTGCACTGCCGAATTACCACCTCCGACGATGACCACTCTGCGTCCATAATACGGATACGGCGACCGATAGTAATGCTGCACGTGAGAAAGCTCTTCGCCCGGAACTTCTAAGAGATTGGGATGATCGTAAAAACCCGTTGCTACGACCACAAATCGCGTCCGATACCGCTGCTTTTCTGTATCGACATAAAATTGCTCACCAGTGGAATCAATTGCCGTCACGCGCTCGTACGGCCGTATTTTCAGCTGAAAATAATCCGCTACAAGCCGATAGTACTCCAAAGCCTCCTGGCGCGTCGGTCGCTGTCGAACGGATGGAAACGGCAGACCGCCAAGAGTGAGCTTGTCCGAAGTGGAAAAAAACGTCATAAACTCCGGAAACCGATAAATGCTGTGCACGACATTGCCCTTATCTACAATGCAATAATCCAGGCCTGCCTTTGCCGCCTCAATGCCCACGGCTAATCCCGCCGGACCCGCTCCGATAATGAGGAGTGATGTTTCTTCCATAGTATCGGCATAAAATCGTTCGCCTGCAAAGTTACGCGCTCATCGTCGGTACATCGCCTGGATTCCCCTGAAACAATAAAAAAGCATCGAAGAGAATTTCCTTAGCTTTACTGACCAATTATCCGTTTACGCCTATGGGCAAAAGCAATCGGCGTCCGCCGTTGCCACGGGTTTTTATCCAGCGCATGGACGCGCTCCTCGGAGCGGAAGCGAGCGATTTCTTCGACGCTCTGGATTCCGAACCCCAGGTGGCCGTACGTCTTCACCCCGAAAAGTGGGCACGTACCGGGCTTTCGCCACAGGAGCACTTTCCCATTGCTGAAGCCGTCCCCTGGTGTGCCAACGCCTATTTGTTGGAGGAACGCATAGCGTTTTGGCTAGACCCCTTGCTCTTTGGAGGAGCCTACTACGTGTCTGAGCCTTCGGGACTGATCGTCACGGAGATCTTCCGCCGGTACGGTCATGCCAGCGCCCTTGTGGCGGATACTTGTGCAGCACCTGGAGGAAAGACTCTTCAAATTTCTTCCCTACTCGAAAATGGGGTCGTTGTCGCTGCCGAGGCTATACCCTCGCGCTACAGGGCCTTGGTCGAAAACATCGAGCGCTGGGGATACTGCCATCAAGTACTGCTCCGTGCCGACAGCAGTGCCTTTTTAGCTCTACCCAACACCTTTGATTTTGTCCTCGTCGACGCTCCCTGTTCGGGAGAGGGCATGTTCCGAAAAGACCCCCACGCGCGCCGACATTGGCGACCGCAGCTCTGTCATCAACTGCCTAAAACGCAGCGTTCCATCCTCGCCCATGCCCTTTATGCCCTTCGCCCTGGCGGCTATTTGCTGTACTCCACCTGCACCTTTGCCCCAGAGGAAAACGAACTCAATATCGAATGGCTCCTGGACGAATTCAGCGGGTCCGTAGAAAGCATTGCCCTGGACTTCCCCACCGAATGGGGCATCGAAGAAGGTCTACACCACTACAAAGACACACACATCCACGCATGGACCTACCGCATGTATCCCCATCGCGTGCGGGGTGAGGGCTTCTTCTTCGCCCTTATGCGCAAGACAGCCTCTATCCCACCACCCTCATCAGCCTACAAGCCATATAAAACACCCTGGTCGGTGGCTACCTGTAAAGCGCCCTATCCCCTGCCGGACTGCCCCATCGTTGCTCTTGGCGATCGATGGTTTGTCGCCGACGATGTCGTCATCGAGCACATACCCACCTTTGCTCGGGCGCCGATCCGCCATGTGGGACAACAGCTGGGGGCCTGTACCCAACAAAAACCTCCCCATGCGCTGGCTCTCCTCTCTCCGCCCATCAATGCACCGAAGATCTCTCTCACCTACGACGAAGCTCTGCGCTTTCTGCGCGGCGAAACACCTCACTCCATTGACGACGATTACGTCTTAGCGCTGTACCTCAATGTCCCACTGGGATGGCTTTACCGCAGCGGCACTCCGCCGAAAACCAAAAACGCCTTGCCGCGAGCCTATCGACTGCGCAAAGCGCCAGCACTTCACTAACGCATGCTATAGATGGAATGAGCTCGATCCTATGGGCTTTTTTTCGATGCTTTCGGGGAAGGCTCCATGTCATGGAATGCCATTACTCATCTCTTTTGTGATGTGGCGGTCGATGGGGTCGATGCGGCGGTTTGTGTCGAGAGTTTTGCCCACCGCGCCTGTGTGGTGCTTGATCCCTTGGGGGTGTGCGGCGTTGCGCATTCTTGGACTCCACTGAAGCGGGTTTTTTATCCTCTTCCTTTGGGATGAGGGCCTTGGCAGAGAGGCGATACCTACCCGTCTTTTCATCGATATCCAAGATCTTAATCCGCACCGAATCACCTTCCTTGAAGTAATCTTCGATGTTGTCGATGCGGTGGTGGGCGATTTCAGAGATGTGCAACAGTCCGCTCTTGCCCATGAAGTTGACAAACACTCCGTAGGGCATCACGCTGACCACCTTGCCCTCGTAGATATCGCCCACCTCGGGGGTAAAGGCAATTTTGAGGATGAGCTCCTTGGCTTTTTGGATGTTTTCCTTGTTGGAACTGGCGATTTGGACGACGCCTTTATCGTCTTTTTCTTCAATGGAGATGGTCGTGCCCGTATCGTTTTGAATCTCTTGAATGATCTTGCCACCTGGCCCGATGACGGCACCTATGAAGGACTTATCGATAGTAAACTCCTCGATGCGTGGTGCGTGTTCTTTGAGGTCCGGTCGCGGTTGGGATATTTCTCGGTCGAGGTGATCGAGGATGTGGAGGCGTCCGCGTCGGGCTTGTTCGAGGGCTTTGGCGAGCAATTCGTACGAGAGGCCTTCGATCTTGATGTCCATTTGGCACGCTGTGATGCCTTCGCGCGTACCTGTCACTTTAAAATCCATGTCTCCCAGGGCGTCTTCATCGCCGAGGATATCGGACAGGATGGCAACCTTATCCCCTTCGGTGATGAGGCCCATGGCGATACCCGAGACATTTTTCTTCACCGGCACACCGGCATCCATCAAGGCCAGGGAAGAGGCGCATACCGTGGCCATGGAAGACGAGCCGTTGGAAGACATCACATCCGCCACAATGCGTATGGTATAGGGAAAATCATCGGGTAGAATGGGCAAAAGCGCTCGTTTTGCTAAGTTAGCATGCCCTATTTCACGGCGCCCAGGAGCGCGCAAAGGTTTGACCTCTCCCACCGAATATCCGGGGAAATTGTAATGCAGTATAAAATCTTCATACGTCATCTCAAGGGCCGTATCACGCAGCAGCTGATCCTGCTTCGTGCCCAGGGTGAGCGAGGCCAACACCTGTGTCTCTCCGCGTGTAAATACAGCTGAGCCGTGGGTGGCGGGGAGGTAATCGATTTCCGTCCAGATGGGACGAATTTCATCGTACTTGCGTCCGTCCAAGCGCACTCCCTCTTCAAGGATCATCTTGCGGATGAGCTCTTTTTTAATTTTTTCAAACTTCGCGCGTATGTAGGACTCACGAGAGGCCATCCACTCTTCTCCGCGCTCGGCTTTCCACCGCTCGACGAGCTCGTCGATGATGCGCTGCCAACCTTGGCGTCGTGGCTTTTTCGGGAGTGCCTTATGCGCTATGTCTAAGATGGGCTCTGCAACGGCGTTGTAGATTTCTTCGTCGAGTTGAGGATCACTTTCGGGCTCGGGCACTTCGCGCTTATTCAACGCCTTTTCGCCTACCAGCTGGGCCAGCTCATGTTGAGCTTTGATCTGCACTTTGATGGCTTCATGCCCCACGCGCATAGCCTCGATCAAGTCTTCCTCGCTGCACTCATTCATCTTGCCCTCTACCATGAGGATATCCGATTCGGTGGCGGCGACGATGATGTCCATGTCCGCACTTTTGAGGGCACTGCGCGTGGGGTTGACGACAAATGACCCATCAATACGCGCGACACGTACCTCCGAAATGGGACCACCCCACGGAATATCCGAAACCCAAAGAGCCGCAGAGGCAGCCAAGGCCGCAAATGCATCGGGAAGGGTTTCCTCATCGCCCGATATGAGATTGATGGTGATCTGCGTCTCATTGCGGTACTCGTCGGGAAAGAGCGGTCGAATCGCTCGGTCGACCAAGCGGCTGACCAACACTTCGTAATCCGATAGACGTGCCTCGCGACGGAAAAAATTGCCCGGGATGCGGCCCGATGCCGCAAACTTCTCCTGATAGTCTACAAACAAGGGGAAAAAGTCCAGGCCTTCCGTGGGCTTCGTCGCCGATACGGCAGAGGCAAAGAGCATAGTCTTACCACAACGCAAAACAACAGCTCCGTCCGCTTGACCTGCTATCTTGCCCGTCTCTAGTACGACTTCACGCCCATCGGGCAATTGGAAGGAGGCTTTTAATGGTTCTTTGTTCATAACAAAACGATTTTAACTCATCAAGCAGCAACACACTTTGCCTGATGCTTCTCCAATCCCGGGCTGTTACGGAGCTATGGCTGGGGGTATGCCTAATGATCAAACAAACAACTGCACAAAAGCTGTGCGCTATTTTCTCAATCCCAATTTTTGAACGATATTTCGATATCGCTCAATATCCTTCTTGGCCAGGTAACGCAACATGCGCCTGCGCTTACCAACCAGTTGCAATAATGCGCGCTTACAGCTGAAATCCTTTTTGTGTTGACGCAGGTGCTCGGAGAGCTTTTGGATGCGATAGGTAAATAGTGCAATCTGGCCCTCTATCGAACCGGTATTCTTTGGATCACCGGCGTACTCTTGAAAGATTTCCTCTACTTTTTCCTTGCTCAAATAGACACCCATTCCCGTAACGATATTGACTGCTATTCAAAAAAGCGGTGCAAAGGTACACATTTTTTCACATTCTTCAAACCGCATTGCCCTCCAATTGTTTACGTCTTTCCCTTTTCGGATTCCTTTAAGGCGTCTGTCATTTCCTTGGAGACCGTCGACCGAAGTACGCGCACAAAGGTCTTGTTGTCGATCTGCAATTCGACGATATGAGGCTCGACTTTGTTGACCTTGCCGATCAGTCCGCTGGAAGTGACCACTCGGTCGCCCTTTTTGAGCTCCGATACAAAGCGCTGCTGCTCGCGCTGACGCTTCGCCTGCGGGCGAATAAAGAAAAAGTAAAAAATCATCAAAATCAATCCAAAAAACACAACATTGGTCGTAAAGGGATCCATTGCTCCGATTTTATTCCTTGTACACCCTCCCTCGAAGGTAAATAAAACGCCGCTTCGGCTTTGCATGCAAATATAACTCCACTTTTTTGACAAATGTGCCCGTGTCCAACATATCGGTGTACAGGTGAATGGGGATCACTCCACCCTCCTGTGGATAAAATACTTTCTTCGGACATTCGGGAGCCGTACAGCCACAATCCGTCTTGCACTGTAAGACGACGATCGGCGCATCACCCTCCACCATAAAGGGCAGCTCTACCCGCACCTGCTTGCCAACAGGTACATCTCCTATATCCAATGTATCCCGTGCAAACACCATCGTCCCCACGGGATCTTCGGCATCGGGATCCGATAGCGTAGCGCGCATCTCTACCAGCTCCGACAGAGGATGTCGATCCGGCTTGACGCGTATCCGATAACCCTCACGACATGCCCACAACACACCTACCACCCAAAGTCCCGATAATCCTACAATCCAACACCTTCGCAACATCGTATGTCAAAATTATCCGAGCTCTTCAATAGCTCAAAGGGAACAAAGCCAAATATGTTCACCCTCCCTGTCACATTTCACTCCTTGTACTTATAGGTATAAAATGGTACGATTTTGGTGATACTTTTCCTCGGCAGGGGACAAATCACATATGCAAAAATCATGAATATAAAAAATCACCCCTTAATGCTTTGTCAATCTACACAGCCGCCGTACCTTTGCAGTACCCCAGCGAACCGATCGCACAGCATCGAGAGTCTAAAAGGAGCTTTGCCTTTTAGACTTTTTTATTTTATCCCCCTCAATAACGCAGTATTTACAGCAATTCTTCAATCGCCATCGCTATGCTCATTCTATCGATTGTGTTTTTGATACTCATCATCACTTTTCTTCCCCTGGTACTTTGGCCCGGCAAAAAGGGCAGGAGGATTTACTGATCCTCTAAGCGCGACGGAAGTACCCATTGGTGAAGTATACGTATCTTTGCCGTCGTTTTAGAGGCGAATTATCGTGACCATGGTCATTGGAATATTACATGAACCCTCCCAGGAGACGCGCGTGGCCCTAGTGCCCGATGAGGTCGACAAGTTGCGACAACTCGATGTCGAGGCAGTTTGGGTAGAAAGCGGATCTGGTCAAGGAGCATTTTACAGTGATGAAGATTACCGATCAAAAGGCGCTGAAATAAAAGGGCGAAGTGAGATTCTGGCAGAGGCCGATATCGTCGTGGGCATCTTCCCTCCTACTACAGAAGAGTTGGAAGTGCTGCGATCGGATGCCGTCCTCATCGGACAATTTGATCCCCTGCGCCACAAAGACTGGATCGATATCCTGGTGTCTAAAAACGTGACGAGTTTTAGCATGGACTTGATACCGCGGACCACGCGCGCCCAATCTATGGACGTACTCTCGTCGCAAGCATCGGTGGCGGGATACGTCTCGGTACTTTTAGCTGGGTCGATGCTTCCGCGATTCATGCCGTTGATGATGACCGCTGCCGGCACCATCAAACCAGCAAAAGTACTGGTGTTGGGCGCTGGCGTAGCGGGGCTACAAGCCATTGCCACGGCTCGGCGCTTAGGCGCAACGGTGGAGGCGTTTGACGTGCGCAAAGCCGCCAAAGAAGAAGTGCTCAGTCTGGGAGCCAAATTCATCGAAGTGGAGGGTGCACGCGACGAAGAGACCGCTGGCGGATATGCCGTCGAACAAAGCGAAGAATTCCTTCGACGCCAAAAGGCCATGGTCCAGGAACACGCATCTCGCGCCGACATCCTCATTACTACCGCCCAAATACCCGGCCGTCCGGCACCCAAGCTCGTCACCGAAGACACCGTCCGCAACATGCCCAAAGGTGCAGTAATCGTCGACATGGCTGCCGCCACAGGAGGCAACTGCGCACTGACCGAAGACGGCAAGACCATCCACGTCGATGGCGTGACGCTCATCGGTGATTCCTACTTGCCGCGACGCCTCCCCCAAGATGCCTCGCGCATGTACAGCCGCAACATCTTCGCCTTCCTTAAACTTCTCATATCCGAAGGATCCCTACATCTCAACTTCGAAGACGATATCGTACAGGCCACATGCTTGACTCACCAGGGTAAAGTCGTCAGCCAGCGCGTACGTCAGTTTCACCAAATCGATTGAGCTATGGACTGGATCGTCGACTATTTCATACAAAACAGGGATTTTATCTTCCTCCTCATCATGATGATTTTTTTGGGCATTGAGGTGATTTCCCACGTGCCCGCCATCTTGCACACTCCGTTGATGTCGGGGGCCAATGCCATTCACGGAGTGGTCATCATCGGCTCTATCTTGATCATGGGCTATAGTGATAGCGACGATTATTTGTCGCTGGGTCTTGGTTTTCTCGCTGTAGTGCTCGGCACGCTCAATGTAGTCGGTGGCTTTGTCGTTACCAATCGCATGTTGGAGATGTTTAAGAAAAAGCGAGCGAAGTAATCATGTGGAATACATTTATCGTAGAAGGTGGATATCTCATTGGGGCAGTGACTTTTGTGTTGGGGCTCAAAATGCTCAGCCACCCCGAGACGGCGCGTCGTGGCAACCTCCTAGCCGCCTTTGGCATGGCGTTGGCCATTGTTGTGACGCTGCTTTTTTACCGTAGAGACGGCCAACCTGTCGGCAACCTTCCTTGGATACTGCTCGCCATGGCCATCGGCACCGTCATCGGCTGGTGGATGGCCGTCAAAGTCAAGATGACAGCCATGCCCCAGATGGTGTCGTTTTTCAACGGCATGGGCGGCGCCTGTGCCGCACTGATTTCATTAGTTGAGTATAAGGCCCATCCTCAACACGAATTGGGATTCTTGCTGAGCATCTTCCTCGGCCTGGTCATCGGCTCCGTATCCTTCAGTGGAAGCATGGTGGCCTATCTCAAGCTCGAGGGCAAGGTGGGGAACG
>WFXH01000114.1 GCA_015490715.1 Saprospiraceae bacterium | reverse complement strand
CTGCTTCTTTGAGCTCGATGGCGAAGTGCACATCCAGCCCGCTCTCTTCGATGAGTTTGCGAGCGATGTCGGCATTGGTGCCCTGCAGACGCACGACCAGCGGCACGGGCAAGGATCCCATGTTTTGATAGGCTTCGATGATGCCGCGTGCCACGCGATCGCAGCGCACGATGCCCCCAAAGATGTTGACAAAGATGAGCTCCACATCGGGATCGCGCAAGATGATCTCGAAGGCCCTCTGGACGCGCTGTGCATCTGCGGTACCCCCCACGTCGAGGAAATTGGCCGGCGCCCCGCCGTACAATTTGATGAGATCCATCGTCGCCATGGCCAGGCCCGCTCCGTTGACCATGCAGCCGACGTTGCCCTCGAGCTTGACGTAATTTAAACCGTAGCTCTTGGCTTCCACTTCGATGGGGTCTTCTTCGCCTTCGTCGCGCAAGGCCGCCAGATCCGGATGGCGAAACAGTGCGTTGTCGTCTAAGCGCATCTTACAGTCTACCGCCACAACTTCACCGTGGCCATTGACCAGGGTAGGATTGACCTCGATCAAAGCCGCATCGCATTCGGTATAGGCCTTGTACAACGCCTGGACAAAGCGCACCATCGATTTAAACGCCTTTCCCTCAAGGCCCAATGCAAAGGCGATCTCCCTCGCCTGATAGGACAGCAAAGGCATCAGTGGATGCACGTGGGTGCGGAAGACCTTTTCGGGCGTCTTTTCCGCCACTTCTTCGATGTCCATGCCTCCTTCAGGCGAATACACCAACACGTTGCGCTGCTTGCCGCGATCCAGCAACACGGAAAAGTAGTACTCCTTGCAGTCTTCGTACTGGGGCACATAGGCATCTTCGGCGATGAGTACTTTGCGCACGAGCTTGCCCTTACCCTCCAGACCGCCGGGTGTCTGCGGTGTCTTGAGCCACATGCCCAGAATTTCCGAAGCCGCCTTGCGCAGCTCTTCCTCGGATCGGACGAGCCGTATGCCTCCGCCTTTGCCGCGTCCTCCCGCGTGTATCTGGGCCTTGACCACTGCCACTGGGCTACCCGTGCGCTCGACAATGCGGCGATAGGCCTCGACCGCCTCTTCCACCGTCTCTGCTACAATGCCATCCTGGACTGCAATGCCGTATTTCTTGAGGATTTCCTTGGCCTGATATTCGTGTAAGTTCATATCTGAGAATCTTGTCAATCGAGCCCAAAAGTACGAACTTCCGAGCACACAGGGCCCCTCTTCAGCTCACTGCACCCAACGTATTTCGAACGGCAGCTGGGCTATGGGTTGCTGACGCTCTTGTGCTTGGCGCATCAACTTGTACAGCGAATACCATTCGGCGGGTAGGGATTCCCGCAAAACGGCTGTGGTCTGCATCGACGGATCGAGCTGCTCCAACAAGCGTTCGAAGGGATTTTTTTGTTTGGGATAAAATCGCACGCGATAGGCATCGATGTCGGCCAGGCGTGCCGCTTCGGCGATGGCTAAGTCCAGATCGCCGAGCGTATCGACAAGACCGATTTGTACCGCTCGCACGCCGCTCCAGATGCGCCCCTTTGCAATAGCGTGCACCGAGTCGACCGACATCTTCCTTCCCGTTGCCACCTCCTTCAAAAATCCTTCGTAAAATCGATCGATCAACTCCTGAAAGCTCTCATCTTCCTCCTTCGTCCACTCAAACACCCCCGTAAAGGCTGTGGCCATGCGATTGGTGCGCACTGAATCCCAGTGTACTTTAAGTATGTTGTTACTAAAACCCTCGATGTTGAAGAGCAAACCGAAGACACCTATTGATCCCGTCAGCGTCATGGGATGGGCTATAATCCGATCGGCGTGACAGGCAATGTAATATCCCCCCGAGGCAGCATAATTGCCCATGCTCACTACGACGGGCTTGCCCGCCTCCTTTAGGCGCTTGACTTCCTTCAAGATTTTATCTGAGACAAGCCCGCTTCCTCCTGGACTGTTGATGCGCAATACCACGGCCTTTACGCGATCTTTTTTGCGCAAGTCTCGTAAGGTCTTGACGTATGCACTGGTGATTTCACCGGGCGTAGCTTCGTCTTGCATCGTAATGGCCCCCTCGGCAAACACGACTGCTATTTCATCCTTGCCACCGCTATGGCGCTTCGGGGGATGGGCGGTGAGGTAGGTATGAAGGCCAACTATGCGAAGTTTGTCCTCCTCCGAAAGTCCCATACGACGACGCATTGCCTCACGCACATCGGATTCGTATCCCAACACGTCGACAAAGCCCTTAGCCCGAGCTTTCTCGACGTTCCAGGTCAGGTTGCGCGCAGCATAGGCCTTTAAGCTGTCGACCGAAATGCCGCGATGACGTGCAATGCGCTCCAAGTGTTGCGCATAGACATCATTGAGGTACTCGCGGAGCTGAAGGCGGTTTTGTGGACTCATGTCGTTGCGCCGAAAGGGCTCCGTAGCGCTCTTGTATTCGCCAGCATAAAACACCTTGGCCTCGATCTCAAGGCTTTCCAACATGTCTTTATAAAATGGTACGACTGCTCCAAAGCCCCGAAAGTCAATTACCCCCTCCGGTGCGAGAAAGATGCTGTCGGCTGCACACGATACCAGGTATCCCAACTCGGAATAAAAATCGCCGTACGCGTAGACCCATTTGCCGCTGTTGCGAAAGCTGTCGAGTGCATCTTGCAACACGGCCAGTTTTTCGATCTCCAAAGGAGGGAAGGATGCTTGAAGGTAGATACCTTCGATTTTGTCATCTTGTGCTGCGCGCTCTATGGCCCATTTGATGTCGTAGAT
>WFXH01000113.1 GCA_015490715.1 Saprospiraceae bacterium | reverse complement strand
GAAAGCCCGCATCCACATCGCACAACATATCCCCACTGTACACCGTAAACGTGTACGTCGTGTACAATCCATTGCCGTGGTTGATATCGCTATCCCGTGTGTTGTCTCCCCCGCGGAACGGCCCCGACACCGCAAGCGTCCCAGGACGCGCAACCTTCACGTAGTAACTGCCCGGTCGCACGCACACCTTCCAATACCCGTCGTCGCTGGCCCGCTTTGGATGACCACGCGTTACCGTACTGGCCACAATCTCATCCGTGCGCGCATCGATCACGTACACACGCACACCGTTGATGCCGTTCTCTCCAGGATCTTGTATGCCATCCGCATCCCAGTCAAACCACACAAAGTCTCCTACCGGTATGCACATGTACAGCCCCAGATCCCATCGCTCGTCGATCTCTCCGGGAGACAGGTACGTCGTCGGCGTCGTATTCGGGCCGTTGCTGTCGTCTACGTCGCTATCGCGATAGTCGTTGGTCCCTACGTGCGCATAGGTCTTCTCCCACTTGTCCGGATACATAAAGCCGAGGAAGTACTCACCAGGCATGAGGTATTCAAACAGGTAAAAGCCCGCCGCGTCGGTGTACTGCACAGCCACCGGCGTGCTGTCGGCTCGGTACAGCGTCACCTTGACCCCCTCGATGCCGGGTTCGTTACCCTCTTGGAGTCCATCGCCATCGCGATCGTGCCATACGTAGTTGCCTATGCTGGCAAGAGCGACGATGCCGGCATCGTAGGTGCTATCGCGTTCACCTGGATCAATCGTGGTACAAGGTCCTACGCCTGCGGGATTGACATCGCTGTCGAGCGCATCGTCGCCGCCTTGATCCTGGAAGGTCCATCCGTAATCCGGGGCGTACGTGCCGAGATCAAACACGGCGTAGTAATCCATCAGGGGGATGAGGTTGTCGAAGAAGAAGGCACCTGTAGCGTCGGTCGTATCCTTCGCTACGAGCGTTCCGTCGCACTTGTAGAGGGTGACGATGATGTCCGGCACGCCCGGCTCACCGGGGTCCTGGATGCCGTTGCCGTTGAGGTCATCCCACACCTTGTCGCCCAAGGCACCGGTGACCTGTACTTTTTCGGGATCGTGGTCATCTTCGTCTTGACCTGCGTTTTTCCAGTCACCCAGGACGTTGTTGTCATTCGGACCATCGGGTTCGACATCGCGCTCATGTGGTGCATCGGAGGCGGGATTGCTATCGGCGTCGTTGACGCCGACATCGTTGCCCTGTTGGTCGATGACCTGAGCGATTTCAGCCCAGTTGGTCCAGTCGTCGATTGTGGGCATTGCCGCTATGGTCACTTCGAGATTGAGCGGTATTTCCACGCTGTCTTGCGAGGCTATGGGACCTACGTGCGTGTACATGAGCAAACCGCCGCCCATATCGACCCAGCCGGGGTTAAGTGCAGGATCGAAGACAAAGCCCTGCGGCATGTAGTCGTTGACTTTGACGATACTGTCGACGACGTTGCCCTGATTGTAGACGACGATCTTGAAGGGCACGATGTCGCCAGGCAGGTAGTACGGCGCCTTGTTGGGCACCCATTTTTTGAGGGCAAAGTCGACGATCTGCACGCGGTGCGGGTCGTGATCGTCTTCGTCTTGACCTTGTTTGCCGTTGCCGGAGAGGTTGTCGTCATCAGCGGTGCCGACCTGGCCGCCCGCATCGTTTGACTCCGTATTATCTGGATCGCTATCGATATCGGCTACAGGAGCGCCTTCAGCCCCCGTAAAGGCCGACAATTCGGCGAAATTGTCCCATGCATCGGGCTCATAGGCCTGTTGGATGGTGAGTACGAGGTTTACCGCTACCGTATCGCCGGGAGGAATGGGCCCCGGTATCACCGTAGTGGCCTTTTTGGTTGCATTGTCGTAGGTCCACGACGGATTGGCTGCCGCATTGAAGACGAAGCCCGTGTGGACGTAATCGGTCACTTCGACATTGTACGCGTCGAGATTGCCCTGATTGACGACATAAATCGTAAAGGTGACATCGTCGCCGTAGTTGAACGGTCCCGTATCGTCGGAAGTCTTGTACATGGCCAGATCGAAGATTGCAGGACCATCGGGATCGTGGTCGTCTTCGTCTTCATCGTTGTTTTGGCGATAGTGGCCGCTAACGACGTTGTCGAAGGCGTCGCCCGGCTTGACAGCCCGCTCATGTGGGGCATCGGTGCCGGGATAGCTGTCGGCATCGTCGACCACATTGCCGAGGGTATCTTCAAAGGACGTGACTTCCGCATAGTCGATCCAGTCCATCGTACCGCCGTTGGTCATCTGCAAGACCAGGTCGATGGTCACCATTAAGCTATCGCCCGGAGCAAGCGGCCCGGAATGGATGTACATTGGCGTGGGAGCACCCCCTACCCAGGTAGGATTCATCGCTGGGTCGAACTGATAGCCCGGCGGTACGAAGTTGGTGATCTTGATGTTAGCTGCGGGTTTGTTGCCCTGATTGTAGACGGTCATCTTAAATGTGTGGATCTGTCCGTAGCTGTACGGCTGTGGAGTGGTTAGGACGTTTTTCAGAGCCAGGTCAAAGATCATCGCGCGGGAGGGATCGTGGTCGTCTTCGTCCTGACCGAAGTACTTGTTGCCATCGATATTGTCGTCTTCGCCGGGCACATTGACGCCACCACCCGTGTCGTTGTTGGGATCGGTATCCATCATGCTGTCGATATCCCCTTCGTTGGGATCGATGAGGTCGCCATTTTCCTTATGGGCTTCGTAGATTTCGGCGTAATTGGTCCAATCGTCGGGATTGGTGCTCGGCAGTATTTTCAGGTCGATGGTGACCTTAGCGCTATCGCCCGGCGGAATGACACCCGGCAAGGTGGTAAATGCTTGCTGCGTCAAATTGGTGTATATCCAAGTAGGTATGTTGCTCGCCTGAAATTCATAGCCGTCGGGCACGTAGTCGACCACCTTGACATCGCGCACGGGGCGGTTGCCCTGATTGTAGACGGTAATTTCAAAGGTGACCACGTCGCCGTAGTAATGCGGCATGGGGGTGAGGATGCGCTTGCGCAAGGCGAGGTCGTAGATTTCCACCCCTGCGGGATCGTGATCGTCCTCTTCACCGCCCTTGTCGTTGCTGGTGATGTTGTCGTCGGCGGGATCGCCGGGCTTGACGGCCCGCTCACCGGGACCATCAGAGCCGGGATTGCTATCGGCATCATCGCCGGATCGATCCGTGCCGTTTGTGTCTTCCATCGCAGTGATTTCAGCGTAGTTATCCCAATCCATGGCTCCCCCATTGCCGGGTTGGAGTACTGTGGCCAGGGTTACAGTGGTCCATCCCCCAGGATTAATGGTAGAGGTAATGGTATACGTGGGATTGGAAGGATCGGTGAAGTCCCACCCCGGATTGGAAGCGGGATCGGCAAAATAGCCCGCCGGCAGATAATCGGTCACTACGATATTGGTCAAGGGCACATTGCCCTGATTGTACACTCGTATGTGGAAAAATACATTCTGCCCATAATGTGGTGGCGTAGAATATTCCGCTTCCTTTCTTAAGGCTAAATCGACGACCTCGACGCGTGCAGGGTCGTGATCGTCTTCGTCGATAATGCCGTCGTTATTGGTGTCGAGACCATCATCGAGTACGTGGTTATCCTGTGGGGAGTCGGGATTGCCGCCGATGTCGTTGTTGGGATCCATATCGGGTGTGCTGTCCCAGTCCTCATTGGTCGTGTTGACACCGTCGGCATCTTCCGACGATTTGATTTCCGCATAGTTGACCCACGAGTTGGCGGGATCAGTCGATGGGTCAAGTGTCAAGAAGATGCTCACAGAAGCAGAGGCTCCCGCGGGGATATCTGTAGTGATCGTAGTCGTAGGCATATTGGTCACAAAGGGCGACCAACCCGGATTTTGAGCCGGATCGTAGCTAAAGCCCTGTGGCACATAATCGACGATTTGCACATTTCTCGCCACGACGCCGTCCTGGCTCTGGTTGAACACCGTGATGCGAAACTCGATCACGTCGCCGTAGGAATACGGGCCGGGTGTAACGATTTCTTTGATGAGGGCGAGGTCGAAGATTTTGACTTCTTCGACGTCGTTGTCGTCTTCGTCGTCGCCGGGGTTGTTTTTGGCATCGCCGTCGATGCGGTTGTCATCGGGACTGCCGGGGATGACGTTGTTGTCGTTGTTGGGATCCATATCGGGTGTACTGTCGACATCATCGCGCACATTGCCGTCGACATCCTTGACTTCGGAGATTTCCGCCTCATTGATGAAGTCACCCGGCCCTGCTCCTGCTACAGCTTGCAACACGATCTGTATCGTTGTGTCCTGACCAGGTGTAAAGTACAGTCCCGTCAGTGTATACTGTACCTTGTTGCCACCAACGCTCACCCAGCCGGGATTGGAAGCGGGGACGAAGGCAAATCCCGGCGGCACGTAATCGGTGATAGTAATTTCACTGACGGTGTCGCAGCCTTGATTGAAGATGGTGATATCAAAGGTGACGTCTTCGCCTATGCTGACGTATTTTTCCGTAGTTGTCAATCGCAATGCCAGGTCGACATCGCAGGGAACGAAGCCGAAGTCGAAGGTGTGGTTGTTTTCCCCTTCTTTACCTGTCATGACCATGATCTGAGCAAGACCTCCAGCGACCAAGGAGGCATCGTTGTCGGAGCGATCGGGAGCACCAGCGCCGGTCTCATCGGTCAGCGTGAGATAGGTGTACTGCAGGGGCGTGCCTGCCACACCCTTTTCATTGGTAAAATGGGCTGGCGATATCCGTATGAAATACTTAGTATTGGTGGATGGTCCATTGGGCGGCACGTTGGTGTGATTGAAATAGTAGCCGCCGTTGGCATCGGTGGTGGCCGTAGCGACGACGACACCATTTGAGTCGAGCAATTCGACATCGACACCCGCTATACCGGGCTCATCGCCATCCTGGATGCCGTCGCCATCTTTGTCCAGCCACACGAGGTTGCCGATTTCGATGGGCGGCACGATTTCAAAGATCTCCACATCGCCGAGGCTGTTGTACTTGCCAAAACGGCCCTGATTCGAACTGCTCGAATAAATGATTTCATAGCCCTCTTCGGGATTGTTGTTGGCATCGGGCGTCTGCACGCGCGCCCCTGTGGTGTTGTCGTAAAGGGTCACACCCGAAGACCAGATGCCTATGGGGTCCATGTAGGTCGAAAGTACCCCGTCAAAATCGGCGGTGAAGTGCACGGCAAGTGCACCCATGGTACTCTCGGTATGGATTTCATTGTCATTATAGTATTCGGGTGTGAGTTGATAGCTGTATTCACAGTTGGTGACGAGTTTGTTGCGCTCAGCCTGGAGGATATCGCCGACCATGGCCCCGTTTTCTGGGCAGCAGTTGCCGCAGATATCGGCATTTTGATGACCCATCTGGGATCCATGTCGGTCGGTGATACCGAGGATAAAGTTGCCGTTGGCGTCGATTTCGATATCGGTGATGATGGGCGAGCCGTTGACCTCAAATCCATCTCTCCACCAATCGTTGCGCCAAGGCAACCAGGGTTTGTCCCCATTGCGATAATCAAAGGTAAAGGGTGGAATGACCGGCCCCGCACTCCAGGTCTTAGTAGCGATGTCAAAGGAGTAGACATTGGCCGTCATGTCGGCAGCCGTTCCTCCCGTTGAGGAACCGTCTTGATTCTGCGCCGAACACACGATGCCGACATAGACCTTGCCGCGCTTGATCTTCAAAGCCCAAGGTCGGTACTCCCCTGCAGCCGTTCCAACGCAGGGATCTGGAATTTGATAGGCCTTGATGCGTTGAGCGGCATTGGCTGCTGTCGGCGCCTGTGGATTGTACGGATCGACGAGATCGATTTCATACAACTTGCGATCGTAGAGGTTGACGACGTAGAGATATCGGCCGTCTTCAGAAATGTCCATATCACCAAGAGACACTTTCCCCATTTGATCCCACGCAGCGGGATCCGCACTGGGCTGCGTCTTATCGGCGGGCAACCCCCTATCGGTATTGGTACCGACTACGGGACTGAAATTGACGGCACCACCGCTGCCACAACTACCCGGGATAATGGCATCCGTATACGGACTCGTCTCGTCATTGGTGGGAAATCCCAGGTCGTCTAAGTCGATAAAGTCTAGCGAGGCATTGAGATTATAGGGCGGATCGACATCCAGCCAGTAAATACCTCCGGATCCGAGTGGGCCCATGCCCGCATGGCGGCGCAGTGTAGCCGCTACCCACAACTTCTTCGCCTGACGCGAATACGCCATTCCCCACACACTACCCACCTGCTTGAGCACGGCCATCGTCTGCCAGGGGTTGCCACTGGTCGCACCCCTACCGGAGTTGGACGCATAACCCGACCACTTATAGCGAAAGCGTACTATCGCCGCATCATTGGCCGAATTGCTTCCCGGAGCTAAGGGATCTCCATTGCCAAATATGGCCACATAGGAATACGGATTATCGTCGGTCGAGAAATCATATGGATATTGAATGGCGTAGTTGTGGACCTCTCCATCTGCCTGGGCAAACTGCACCGCCGTACCGTACGTGTTGCCAAAGGTGGCCGAAAAGTCTTGCGTGGGATCGAGATTACACACCGAGGTGATGGTAAACTCCAGTCGCACTGGATAGACAGGCGGATTGAGCGTGTAATTGCCGTTTTGGTCGGTCACCGCCATGTCGACGAGCTGGTCCTTAGTGGGTAAGGCTGCATTGGAATAGGCCTTGACCTCAATGTTGGCCACACCGGGCTCGCCGGCATCTTGTACGCCATTGCCGTTGTAATCCCGAAAGGCCACACCCGTAATCTGAGCCTGCATGTATAGCCATGTGCTCACAATGAGCATCACACCCATAATGCGCTTGCATCGCTTAGCCATACCACACACACTTTTGTGTACGGCAGCTTGCATCACTCCGAACAGCACTCTTCGCTTCATCTCAACTGATTTTTACATTAGATTTTTTTGTAATTCATATTATACTTGAAATCAGTTGCAAATATGTTAAGAAAATTTGTCATGCATCGGATTGTAGCATATTTTTACGCCTCCATCGGTAATTTTTTTAATAAAAACCCCTTCTTTATTCTCATATTGATGATAAAGGGCATGCTCCCCACTGAAGTAGAGGGGCTTTTTCACCAATTATTGAACATTTGGGCATGCACGGAGTGGGCGGGGAAGGTTACCATTTTCTATATCGATACCGCTTAAATGCAAGCTGTTAGTTGACCCTTTTTTATACAAATTAGACAAAGCCTCCACCTGCATTTTTACGTTTCAATGAGCTGCTCAGTGAAATCGCTCGGGTCCCATCGGGATAAATTAACCCGTAGCGCTCATATACAAGCATATAATAAGACATATCCCAACTAGAAAGGGTGATCGACAAGGGCTTTAAATAAAGGAGTCGGATGATTTGAAGAAACCCCTTTTACAAATTGCAAAATTAGCAGTATTCTTCACCTACTCCCTCGTGCACAAATTCGAAAAGCAATCCATCTTTAAATATAGAACCATTACTGCTACATCTAATCCTCGTTTAGTAATATAACTTTAACTGCAGAAGTAATCTTCCCATGTCTTACAAACAACAGATACACACCACTTGAGAGATATCGTACCGAACGTCGGCTCAGCTGTAGGCCTGCATCTTCCACTTCCTCCTCCCAATGGTCGACCATCTCGCCCGTGCTGTTGTACAGGCCAAACGTCCATCGCTCCTCGCCACCACTCACGTATTCCACGCGCAGCTCGTCGTCCACAGGATTCGGCAGCACGCGTACCATTCCTGCTCCTTCCTCTCCGCGCACATAAATCGACACCCGCTCGCTCAACACCTCCCGAACGCCTACCTCCTCTACCCGCAACCGATACTCGTACAAGCCGCCCTTCAACACATCCCTATCTGCAT
>WFXH01000112.1 GCA_015490715.1 Saprospiraceae bacterium | reverse complement strand
GTAAAACACCGTATCTACGTGCTTGCACAGCTCCTGGCCCGTCACCTCTACCTCCGGTATCGCTACCCACGTCTCACACTCCCCAGGATTCATCGCTACAATCATGTCCGCAGGACATATCACATTGCACTCCTCAATCTGCACAGGTCGCTCCACACAGCTCACCTCCGCTACCCAGCCTGCACGCGTAACCACAAAGTCCGAACACCACTCAAACGTCAAACATCCCGACGTATTCGACGTCGTCGCCGTCACCGTAAACGGCGCATCCGGCGCAGGCACATCTATATACGAATATCCCTGATCCACTCCTCCACACGTACGCGTATCGGGTATGTCGTCCGGACCCGGCAAAATCGGCGCTGCCGTGCTGTTGCCGTCAAATACCTCCATGCCGTCCCAGCCATCCTCGGCATCAAACTCATTAAAAGTCACCGATATCAACTGCGTCGTCGGATCGTCCGGACACAAAGTCCATACAATGTTCTCATCATTCGAGTAATCGCCCATCGTTCCTCCCGTGTCCGTAAACGTACCCGTACAACCTGTATAAGTTCCTCCGGGATCGCCAGGTTGGATTGCGGAAGATACGCAGGAAATGTTGGCTACCCATCCTGCATCGACCACAGAAAGGTCCGAACACCACTGGAAAGTCAGACAGCCGGAAGAATTGGCATTACTTGCCGTCACTACCCCCGGACTGTTCGTGCTCCAGTAATCCCTGTAGTGATTGCACAAACTGCTAAACAGGGTATCCCCTCCATCGATGACAGGTGCTGTGGTGTTTTCGCCGTCGTAAATGCGCAAGCCATCGCCGTTGGGCTCTACTGCCCACTGGACAAACTCCACCTGTATCTTACCCGTCGTACCTGCGGGAGGACAAAACGTCCACACCACTTGCTCGCTGGTACCGTAGTCTCCCTGTAGTCCACCCAAATCCGTAAAGACGCCACTACAAGCCAGGTAGGTTCCTCCGGCATCTCCCGGTTGGATAGGGCGGTTATTAATGGGTGTCACCAGCTGGGCATACACTGCCACACTGAAAAACCAGCTCAATACTACCAGCCAACGCGATAGTGTAACTCGTCCGTTCATGAGATTAGTATTTTATCCTTTTGTTCGTCTTTTTTCTACTGCATGTAGACTTTCCCCACCTTCAGGGGATGACCTACATTGTACCTGCTGCGTAGAGCTTGTTCGTCTTTCTACACTGCAAAGCTAAGGCAAAGTTACGATCCCTCCAATATCCCCACCAAATTTTTTTAATATTTTTTCTTTTCATGTCTTTTACTCACATGCTCAACTGCTTTAGTGAATGCTATGCCACAGTTTGTTCGTTTCCACAACCAATGGTGAACGAATGAGGATCGTACAGCGTTATTCTATCAAAGCAAGGGCGGTCATCATGAAGAATCGTTTCTTACGTCGACTCCCCCTCTCCTCCAGGCGGATGAAACAGCTGGGAGTAGCCGGATTTTTATTCTTCTTCCTCAAGGGCATGGCTTGGTTGGGGGCTATCTTTCTGGCTCAAGATTGCCTCCGATAATGTTGAGCAGCTATTACTCATCGACCTACATATTAGCTTTCCAATATTCGGTATAAAATCGTACAACGATTTCATACCGTTCCAAAACAATCTACTATTTCATGCAGACATCACGACAATAAGTGGTGCTCAGACCCTTTGTGGGCATGCTCTATTCACTTTGCGATGAGTTGGTATTCTCGACAATGGAGCGCCCCCCAATAGCCCAATCCATTGCGGATATTGGAGTACACGCGGGTGTATGATGAAAAGGGACCGCGATTATCGCGATTGTACTCCACGGTTTGCCAAAACCGAAACTGCTCCTCGTCGATGCGACACCATTTTAGGCGGACCGTATCGCCCCGAGCAAATAGTCCGTACCGCTTATCGGTCAGCTCATATTGGGAAGTAAATGGATTGTATAAGGGCAGCTCAAACGACTTTCCATCAAAAAACCAATCGTTGAAGACGGAGTGCTCAAACGCGCGATAGGCAGCCCCATTGACGCTGATGAAATAGCGATAGAAATCCGGTCCGTCGGCATCGGTAAGGCGAATGCGGAGTTCGTAAAAGCTGTCAATAAAAGGACGTTGTACAAAATACACCGTATCAAGAGGTTGAAAGCGCGGCATAGAGGTCTGGGCCATCAATACCGTGTCCTCGATGCGAATCTCCAACGCTGCGCTATCGCCAGGCTGGACATCGACCGAAGGATGCCAGTACACGCAGTAATCAATGTCTTCCAGAAGCTCGACATCGATGCCCAATTGTGCAGCCAACATGCGGCGTAAGGTCGCATCCAATTGGTTGAGACAAATGCGTCGTAGGAGATATTCCGCACTATTGATCGTGATATGCACGCTCGCATTTTTGACGTTGGCTCGCAAGAGGTCTTCGGGGCCAATGGCATTCCAGAAGGGCAAATCCCTGTTGAGCAATACAATGGCTTGCGCAGGCCCAGCTCCCAGCCATTCGAGTCTGCCTTCCACCACATGTGTCGGACCGGTGTAGAAGTCGGGTGGCCGATACTCTTCTTCACATGCTTGGATTCCCGCAAGAAGGAGTACGATACCAAACAATTGCGCTATCTTATATATAATAAAATGTGTGCGCATTACTCAGTAGGATTTTGGGCGGTAGTCAAAATCAAAACTCCATGTCACAGTCGGTATGATGGGAAAGATGGAAACTTTATAGGCTTTTGCCTGAAAACCCTTCTCTTGTTTTTGCACATCGTAGTAGATAAAGGTCGGATTTTTGCGATTGTAGAGGTTGTAAACCGATAGTGTCCAGAGACCGTAACGCGGATTTTTGCTGCGGTAGCTAATGGAGAGGTCCATGCGATGATAGGGCTCGATGCGAGCGCTGTTGCGTCTTCCGTATCGGATGTGGATTTTATCTTCGATCAAATAGAGGCTTTTGAGGGGTGTGTATCGACGGCCGGAGCCGTACACCCAGTTGGCGCTGATCTGCCATTGGGGACTGTAATCGTATTGGAGTACAAGAGCGACATCGTGGGGTTTGTCGTAGACGGGATGAAATGGTGTGCCGTTTTCGATGTCATCAAACTGACGGATGGTATAGGTATAGGTATATCCCAACCAACCGGTGAGTTTGCCCTTGTTTTTGCCGACGTAGCATTCTACGCCGTAAGCCCTGCCCTTACCGTAGACGAATTCAAATTCCAGGTCGCGTTCGAAATTAGGTACGTAGTGTTCAGCATAGTCGAGTTGATTGTGCATATTCTTGTAAAATAGTTCTACGGAAGCCTGGAGCTTCCACTTCGGCAGGCTATGATACAGGCCCAGGCTGTATTGCCGTGCCTGTTGAGGAGGTACAATCTCAGAGCTGGGCACCCATATGTCCATGGGCAAGGTGCTCGTGCTATTCGACACGAGATGCACGTATTGATGGACCACGGTATATGAAGCCTTCAAGGAGGTCTGTGCATTGAGGCGGTAGTGCACAAAGAGACGTGGTTCGAGGCCACCGTAGGAAGTGACGGGCTCGATGGAAGCATAGCGCCGGTCTGTGAGATAAGAGGTATAGGGGCCGATGTGCAGGAAATAGCTCCAGCGCAATCCGAAGTTGAATTCCCATGGGCCGAAGTCTTTCCCAATCGCTTCCACGTAGAGGCCTGTCTCTATGCTGTACTTGTCCTGAAAGGGTGTTTCAAAGGTGTTTTGTTGATTTTCGACCTGGACGCGTCGCGGACTCAACTGGTGATACGTACTCTGAAGCCCTGCACGCCATGTCCATCGCGGGGAGGGATAGTACTGCAAGTCTGCATGCATGGCAATATCTTTGATGAGGGAGTGCATGCGCACATTGAAGTCGGTACGCCCAGCATCAATGGCGAAGTCATAGCGGTTGGACACCCAAGTCCAATTAAAAAATAGCTTGTCGTTGAAGAGATGGTTCCATCGCAGGGTCCACGTAGCATTGCCGTACGGCATGTCGACCTGAAAGTCGCGCAGTTGGGATCGATAGTGAAAGACATCCCGCCCGAAGTATCCGCTGACAAAGAGTCGGTCATGAGCACTGATTTGGTAGTTGAGCTTTGCATTGAGATCGAAGAAGTAGTAATACACTCCACGAAACATCTCATCGCGCAAAAAAGGACGCACGATATCCATTATGTAAGTCCGTCGACCCGAAATCATAAAGCTCGACCGATCGCGCACAAGGGGTCCTTCGACGGTCAGACGCGAAGAGATCAGCCCGATACCGCCGTACGCGCGATAATAGCGCTTGTTGCCCTCTTTCATACGGATGTCGAGTACCGAAGAGAGGCGACCTCCGTATCGGGCAGGCCCTCCACCCTTGTACAGGCGCACTTTCTTAATGGCATCGGCATTGAAGACGGAGAAAAACCCCAACATGTGCCCCGTGTGGTACACCACGGCCTCGTCCAAGCGTATGAGATTTTGGTCGGGTCCGCCACCGCGTACATACAGTCCAGTAGAGCCTTCGTTTGCCGAGCTTATACCGGGCAACAACTGCAATGCCTTGAGCACATCGGCCTCACCCATGATCTGAGGTATCGCCTTGACGGTCTGTACGGAAAGGTCTACCACATTCATCTCTGTCTGGTGAAGTGGATCCGACTTGTCTTCACCGTGTACGACTACTTCCTTTAAGGCCACCCCGTCAGAAAGGTCCACATTCAACACCGTATCGGACGACAGCACAATGGGCACCACCTTCGCGCGATACCCAAGATAGGAGAATACAATTCGATATTGGCCACCCTTTAAGGTCAAAGAGTAAAATCCGTATTCGTTGGTCGTCGTGCCGCGTTCGGGATGATCTTCAACATAGACATTGGCACCGATGAGGTGCTCACCCGACGATTGATCGCGCACGTATCCACTGATCGTGTATTCTTGGCCCCATAGACCTGCACTCAATACCAAAAGCACGCAGAAAATGGACGGTGTGTACAGTGCTCTTTTCATGGACGGCCCTTGACTACAGCTTTAACGCATTGCTCCCTTACGTGTTGCATTGGGCGTTATGGACAGCAATTTTATCTATGCATTATGTATAAAATAGTACGGCTGTTGGGGTACATGTCCACTATTCAGCTACCATTGAGCCACTCTATCAACAGACAAAAGCATAGCGGCATGCGGATAGACAGGGCTATTTTTAGCAATCAAGGCTTGCGCCCAGGCGTGTATGGAATTTGGAGTTCTTCGAGCTTTGCGTTGAGCTCCTGTACGCTCTGGGCATATTTGGATATCTGTTCTTGAAGTCCTTTAAACAGATCTTCGACGTATTGCAACTGTTGGCGATGGTACCCCAGGGGATTTCCGCTATAGCCTCCTTCAAACCATTTGATGGTCTGAAATCGCTCGATGGGTGCCATCCTGTCGGGCAGGTCAAGCTTTCGACGGATATCGTCGCCGTACATTTGGCGTCGTATCTGGCGATAGACCTGAGTCAAGCTGTCGGCCTTGTGCAAAAGGCCTACATCGACCACATTGTGTTGTTTGAGCGCAGCCAGGATGTGTTGGTGTTGATTGTGGTATTCCTGGAGACTTTTGTTGAGCATGCCTGCGATGCGGTTCAGACTGTCGATCTTAGCCTGAAATGCCGAAGTAATTGGGTAGTTCGGTGGATCTACAGAATAGCGATCGACATTGATGACTTTAAACTGGGTGGATGCGCTCACGGGATACCAGCGCGTAGCGGTACGTAGGTAGAGCTGGGCAGCATAGGTGCCCGGAGCGACGAGGCGTCCTCTCGGAAGCGAGAGGAAGGGATTGTCCGTCTTGAAAGGTTTGAGGCGGATGGGATCGGTAGAAGGATAGCGCATATCCCACTTTACTTGTAATATACCCTTCGACGTCCACTTAGCTGGTATTTTGCGCACCACGGCACCCGTTGAATCTGTGATGACGACGAAGAGCTCTGGGGCGCGTTCGTCCTTTTCACGCTTGTACTCTTCATAGCTTGGATGGTAGATATCTTCACCCTTTTTGCGCTTAGTCTGCTCAGCTTTGCGTCGCTTTTCGGCAAGCGATTCATAGGGAAATCGAACGAAGTAGCGTATGAGTACGTGCGGGCCGAGGTTTTCACCTGTATAAAATTGGTCGCCTTGAAAGGCCTTTCCCCGCAATCCCAGTGGGTAATCTTCCACAAAGCGGTAGGCATCGCGAATGGCGAAGAGGTAAAACGAGTCTCGAGGTGCAATGGCATCGAGCTGGCGCAACGGGCTGTAATCGTCGAGTACGTAAAAGCCGCGTCCGAACGTAGCCAATACCAGGTCGTTGCCCTGCTCCTGAATCTCTATATCGCGCACGGCTATCGTCGGCAGTCCTGTCTTGAGGCGATTCCAGTATTGACCTCCATTGCGGCTGTAATACACGCCAAACTCGGTGCCACAAAAGAGGAGATCCTCGTCGACGTGGTCTTCGATGATGCAATAGACCGATCCGCGTTCGGGCAATCCTGCGACGATCTTTTTCCAGTGCTTGCCCCCATCATCGCTGCGGTAGATGTAGGGGCGAAAGTCACCGTATTTGTGGTGGTTGAAGACCACGTACATGCGCTGGGGATGGTGGCGCGAGAGGAGGACATCGCTGACATAAGAGGTATCGGGAGCCCCATCGGGATGGGGTAATTTCGTCCAGTGCTGTCCGCCGTCGAGGGTCAACCACAGCAATCCATCGTCGGTGCCGGCGAGGAGCACCTGCTCGTCCCACCGCGACTCATCAAAGGCCACCACAGCACCGTAGGGAGAGGTGGAGCGGTGCTTGGCCACGGCGTCGACGCTCCAGAGTTTGCCCATCACCTTGAGGCGATTGCGGTCGAGCTGCCGGCTGAGATCCGGGCTTATCTTTACCCAGGTATTGCCCCTATCGTCGCTGCGGAAGACATAATTAGCAGCAAAGTAGAGACGCCTGGGATTGTGGCGGCTGACCAATAGGGGCGCATCCCAATTCCACCGATATCGGTATTCTGCCGTGTCGGGCAGGGGTTGGATGCCGACTTCTTCACCCGTGCGGCGGTCGAAACGCACGAGCACCCCGTATTGGCTCTGCGCATAGACAATATGAGGATCGTGGGGGTCAACGGCTGGCTCAAAGCCGTCTCCGCCGTGTACGACCCACCAATCTCTATTGAGTATGCCGTGCACAGAAGGCGTCCGCGCAGGTCCGCCCAGGGTAAAATTGTCCTGCGTTCCACCATAGACGTGATAAAAGGGATACGCACTGTCGACGGCTACGCGATAAAACTGTGTGATCGGCAGGTTGGGGAAAAATTTCCACGTCGCCCCATCGTCAAAGGTTTCATACAAGCCCCCGTCGGTGCCGACTCGCCAGTGCGAAGGACGATCGGGATTGACCCAGATACAGTGGTTGTCGACGTGTACGTATTTGCCCTGTCGACGTTTAAAAGTACGCCCGCCGTCTTCGGAGATGTGGAGCCAGGTGTCCATAGCAAAGATGCGCAGGTGATTGGTGGGATCGACGTAGATCTCCTGATAGTAATTGCCACTGGTGCTGTACTTGCTCAATCGCTTCCAACTGGCACCTCCATCTTTGGACAGGTAAAATCCTCCCTCCTCTCCCGATGCCTCTACAATGGCATAGAGATAATCGGGATTGGAAGGGGCGATGGCCAATCCTATCCGGCCGATATCTCCTTTCGGAAGGCCTTTTGTGCATTTGGTCCATGTCTTGCCGCCATCGGTCGTCTTGTAAATGGCCGATCCAGGCCCACCACCGAGATAGGTAAACACATGTCGTCTGCGCTGAAATGCCGCCGCATACAACACATCGGGATTGCGCGGATCCATGACGAGGTCGACCACCCCGGTGTGCTCGTCGATGTACAAGACGCGCTCCCAGTGCTTTCCTCCGTCTACGGTTTTATACACCCCTCGATCACCTCCCGATGACCACAGGGGGCCCATTGCAGCGACGTAGACAATGCTGTCGTCGTCGGGATGGATAATAATCTTGCCGATGTGCTCTGAATGCTTCAAGCCCATGTTTTTCCAGGTCTTACCCCCATCGACCGATTTGTAGACGCCATCGCCATAGCCCACACTGCGCTGATTGTTGTTTTCACCCGTGCCTACCCAGAGGATGCGCGGGTCGCGCTGCGAAATGGCTATGCACCCGATGGAATACGATCCGTAATGATCAAATACGGGCCGAAAAGTCGTGCCGCAGTTGTCCGTCATCCACACCCCGCCCGATGCGGTCGCCACGTAGTACGTACAGGGATCCTTCGGATGCACTGCTAAGTCCGCTATGCGGCCACTGGTCAAGGCCGGCCCAATGCTGCGAAATTTCAACCCTTCGTGCCCAAACGTATCTTTCCCTTCTTGCGCCCAGAGAGCAACGCCTAAAAAAACAATGAGCAATCCAGCAAGACGCCATTTCATATTAAAAAATTTTTTAATGTATTGCCTCTGTCCCTACTTTGGGCATGCAAGATAAGAACTTTCCCATCGACAAAGGGAGAGCAAAACACGGAGGTACACGTCGCATGAGGGCGGGCGCACGCTGGTACCATTTTACGACAAAACACGATGGACGTCCTATGTCTCAGACGTCGTAATCGATGTGGATGCGATTGGATTTTGGATAGGCCTGACAGGTAAGAATATAACCTTGTTCGCGTTCGTCGTCGTCGAGGCCAATGTCTTCTTCCATCTCCACATCACCTTCGACCAATTTGGCCTTGCATGTACAGCAGATGCCCGAGCGACAGGCCCAGGGGGCGTCGAGGCCGGCGTCGAGTACGCTGTCGAGGAGGGGCAGTTTGGGATTAGCTTCGATGGTGTATTCGTCTCCGTCGAGTACGACTTTAACTTCAATGGTCTCTGGAGATCCGCTTTGCTCTGTGGTGGTTGTTTCAGAGGGCGCCTTAGCTGTCGCGCTATCGTCGGCAGGGGTAAAGAGCTCGTAGCGTATGCGCTCTTCGTCTACGTCCATGGCGCGCAACGCTTCCGACACGCGCTGGATCATGTCGCCTGGCCCGCAGAGAAAAAATTCATCCACTTCACGAGCATCAAAGAAATGGGCAGCAAACTGTTGGACCTTTTCAGGGGTAATTCTCCCGTAATAAATCTCCTCTTCGGGCTTCTCACGGGAGTAGATAAAGTGAAGTGCCAGGCGATCGGGATAGCGGTTTTTGAGGTGCAGGAGCTCTTCAAAGAAGATAACATCGCGCTGCGTGCGATTGCCGTAAAAGAGATGGAAACGCGCGGTATCCGACTCGTACATGATGGTCTTCAGGATCGACAGGATAGGGGTAATCCCGCTACCTGCAGCCATAGCCACGTACAACCCACCCTTTCGGTAATCCGTCTTTGGCGTAAAATGCCCCATCGGCGGCATGACGTCGACCACATCTCCCGTCTTAAAGTGCTGATGTACGTAGTTGGAAAACCTCCCGTTGGGTATGCGCTTAACCGCGACACACCAACGCCCTTCATAGGGGGCCGAGCAGAGGGAATACGGTCTGCGCAGCTCTTGACCGTCGATGTATTTGCGCAAGGTCAGGTACTGCCCCGCTCGAAACTGAAAGGTATCGCGCAACTCTTCGGGCACGTCAAACTCCAATACCGTACAATCCTCCGTCTCTCGATAGACCTTCTTCAACGGCAGCGGATAAAACTTTGCCATCCCCTGTGCTTTGATGGGCAAAGGTAGGACATTTTAACTGCTCTTATCCACCATTGATTACAGGTATTTGCTCGGTCGTATGAAATCGTGTATTCTTTAGTCGCTCTGACCCATAGTCTAAATACAAACCACTTACAATGCACTGTCTATTTTTTCAATGCTGTATAAAATCGTACTTCTCTCGATTTTATCCATGATGATCCGTCTACACATAGGCGCAAAATTTCACGGGTAAAACGACTCTTCCATTTATTTCCTAAATTTACCCCTTACTGGGTGAAACAAAAGTGAACCTCTCATGATTGGTAATCGCTGGTTTGTTCTCTTCGGAATGCTCTTGCTCACTGCTCCCCACCACGCACAGGACATACGCAAGACGGTTTTGATCGAACAATTCACACAGGCCTCCTGCCCTCCCTGTAATCCGACCAATATCTACCTCAACAATCTCCTGAAGCACTATAGCCGGGACGAAGTAGTCATCATGCGGTATCAGACCTCTTTTCCGGGCTATGATCCCATGTATAAGCATAATTCCCGTGAAATTTCTGCTCGCCAGCAGTACTATCGGGTCGCCAGTGTACCTTCCAGCGTCATCGATGGCGTCGGGCCAAAGTATACGCGCAACTTCGTTACGTCCTCGCGCCTTGATAAAGAGCTCAACGAACACGCCGATTGCCTGCTAAAGATTGACGCACAATATTCGAATCGTTACGACAGCGTCTACGTCCGTGCCGTGGTAGGTGCGTTACGCCCCTTTCGCGGCAACGAAAAGCTGCGCATCGCACTCATCGAACGCCACATACGCTACGATGAGCCTCCGGGCTCCAACGGCGAAAAGGAGTTTTTCAATGTCTTCCGGCGTTTTATCACGGGAGACGAAGGAACGCCTCTCACTGCGCTTGTCGAGGGAGACTCGCAAGTGCTGCACTTTTCGGCTCCGCTCTCTGCCATCTACCAACGCCAACAGTTAGCACTCGTCGCCTTTGTGCAAAACGACGACAACCGCGCAGTGTACCAAACGCAATACCTCGAGCTATCTCTGCCCCCGTCGGGTGATCTCGTACTGATTGGCCTTCATCCCCATGCAAATCCATCGACCGATGTGTCATGCTTCTCTTCTCTCGGGCCGTTTCTCAAGCTGTACAATGCCAGCTCCCACCGTGTGCATGCCGTTGATCTAAGCTACCAAATCAACGGAAGAGCAGCGAAATACACCCACCGCAAGGGCATACCTCCATACGATACCATCACGCTTCAGTTGCCGTCGATCGACTTTGACCTCAAAGACACTAATACCCTGTATGCCTCCATAGAAAATATCGACGGCATAGAGGATCGCTATGCAGCCAACGACACGATATCGAGTACATTTTCGCTGGCACCCTATATCGAACCGGGGAGCGTGCACATAGCCCTTACGCGGATGCGCACTCCCGAACACATCCAATTGACAGTGCGCGAAAACGACAGTTTTCTCCTCGCTCAAAACGGCTTGCCCTCTCATCAGAAGGACTTCGAAATCAGTATCCCCATGCACGAGGGGAATTGCTATGCAATTGAGCTCATCAACAACGCCCCGGGGGCGTCCAACGGGGCACTAAAGATTACCCACAGTGCGGGAACCACACTCAAACGCCTACGCCGATTGCGTAAGGACACCATTACGATACTCATGCGCACCTTTCAAAGTACCTATGCCTCTTATCTCCACAAAGAACGTGCAAATGCCCTCGCCTTAGCGTGCATCGAATCACATCCGCACTATTGGATAATCGCCATTCGCTGCACACACAGTCAACCCACTCTCCTCCAGCTGCGCGATCCAATGGGGCGCTTGTGGTATGCCAAAGTCCTGCGCATTCGCTCAGGCGTGGATTACGTCGTCGTCCCACGTCCGTCTCTTGCGTACGGCATCGTCTACCTGTCGGCTTTTACGGGTGAGGAGTGTGTTACCTTGCCCCTGTCAAATTGGTAAGGATCGCCGTTCGGCTCGATGCCTGCAGCTCCTGAACAACTCCAAGCCATAACCACACGGCCTTGTACGATAGCTTCCCTCCGTCTGCGGTTTCATACCCTAATAAGGGAGTGCCTTTCACCCCACAGATTTCAGGGCTTCTTCAGATATAAAACGATCAGTAGACGACGGAGAGAGCATACGCATTCGCTTGTCCCTCCCATAAATGGCTCCTTGTCCCCTTTTAATCTTTCTACCGACCTACCTATCTAAAGAGAGGCCGACACATTACTCCTCCGTGACCAGTAGGGGAATCGTCGTTTGAGCGTTACAGCTCTCCACGCGCACGAGGTAGCTTCCGGGATAGATGCCCCGAAGCGGAATGCGCCACTCTCCATTGTTCATTGCATCGGCGGAAACGCGCCATGAGTGTATCACTTTGCCAGTGGCATCGATCAGGTATATGCTCACCGATGTGTTGGGCGGGCAATCCCATCCATTTACGCGCAGCGTGACCTCTGAGTTGGCCGGTGCTGGTGAGGGATATAAGCCCCAGTGCTTTGTGCGTTCCACCGATTGGGTCCGATTGACTATATCCTTGCGTGTGATGTAGACTTTGAAGATGCGGTTGGAGGCACTGCTGAGATTTCGATTGCGATTGCGGAAGACGTTGGGTTTGGAAGATTCGATGCCCCCGTAGATATACCCGACGAGTGTCTTGCCTACGGGCAGGCGATCAAGCACGAGCACACCGTGTTCATGGAAATAGGGCTCTGCACTCTTGGCGTGGATGAATTCCGCTCCAGCGCCGAGATAGCCCGGCATCTCAAAGTCGAGTTTCTGCTCGGTGACATTCCAGTTGTTATCGCGGCTGACCATGCTGACGGTTTTGACAAACGGCACGTTGCGGTCTTCTACGAGTTGGTTATTGCGGTAGAAAAACTGCGCAATACCGCCAAAGAAAATGTTGTGCATGGCGTTTTGAGCGGAGTCCCAAATGCCAAACTTGGCGCTGTGGTAATGGCTCAACTTTAAGGTGTCGTTGCGCACCTCATAGCCGTTGTCGAAGACATCGACGTAGTTGAGCCAGGGCAGGTCGGCATTGTGTTGAAACACGCCCGTAAACATCGTAAAGCCCTTTCTGCCATCGGGAAATATCTGAGGGATGGCGTTGTAATCCCTGCGGTGCAAGTGTTGGATACTCTTCCATTCGCTATAATCCGATACCACAGTAGATCCTCCTTGAGGCACTAACTTGAATTTGCGGATGGCATCGGTATATTCTTGTGTAAAGCTGGGATGCCCCATGGGGTTATAACGTCCATCAAACCGTTGCCCACCCATCATGTAGAAATATCCATCCATGTAATACACTTGGCCCCCTGTCACTGCCAATCGCGGATCTTCGACGCGTTGGAAATAGCGTTTGATATCGAGATTATGGACGATCGCATTTACTACCTCATCGACTAAGATGACGATCACTGCCGGATGGGTTATAAAGTTTTGGCTATTCGGCCCTTTGCCGTATCCACCAAAGAAGTACAAATCACCACCCACCTGTACGAATTCTGGGTTGGTGCTCTGCAGTTGATCTTCAATTTCCGGTGGAAGTCCCGCCAAACTCTTCGACCATACGCGCTTTTGTTCTATATCGATGACATATATCCTGGCATTGTTGTAATTGGGGTCAAAGGCATTGCGCGGCATAAAACCATGCAGACCTTCGATGCGTCCCCCGATGATCAACCACTTGCCATCGCTACTCATACCCCATGCATACGATTGTACACCGGGAGCCGACAGCAATTGCTCCTCTACGATTTCCACTTCAAAGGAAGACTGACCCTGTATCACTGCACTCAAGCCCAGGGTCATAAAAAAGCATACACTCATCCATTTCATCATACGATCCATCGTTTCCAAACTTTTGATTTCAACGCTGGATAATGGCACAGCCCATATAGCTAAACAAAGATATATACGTGGACGATTTATCGAATGTGATAGTTGTCACATACATATCGAACGCTCCATCCACTGACACTGCAGTCTGGCTTCGACAGACGAATTCCATATTGGATTTCACCAACTATTTAATACTCTTTACCCCTCACATTTTTACTATCGGTGGAGGTATAAGGTATGAAATCGTAGATGCGGTCCACAATGAGACCTGTGGGCTCTACCCAGTGGGCTACGGTGGTTTTTGCGTACATTTGTCGAGAAAATGTCGCACAGGTGGGTGATAAGATTCAACACATAGCGGTAGCAGGCAATATTGGCGCGGGGAAGACCTCACTCTGTGCATTGCTCTCACGACACTACGGCTGGAAAGCGCTCTACGAGTCGTCGGACGACAATCCCTATCTAGTAGACTTCTACCACGACATGCGACGCTGGGCGTTCAACCTACAGGTGTACTTTTTGCACAAGCGCCTCAAGCAAATCATCGAAATACGCAAGGGGAATGAAACCGTCGTCCAGGATCGCACGATTTACGAAGATGCGACCATCTTTGCACCCAATCTGTACGAGATGGGACTCATCGAAAAGCGCGATTTTGAAAACTACCTTGAGCTCTTCGATACGATGACTGCGCAAATTCAGCCGCCCGACTTGCTCATCTACTTGCGGGCAAGCATACCCACCTTAGTCGAGCACATCCAGACACGAGGACGCGAATACGAGGGCAACATGAGCATCGATTACCTCAAACGTCTCAACAAGCGTTACGAGGCGTGGATTGCCGACTACGACAAGGGTCCGAAGCTCATCATCGAAGTAGATACCATCGATTTCATCAATCGCGAAGAAGACAGGGCCAAAGTCATATCGATGATCGATAGTCAAATCCATGGACTCTTTTCGTGACATCGATACGCTGATCGAGTACATTCGCTCATACGGTGCGACGCTGGTCGCTGTGACGAAAAATCGCACCGTGTCGGAAGTGCGCACGCTGTACGATAGCGGAATCCGCGACTTTGGTGAAAACCGCGTCTCCGAAATGGTCGACAAGGTGCCACATCTCCCCGACGACATCCGATGGCATATGATCGGTCACCTTCAGACCAACAAGATCAAAAAGATACGTTCCTTTGTACATCTGGTCCAATCGGTAGATCGGCCGCGATTGTGGGAAGAATTGCACCGTCACGCCGAGCGGGCGGGTCGCATCATTCCTGTGCTCTTAGAGATCAAAATCGCGCAAGAACCCACCAAGACGGGTTTTACTCCCTTTGACGAAGGATTGGAACAACTCCTCGAGCAAGGCTACCCAGAGCAGTACCACCGTGTAGATGTGCAAGGCGTCATGGGTATGGCGAGCTATACCGACGACTGGGAGCAAGTGCGAAGGGAATTCCGAACCTTGCGGCGGTATTTCGAATACCTCAAGCAGCACTATTTCAAGAGCGAAAAATTTCATACCGTCTCGATGGGTATGTCGCGCGATTTCCACATTGCCCTGGAAGAAGGAGCCACCATGGTGCGCCTCGGCCGCATTCTTTTTTCGCTCCACAACCATTAGCAACGGATGCATTTTATGCGATCAACAATCAAAAAATGAAGCGACCTCCTCTATCGTTAACCAGCAAACATTGGATTCAAAGGGATAGTATATGAACTCTCGACCGTATTCACCGATTCAATGGATATTGTTCGGCGTCGTCTTGCTTCCTTCGTTTTATGTCTTCGGCCAAAATACGGGGGTGTTGTACGGGCTGGTCGTCGACAAGACCAATCACGATCCGCTTCCTCATGCAGTGATTCGCATCGCACCATTAGATACGGCCGTAGCGGCCGATAGCAACGGGGCGTTTCGACTTCACTTGCCCGTGGGCTTGTACACCGTTGAGGCCTCCTATTTGGGTTATCAATCGCTCGTGGTGCACGATGTTGAGGTGGACAATGCCTTGCCCTACGAATTGCTCCTGGAGTTATTGCCGAAGGAGCACACATTGGAGACGGTAGAGGTCGTCGCTGATGCCTATCGCAGGACTGCCCAGACGCCGTTGGCGACGCATCGGATGAGTGCACTGGAGATACGCTCAACGCCGGGTGCGGTGATGGATATTTCACGCATGCTCAAAACGCAGCCCGGTGTCGTGCCCGTCGTATCGTTTGGCTACTTCCAAATCGTGCGCGGTGGGGCGGCCTTTGAAAACAGCTTTTGGGTGGAGGACATCAAAATACCCACACTGACGCACTTTACCGTGCAGGGAGCCAGTGGAGGCCCTCAAGGTGCCATCAACGCCCTGATCATGAAGGGGGCCCGCCTCATATCGGGGGCTTTCCCGGTGGAATACGCCAATGCTTTGAGCAGCATCACACACATTCAGCTGCGCAAAGGCCGAAAAGATCGCCTCGGCGGCTCTGTCTTCGTCGGAGCAACCGACTGGGGCGTGACCGCCGAAGGGCCCGCTACCGATCGATCGAGTTTTTTACTCTCCCTGCGCCAGTCGTTTGCCCAGTACGCGCTCAAGGCCATTGGAGTGCCCGTACTGCCTACGTATTACGATGCACAGTACCATCACCACTTCCAACTAGATCCCTACAACGAAGTGCAAATTATCGCTACAGCCACCTACGACAGGTACCGCCTGGGCATCTATGACGACACCTCAGCTACTTATCTGTACAACATCGGTTATATTCCCGAAGGTAAGCAAGCTTCGTATGCGGTGGGGATTATTTACCGTCATTACCTGCCGAAGAGCAGCTATACAGTTAGTTTGAGTCGCAACTACTTTCTCAATACAGCTGTTAAATATCGCTACAATCTCGTCGAGCCTTCCAATTTGCTGCTGGACTTCCACTCCCGTGAAGGCGAAAACCACTTCCGTTTTACGTACAAGGCATTTCCCGACAATGTGGAATGGGGTCTTGGGACACAGATTTACCAACAAGGCCTCTTTACAGACAATTTTCGCCTCTTTGCCCGATCGGCCCAACATATCGACACCATCGACTACAACACCCAACTCGGAATATGGCACTATGGGCTCTACGGATATTACACCTATAGGTTTGGCGAAAAACTCCACTTGACCCTTGGTTTGCGCATGCAGGGCAATACGTATTCCGACAAGACGCGCAATCCCTTAGAGCACATTTCCCCAAAGATCGCCTTGAGCCTTCCGCTGTCCTCCATCTGGACACTCAACGCAACTGCTGGAGTTTACACGCAGATGCCACCGCCCATCATGATGGGATACCGTGCAAAGGGGAGCGCGGACTTCACCAACAGAGGAAGGCTCGATTACATACGTTCCCCACAGGCCGGGCTTGCACTGGAGCATCATTCCGCCCGCGGATATCGGGTACGCATCGAGGGATTTTACAAAGCCTATCGCAATTACCCCGTTTTATTGCGAGACGGCATCAGCTATGCCAACGCTACGGCCGATTACGTCGCCATCGGCGATCAAGAAGCCGAATCGAGCGGAGAGGGACGGGCCTATGGACTGGAGTTTGAAGCTAAACAGAAGCAACGCCGCAATCTTTTTTGGAGCGTCAACTTCAGTTATGTACGCAGTCTCTTCACCAATGCAGATGGTCGATTGGTGCCCTCATCGTGGGACCATCGCTATTTCTGTCACATTGTAGCGGGCTGGCAAGCCTCGTCAGGATGGCGCTATGCTATGCGCTGGTTTTATGTAGGCGGTGCTCCGTATACACCCTACGACACGCTGCTGTCCTCGTATAAGACCGTGTGGAACGTCCACTTCCGCGGCATTCCCGATTACCGTCGGGTTAATAGCAGACGGCTCCCCGCATATCACCAACTTGATGTGCGCATCGATCGGAGGTGGAACTTCCGCAAGTGGTCGGTGAGCTTTTATTTCGATATCCAAAATGTCTATCGCAAAGCCCCACCGCTCATTCCCTATTTGACGGTTCGCCGAGACGCGAGTGGCAATCCTCTACCCCATCCCACCGATCCCAAGCGCTATCGGATCTACATCATCGACGATTTCACCTCCCGCCCCCTGCCCTCTATCGGCCTCATCATCAGTTTTTAGTGCCGTGCTTTACAGTTAAGTAGAACCATTTCATGGGAAAAATGCGTATTTTCAAGCATCGTAATGCATTTCGTGCAAAACCAATCCGACGATGACAGATGAAGATAGAGCAATACTCCGCCAACAGCAGACAGAGATTACCGAATACCACATCTATCGAGCATTGGCTGAGCTAACCGATGACGAACAAAACAAGCAAGTCCTCCGACAAATTGCAGAGGAGGAGAAGAAGCACTATGCCTTTTGGGAGCAGCTGACTGGTCGCAGTTTGGCTCCGCAGATGTGGAAGGTGCGGTGGTATTTGCTTTTAGCCCGGATTTTTGGACTATCCTTTGCCTTGCGCTTGATGGAGCGAGGCGAGGAGGAAGCGATCAGCCTCTACCGAAAGATGGCGGAGCGCTATCCCGAAGCCAAAGCAATCTTGGAGGAGGAGCTCCGCCATGAAGATCGCCTGATCGGCTTACTCAGCGACGATCGCCTGCGCTATGCTGGTGCCTTGGTATTGGGCCTAAACGATGCCTTAGTCGAATTTACGGGTACGCTCGCTGGATTGAGCTTTGCCTTTAGCAACACGATCATCATAGCCACGACAGGCATCATCATGGGTATTGCTGCTTCGCTTTCCATGGCCGCATCGGGATATCTCGCCTCGCGCGAATACGAGGATGAAGAAATACATCCCGTCAAATCCGCCGTATATACGGGTGTGGCCTACATCCTCACGGTGTGTATCCTGGTCATGCCGTACTTTTTTACCGACAATCCACGCATAGGACTTATGGGTATGTTGCTTTTTACGATCCTCATCATTGCAGCCTACACCTTTTATATATCCGTCGCCAAGGGGGAATCGTTTCGAAGGCGCTTTTCCGAAATGGCCATTATTTCCCTCACAGTGGCGCTCATCTCGTTTGGGATTGGGAGTTTGATAAAATACTTTTTCAATGTCGAGGTATAAAATGGTGCGCCCCAGTGCGATCCACCGAGTGCTGGAGACGGTGCTCTATGCCGAGGAGTTAGCTGAGGTGCGCGTCTTTTACCGCGACGTCCTTGGTCTGAAGGAGTATTCCTATCGGGAAGGTGTCTTTGTG
>WFXH01000111.1 GCA_015490715.1 Saprospiraceae bacterium | reverse complement strand
CTGTGCTGTCGATGATCCACTGCCATGAGATGGAATTTTCCGATTGGTTGGTAAACTCCACCTCGGTCTGCTGGCTGGTGACCTTTTCAGGCGAATAAGTATAGAGTGCCTTGGGGCCCTTTTCAATGCGAATCCAGTCTTCAAAAAAGCCATCTGCAACGCATCCATAGGGTGAGGTAATGCGCAAGCCCACGCTGTACATCCCCGGTCGGTCGTATTGGTGTATGGGGGCGAGGCCTTCGCCCTTTTGTCCGTCGCCAAAGTCCCACTCGATGAGATACTCTTCATTGACAGGTTTGCTTCGGTTATAAAACTGTATGCGCGACGGAGCACAGCCCACATAGCGATCGGGTTCGGCAATCACGATCGGTGGCGCCGGATACCATCCTACCGAGTCAACTACACTGTGCACACAACCCCGATTGTCTTCCACCTCTAATGCCACTTCAAACGTGCCCGCCGTATCGAAAAAAAACTGAGGATTGGCTTTTTGCGACTCTCCAAGATCGCCAAACTTCCAGTTCCATTTGCGTATGCGCCCCCCCTCGGAGATCGAGCGATCGTAAAATTGTACAGGCCCTATCTCGCAGGTGTCAAAGGCATACTCGTAGTCGGCTTTCACCTCCCCAAAGACACCAATCTCCAAGCTGAGCGTGTCACTACATTCGAGTCCCTCATTGAGAATCAACTTTCCACGATACAACCCCGTATCCGGAAAGGTGACCTTGACATCCCAACTCGTATATTGCACGGGCCCTCCGGGCAAATCAAACACCCATTTGACATTATTGATGTACTGCCTGTCAAAACTCTCATTGAAGATCTCCACTTCTGTACTCCCACAAGACTTGATGAAGACGTGCTTTTCCTTGATGGTGGAGTCGCTCAACACAGCTGCAACCACCGTGGGCTGACAGTTGACCACATTAAATTGAAAATCCCTTCGTATACTGCTCAACAACACTCCGTTGCGGTACTCTTTGACACATACCCCAACGACATATTGCCCAGTGGCTTGGGGTCTCCCGCGAATCAGGCCCGTCGTCGGGTCTATCCGAATGACCGGATTGCCCCCCATGGGCATCGTAGGCGTATATTGAGGCTCCTTAAACGGTACAGGGCGAAAGGGAGGCTTGCATAGATCCGGTTCTGGAATGACACAATCGCAAATGGGATTGGAGGGAATATAGGGACAGGGTTCACCATTGGCACCCCGCTGCCCACCTGCGTGAAGAGGTGCGCAAAACTCATAGACCAGCTGATCCCCCTCTTTATCAATGGCCGCGTGATTGTAGACCAACATCGTCTCGTTGCAAATCACCACTGGTGGATATTCTCTGAAGACAGGGCTATTATTGCAAATGCGCTGTGCCTCCGGAGTGATTTCCACCGTATAGGCCGCACCTTGCTCCCCAGGATTACGGATATTGGTAATGGTATTGTTGCGACAACACCGCTGAAATGCAATCATATACGAGGTGTTGCGTATCGGTAGCACAATTTCAAACTCGTAAATTCCCCGCTCCACGCAGAGGTTGGACGGCACAATCATGCAGGGATTGTCGTTGATGGGCAAGAGCTCTACTACCTTTAAGGGCACATTATCGATACCACGCGTTTTCATGTACTGCCACTGCTGTAGGGTATCGTCCCAATAGTACAGGCCAAAATCAAATATTTTATCTAAAGGCGCTCCCCCGCCATAACAATCGCGATATATGATCGTCGTGATCTTGTAGTGCACCTTGCGACCGTTATCCACAATGCCCAAACATTCGTAGGTGATCTCCCCACCAATGATGTGCTTGCCCCATAGGGTATGACCGCTCGCCAATAAAAGACAAAACAGGAGAATCTTCAACCCCTTCATTTTTACACTAATTGATCTTAGCTCTAAGGTCTTGCAACTCTATCGATGATCACGACTGCTAAAGGTGCATGCGGTATGTAAAAATAAACTTTTTATCTCGTTTGAATGTTTTCCAATAGGTTGAAAATCCCTTGAAAGCGGGATTCGAACACGAAAGTTACAACAAAATGACCAATCCCATCACGCTCTTTTTTGAGGAGGAAATCAATGCGGTCGTAGAGACGCTCAAGGGCGGAGGTGTCGTACTCATGCCCACCGATACCATCTGGGGCCTGAGCTGCTTAGCCACTGATCAAAAGGCCGTCGAACGGATCCAGCACATCAAGGGCCGTACACCCGACAAACCCTTTATCTTGCTCGTCGACTCCATCGATATGGTAAAACAGTACGTCGAAGAGCTCCCTCCCCGCATCGAAAACCTCCTCGTCTACCACCAGAGACCCATTACCATCGTCTATCCCAGGGGTAAAAACCTCCCAGCACACAATATCCATACCGACGGCAGCGTCGCCATTCGCGTCTGCAATGAGCCCTTTTGCAAAGAAGTCATCCAGCGCCTGGGACAACCCATCGTATCCACCTCTGCCAACCGCACAGACACCCCACCACCGTCTACGTTCCAAGACATTGACGAGCAAATCATCCAGGCGGTCGATTACGTCGTGCGTTACCGCCAAAACGACGACACCCCCAAACAACCCTCACCGATTTTCACGTACGACGCTCAAAATAAATTAGTCCCCATCCGACTTCCTTAAAGCACTGTACACCTCTTGCCAGTGCGCCACTATCCAATCGATGAGATCTCCATATCCCTCTTCCGTAGCCTTCGATAAGACCTGGGCGTACAGCATACTGTCGACAAGGAGGCTATCCGTATTTCGACACAGGAGACGATAGCGATAATACCATTGCGGTTGGGTAGTCAAATAATCATGCCACGCACGCATCATCCGTGTCCGACTGGTATTCATGGATAGACCATTATGCATGTCCTGTGGATACGCATACTCCTTCCACCAGTCCTTAAAATGTTTCTTCAATAAAGAGAGAGCTTTTGCAGTCTCCTTTGTAGCATCTGTCGGATAAAATGGTTGGTTATCGGCAGAAATAGCATCCGCTTGACGCCCGCTCAACTGTTCGAAAGGCAGGACATAACGCGCTATGGGCATTAACACGCTATCGCCATTGGGAAGGGCAAATCCCTTTCGCACGACACGGGTCTCCCTTGCCGCTGTCCCGACGACGAGGCTGGGGCTCACATATTGGTCAAGTATTGCCGCGAACACTTCCGCCTCATACGAAGTACCTGCATCGACGAGTACGACGAGACCTTTAAGAGTAAAAAAGGGCTTGCCGTTGCTGTAAAACACGCGCATGCGTCCATCGCGGCTCTGGATGCCAAACAGGGGCAAGCGACGCTGTGGGACAAATTGATTGGCCAGCCGCACGAGCGCGTGTACATCTCCCCCCGCATTGCCGCGCAAATCCAATACCAGATACCGCATGCCCAGTCGATCTAAGCTATCCCAGGCGCCCATACAGGCCGAATAGGCTCCTTCCTCCATATCCTGCAGAGCAATCACCCCTACACTGTCGTTGAGCATTCGAAACATCCGCACGGATTTGTTCCGAGCCGCACGGCCTTTTTTTACAGCCAAACCAAAACCCACCCCTCTGGTATCCACCCATAAATGCTGCTGCTCCCCATTTCGGCCGAGCTCCAAAAAGTATGCCGTATCGCGTGCCGTAAAGACCATCTCCTCTCCGCTCCCCAAAGTCTTACCATTGATGCTTCTGATCGTATCGCCCACCTGCAATCCTACCCCGTCCGCCTCAGAGGCGGAATACACCGCTTGCACCACAAAGCCCCGCTCACTCACTACCCCGCGCACTCCAAGCGCGTCCATCCACAGGGTCAAGATGCGCCCAGGATCATCGCTGAAATACGCGATGTGCGGATCTCCCAACCGTCGCAATAGGCCGTCGACGGAGCTTCGGTACAATGTATCGATGTGAAGGGGGTCTTTATAATAAAATCGTAAGAGCTGTACCAAATGCTCGACCTGTCTTTCTTCATCTGTCTGTGGGGCACTATCCTTTGTATAAAATGGTGCAGGGTGCTCTGTGCGATGTTCTATCCATAGGCCGAGGAGAATACCCAACACCCATGTCCAACCAGCGATATAGAGCGCTATGCGCTTAGAAGGTGGAGGGACAGATGCCATGGGCTGCAATCAGTAAAAGGCGGCTCTTCGCACGCCCGCAAACACCTTGGCCAGCCGTACCACCTGACAGGCATAGCCGTATTCGTTATCGTACCAAGCGTAGAGAATGATGCGCCGTCCATCGTCGGAGACAATCGTCGAGGGGGCATCGATCACGGAGGTGGTCGTCATGCCGATGGCGTGGGAGGAGGAGTATTCGGTTTCTTCGCTGTAGTGTATCTGCTCCATGAGGGCTCCTTCGATAGAGGCTTGCTTGAGTACGGCGTTGACCTCTTCCTTGACAGTAGGAGTGCGCAGCTGGAGCGATAGAATGGCAAGGGATACATCGGGTACGGGCACCCGCACGGCATTGCCGGTGAGCTTTCCGGCCAGATGCGGCATCACGCGGGCCACGGCCGTAGCCGCCCCCGTAGTCGTCAACACCATGTTGATAGCAGCTGCACGTCCACGACGCGGCTTTTTGTGAAAGTTGTCGAGCAGATTTTGATCGACCGTATAGGCGTGAATCGTCTCTATGTGTCCACTTTCGATGCCAAAGCTCTCGTCGATGACCTTGATGATGGGACAGATGGCATTGGTCGTACACGAGGCCGCACAGATGATGCGGTGCTCGTCGTAGTCGAACTCGCCATCGTTGACGCCCTTTACGATATTGGGTATGTCCTTGCCCGGTGCTGTGAGTAAGATGCGGTCAATACCCGGGCGAAAATGTTGTGACAATCCCTCTCGGTTGCGCCACACACCCGTATTGTCGATGAGCAAGGCATTTTCGATGCCGTATTGCGAGTAATCGACCTGGTCGGGTGCATCGGCGTAAATAAAACGCACGACATTGCCGTTGATGACCGCCTCTTCGCCTGAAGGGCTCACCCGATAGGTGCCGGGAAATCGGCCGTGTATCGAGTCGGTCATCAAGAGGCTGACGCGTTTAAAGGTCTCTTCGTAGCGATTTTTCATTTTCGGTCGCACCACCACTGCTCGCAAGACGAGCTGCTCGCCGCTACCCGTCAGTTGAAGGATCCTGCGAGCCACCAGGCGTCCTATACGTCCAAAGCCGTAGAGCACCACATCGCGCGGCCCCTCCCCACCACGATGTGATTGTAAGATGGTGAGCAGTTTTTTTTCGATAAAGGCACGCACATTGGCATAGCGGTCTTGCTCTTCATACCAGTCAGCTGTGAGCTTGCCGAGATCGATTTTCATCTTGCGGATGGCCGCATTGTGCTCGATGGTACGTGCCAGTAGAAGGGTCGTCTCCAAGGACACCGGACGAGAGATATAGCGCTGCGCCGACTCGTGTAAGTCGATGATCGCATTGAGATTGGAATCGTAAATGCCGCGCCGAAAGAGGATGAGCTCTACCGACCGATCGACAAGCAAGTGGCCGGCTGTCTTCATCAACTCCAGTGCGAGCTTTTGCTTCTCACGCCATTGGCTGAGGTGGGTGCGCTTATCCTTCGTCAAGAGCAGTTCGTCCATAGCAGACGCTTTGACCTTTCATCTCAAGCGCAAAGGTCGCTATTTTTTGGTATAAAATGATGGAAATTTGTACGTCGCACCTCGTAGCTTACTCGCCGAGGTAATGCTTGAGGAGCTTACTGCGATTGACCGAACGCAATTTGTGCAATGCCTTATCCTTGATCTGTCGCACGCGCTCACGCGTCAGGTCAAAGCGCTCCGCGATGTCTTCCAGCGACATGGGATGCTCCTCCCCTATACCAAAATACAGGCGTATGACATCCGCCTGACGCTTGGTCAGCGTACTCAGGGCGCGCTCGATTTCCTTGCGCAGGGACTCTCGAAACGTCAAATCGTGGTCGGTATCCTTCGCATCGGGGTCTTCCAACACGTCGATCAGCGAATTGTCCTCACCTTCGACAAAAGGCGCATCCATCGACACGTGTCGAGAAGCCACTCCGAGTGTCGTCTCGATCTCGGACTTGGGTATGTTGAGCGCCTTCGACAGCTCTTCAGCAGTGGGCTCGCGCTCGTATTTCTGTTCCAACTCGACGAGGGCTTTGAGTATCTTGTTGAGCGAACCCACCTTGTTGAGCGGTAGGCGCACGATGCGGGATTGCTCAGCCAAGGCCTGCAAGATCGACTGACGTATCCACCACACCGCATACGAGATAAACTTAAAACCCCGCGTCTCATCAAAGCGCTGAGCTGCCTTGATCAGTCCTAAGTTGCCCTCGTTGATCAAATCACTCAACGACAATCCCTGATTCTGGTACTGCTTGGCTACCGATACCACAAAGCGCAAATTGGCCTTGGTGAGCTTTTCCAGCGCTTCTTGATCCCCCTGCTTGATCCGCTTGGCGAGCTCTACTTCTTCCTCGGGTGTGAGCAGGTCGACCTTTCCGATTTCTTGTAGATACTTTTCTAAAGAGGCACTCTCTCGATTGGTAATCGAACGGGTAATCTTTAACTGCCTCATGTGCAAAGGGGTTTAACACTTTTATTTAACACACAAATCCACACTATGGTTGCACTTTGCACCACAGTTTACTCCATTATCGCCGTCGTGTACGATTTCATACGAGCTCAAAACAGATGCTGTGAGACGTATTTGACAACAAACAAAGGGGGCTTTTGTTTATCATGTTCAAATCCACGACCATGCAGATCAGTTTGCTGTACGTGACACATCCAGACAAAAAACATGCCGAAACGTTGAGCAAAAAACTCATCGACGAGCACCTCATCGCCTGTGCCAACATCTTTCCGATTCAATCCCACTACATTTGGGAAGACGCTCTCGCCGACGACGATGAATACGTCTCTATACTGAAGACCCACCCTCAGCTCGTGCCAAAACTGCGCGCACGCATCGCCGAGCTCCACACCTACGAAGTTCCCTGTATTTTGTCGTGGGAGGTCGAAGCCAATGCTTCTTACGCCCAGTGGATTGTCCGCTGTGTCCAACCCGCCTTAGAAACCCCGTAGACCTGGGGCCTTCATCGAAGTCGCTCGGGATGTGCCTTGATGTAGGCTATCCAACTGGAATAATGCTGTGCATCCCCTTCGGCTACCTGCCTATTTTGAAACAGATGACACAAGGCGGCAGCAATGGCATCGGTGGTATCGTGGGTGACTCGACCGAGGCGCATGCCGATGAGGCGCTCGACCATAGCGTGGACTTGCTCCTTGGATGCATTGCCGTTGCCCGTCACCGCCAGCTTGATCTTCTTCGGCGAGTACTCGTAGATCTCAAGCCCCATGGTAATCGCCGCCGTAATAGCCACTCCCTGCGCCCGACCCAATTTGAGCATGCTCTGCACGTTTTTGCCGTAAAACGGCGTCTCGATCGCCATCACCGCAGGCAACCACTGCTCGATGAGCTCTTGTAGGCCAAAGTAAATCTCCCGCAACTTTTCCTGTGCCGTGAGTTTTGCGCTTAACTTTAGAGCCCCATAATCACAGAGCCCGATTCGAGCCCCCTTTGTGTCGATCACCGCATAGCCCAGCACATTGGTGCCGGGGTCTACACCGAGAATGCGATCCTCCAACAATCGATGCAACACAGAAACCATTTTAATCCAAAAACAAATGTATCTACATTTTTTCTAATCCATCCCTTCTCCGCGCGCAGTTTTGTCTACCGCTGACCAATCTTCAGCATGCATTGCATGGATTTGCGTACTTTCACAGGTCAAAATACAAGCTCTTGCGCCTATGGAAATACCATTCACCAACGATGCCATCATCCTGGGAATACTGATCATCGTATTGGCGGCTATATTTCAGACATCCCGCTCGGAACATCCCTTCTGGAAAAAATTTTACACCTATATACCACCCCTTTTGCTGTGCTATTTTATCCCCGCCCTCATGCATTGGCCTTTAGGACTCATTTCAGGCGAGAATTCCAAGTTGTACTTCGTCGCTTCGCGCTATCTGTTGCCGGCCAGTTTGGTGTTGTTGTGCTTGAGTATTGACTTCAAGGGAGTATTGCGTTTAGGTCCAAAGGCGCTGATCATGTTTTTTACTGCCACACTGGGGGTGATTCTCGGCGGCCCGATTGCCCTGTGGATCACCGTCCACTGGATGCCGGGACTGATTAGCGTCGATGCCGATGCGCTGTGGCGAGGTCTATCGACTGTGGCAGGAAGTTGGATCGGTGGAGGGGCCAACCAGGTGGCCATGAAGGAAATTTTCGAAGTCGACGACAACCTCTTTGGCTCGATGATCGTCATCGACGTGGTGGTGGCCAACATTTGGATGGGTTTTCTGCTTTACGGCGCCGGTATTCATCACAAGATCGACAAGTGGCTCCGTGGGGATGTGCGGGCCATCGAAGATCTCATCCACAAAGTAGAGGAGTTTCGCAAGCGCGTGCGGCGCTATCCCGATTTGCCTTCGATCTACGGCATGTTGGCCGTGGCCTTTGGATCGGTGGCACTGGGCCACTGGGGTAGCGACCTCATCGTCCCATGGATGAACCAATACCGCGATACGCTCCTCCAATGGGGGCTCTCTTCGCTCATCTCGCCGTTTTTCTGGCTCATCGTCATTGTCACCACCCTCGGCATACTGTGGTCGTTTACGCCGCTGCGCACATATGAAGGAGTAGGGGCATCCACCTGGGGCAGCGTGTTCATCTATCTATTGGTCGCCACCATAGGAATGAAGATGAACCTCAACGAAGTGTTTTCCCACTTAGGGCTATTCGTCATAGGTCTGATCTGGATGGCCTTTCACGTGCTTTTGCTCCTATCGGTAGCTTATCTGATACGAGCACCCTTCTTCTTCGTTGCCGTCGGAAGTCAGGCCAACATCGGTGGCGCCGCCTCTGCGCCGATCGTGGCTAGCGCAATCCATCCGTCCTTAGCTCCCGTTGGCGTGTTGATGGCCGTACTCGGATATGCCCTCGGCACCTATGGAGCCATCCTCTGTGCCTACCTCATGCAAGCCGTTGCCCACTGATGGCACTGGCATTTCCCGATTTTTTCGTATCTTTGCAATTGCTTAGAATAGCAATGACCTTGAACGATTGAATCCCATAAAAGTATGGAAAAGAAAAAAGTGCTCTTCATCACTCATGAAATGGCACCGTATATCGAAACCGGTGTCATCTCCGAAATCATGACCAAACTCCCCAAAAAAGTCCAGGACAAGGGCAACGAAATCCGCATCCTCATGCCGCGCTTCGGCACCATCAACGAGCGCAAACACAAACTCCACGAAGTCATCCGCCTCTCAGGTATGAATATCGTCGTCAACGACGAAGACTATCCCCTCATACTCAAAGTGGCCTCCTACCCCGGCATGCGCATGCAAGTGTACTTCTTAGATAACGACGAGTTTTTCCACAGAAAATTCCTCTTTCACGACGAAACGGGACAGCCCTTCGAAGATAATATCCACCGTATGGTATTCTTTTCGAAAGCCGCCATGGAGACCGTCCGAAAATTCGGCTGGCCCCCCGATATCGTCCATGCCAGCGGCTGGATGTCCGCCCTCATCCCCTTCTACGTCAAAAAGGTCTACCACGACGATCCCATCTTCACCCATGCTAAAGTGGTCTACACCATCGACAACCCCACACTCGAAGACACCTTCGACGAATCGTTTTTCGAAATCGCCGCCATCAACGGCATCGACCCCGACGAGCTCAGCGCATACCGACAAGGTGATAAAATCTCCCTCCACCAGGGAGCCATCCATTACTCCGATGCCATCATCAAGGCCCAGGATCCCCTCAAAGACGAGTTAGAAGCACTCGTCAAAAACAGCGGCCTTCCCGTCATGACCCACAAAGGCATGGAAGACGAACAAATCGAAGAATACCTCCATTTTTACGACTCCATACTCGAAGAGGAAAAAATCGAAGAACATTGACCACGCCGCTGCAACTTGAGCGGCAGTGCTTCTACCGAGCTCGTAGAGAGAATATTTCCGAAAGACGAGGCGTTACACCTCCGTAATTTTATCGTCCGTATGAAACGTCAAAGCACACTTAGAGTGGTATTGTTTGTCCTTGCAATCTACGCCCTGTCCCATTGCAACAAACCCAACAACATTGGCAGCAACTTAGCGGGCAACACGATCGACTCGATCTATACCACGCG
>WFXH01000110.1 GCA_015490715.1 Saprospiraceae bacterium | reverse complement strand
CGTCTGTGCTGTAGTGCTGGCTTCGATTGCGTGTAGCTGTACCCTGCTCGATGGGAGCGGCGGGGAAGGGGAGATGCTCTTTCATATGAAGAGCCGATTGTGCGATGCCGTGGAAGAGGGCGATTGGAAGGCCATCGAAGGGGAGCTGAATGAAATCCTCCGAGTTGCTTCTGAGGCAGAGACGGACTTTGCAAGGCTCGAGCGGTTTGCGTGTCTCTTGAAAAGACACACCTGTATCGAGGCGGTCGAAGTACTTTGCGTATCGTGCGTCAAGACACGGCCTCCTCAGTCCCATGTAGCGGTGCGATTTGTCTCGATGGGAGGTGGCGGCGTCGATACGGTGCTCGATATCCGCATGAGCGCACCTATGCGTGTGGTGGGCATGCATTGAACAGATGGAAATTCGAGTTTTATCGGTATAAAATGGTGCATCTTTGGGTATGTGCCATGACCTTGAAATGGACGACAAAGTTTGACCGATGCCCCAAGCGCATTGCCGACCGCAGGGGAAAGGCACGTGCTCTGTGCCCTTCCCCAAACGGTGGCCTATGGGGACGAGTTCAGCAGCGGTGATGGGGCGGTGTGGGTTGTTTATGGGTGAATGTTGACCTTTTGGATGTATTCTAAAGCAAAGAATCCATTGCCGCCTTTGACGTTGGTGGTTATGGGAGTGTTGTCGAGAATGAAGAAGAAAGAGGTGCTGTTGTAGGAATATTCGCGTAAAAACTGGTAGTGGTCCATGTTGATGTGGTGCAAGTGGACGATGAGCCCCTCGGTTGAGCGCAAGTCGGGTGGTATGAGGGGGATGCGGACAAGGCCATTGGATATGTCGGCGATGTCTTTACTGCGCACGAGTAGAGTATAGCTGTTGGGTTGGAAGTATTCATTCGAAAACGCCGACAGGGAATAGACGAACTGTTCGGTGGTGTCTGTTACTTGGATGATCAGTGCTTGGTCTCGGTGGAGCTCATCGAGCTGGATTTCGATCAGATCGTAGGTCTCTTCTTCCAAGGGATCAACGTACCCCTCTGGTATGTACTTCCAACTGGTGATTTTAGCGGGATAAGGGAGGTACTGGCTGCTTTCGATGGGTGGATATCCTAAGGCAGATACTTTGAGGGTGTACTTCTTGCCGTGGGTGAAATGTTGGTAGTCGAACACGTAGCCGGAGAGGTTGTAGATTTGGTTGTTGAATTGGTACTTGAAGTTTTTTTTGTGCTGTGTTGTTTCGACGGGCTGGTCGTCTTCCAATAGGGTGACTTTCGCATCGTTGATGTAAATCGTCTTATTCGGGCCCGTAGGCGGGTTGCTCTTTGTGACGAAGACTATGAGCACATTGTCGTAGCTATCGCTGACTTCTGCAATGGCATTTAAGGTCAGGCGCGGTTTGTACTCTTCTTCGGGTATATCGACTTCCTGGAAGAAGAAGTCTTCGGAAGCACAGGAGAGCATCATCCATGCCATTGCCCCCATTGCGATAAGGCTGTAGATGTGTCGGTAGAATGGGTGTGTATTCATGGCGTTGCGATTTTAAAATTCAAATTGGTAGGTGAAAAACGGCACTAAGGGCAGGAGGCTGATTTGAGTGTATTGGATATCGTAAATTGGGTTGCCTTGGTTGTCAAAGCCTGCAAAATCGATATCGGAGGTCAGATAGACTGGATTGGGATGGATGTAGGCGTTGATGACGCCAAGGATAAACTTGTGCGTCCACCACTTGCGCTGCCACAGGTATTGGATGCTCAGGTCCAATCGATGGTGTGCGGGAAGTCGAAAGTTGTTTATGGACTCTGGGGTGACCATTAAGACGAAGGGCGAAAGGGTGTATTCGTGAACAATGGGGGAGAAGATCGAAAATTTGTGTTTCGGCAGGGTGATGGGGTAGCCCGTACCGTAAAACCAGCTACTGGTAATCGCCCAGCGTTTTGAGAGCTTGTAGTTGAGTAAAATGGTGAAATCGTGACGGCGGTCGAAGTCGTAGGGAAAGGGGCGGCCTCCGTTGATTTGGTCGAACTGGCGGTAGTTCCATGCGAGCGTATAGCTCATCCAGCCCGTGAGGTCGCCGTACTTTTTCTGCAGGAATACCTCCAGGCCGTAGGATTCACCATTGCCCTGCATGACGATTTTCTGCCAGTCGACGAAGATATCATCGCCATAGGAGAGGCCCGGCACGTAATCCAGTATGTTTTTCATGCGCTTGTAATAGGCTTCGATGGAAAACTCGTAGGTGCGCTGCCAGATTTTAGCCACTCCTGCGGCGACCTGCCATGCTCTTTGTGGGCGTATGCGCGCCGTGCTCGGCACCCATATGTCGGTCGGCAGTGAATAGGCTCCCGAGGTGAGGAGGTTGATGTACTGGGTGGTCTGCGCATAGGAGAGCTTGAGCGACCATTTCCTCGGGAGGAGGAGCCTGCCGCTCAATCGCGGTTCGACGGAGTAGTACCACTTATTGGGTACGTTGTACAGCGTAAAGCGCATGCCCGTGTTGAAGCGGAATTGCTTCCAGCGGATGTCGTCTTCGACGTAGGCATTGAGCTCGAAAGAGCTTTGACGCGGCGGGCCGATCGTCGTGTCGATCGTTGTACCCGATGTATTGCCCTGCTCCCAGGTACGTTTGACTTTGATCTCTGTGGGTATGTATCGATGGTGGATCAAGCTGACTCCACTTCGGATGTCGTGGTTGGGATGAGGGTTGTATTGCACATCCCAGTGTAGGCCGAGATCGCGTATGCCGCTGCCGTATTTGATCGTAAATTCTTCGTAGAGAGCCCTATCCTGGGAGTCAAAGCTGAACCATGCTATGTTGAAGCCGAGGAATGTGTTGAGGTCGTACGTGGTATACGTAGCTGAAACATTGCTGAACACGCGCGGGTTGAGCTGGTAATTCCAGCGCAGGACGAACAGGGTATTGCCCCAACTGAGGTCGTACTCGGCGGAAACCTTACTGAGGTCGATGTATTTTATGCGGAGGCCGTACCTGTCCTTGCCGGTGTACAGGCTGAAGTAGAGCTTGTTGCGCTTGTCGAGGGTGTAGTTGGTCTTGAAATAGAAGTCGTAAAAGTGATTGCGTGGGTAGATTTTTGATTCGGACGAGGATAGGTTGATGGTCTCCCAGATGGGCAAAAACAGCAGATCCGTAAAGGTGCGCCTTGCGGAAATCAAGTAAGTGCTCTTGCCCTTTTCGATGGGGCCGTTGAGGGTAAGCTGAGAAGACAGCAGGCCTATAGACCCCGAGGCTTTGTGGTCGTATGCATGGCCGTCTTTGAGGTAGACTTCGAGTACGGAGGAGAGGCGGCCGCCGTAGCGGGCGGGATATGCGCCTTTGATCAGGTTGATCCTGCTCAAGGCATCGGGGTTGAAGATCGAAAAGAGGCCCAACAGATGGGACACGTGGTAGACCGGCACGCCGTCGATGAGGTAGAGGTTTTGGTCGGGGCTGCCGCCACGCACGTGGATGCCGGTCTGCAACTCGTTGCCGCCGATGACACCGGGCAAGAGCTGCACGGCACGCAACACGTCGACCTCGCCCAAAAAAGCAGGCAAGGAGTTGACGATGTGCACCGGCACGTTGATCTCACTCATCTGGGGCTTTTCGACAATATCGTCGATGCGCTTTGCACGCACCTCCACTTCCTTCAACACGGCACTGTTGGTGAGCCAAATGTCGATCTGGGTGTCTCGTCGCAAGGTAAATGTACGCTCTTCGGGAAGGTATCCGATGTACGAATACTCGAGATGGACCTTTCCCGCTGGCAAGGTAATGCTGTAAAAGCCAAATCCGTTGGTCGTCGTCCCAACCTGGGAGCGCTTCTCATAGATGTGTGCGTACACGAGGCGTTCGTCCGAGCTACTGTCTCGCACGTAGCCGCTAATGGTGAAGTACTGCTGGCTCCACAATGGAGTGCAAAAAAACAACCACACCAACCATTTCATGTGCATCGAATACATGGGAATAGGTGTTTTCTCAGCGCCAAAGATAGGTACAATTTCATACAAACCAAGCCGAATGGCGGATTTTTGGCCAATTTTATGAAATTTTTAACATCTTCGCGCTTGAGCGGTGTTGTGTAAATAGATGAACGTCAGCATAAAATGGTTTTACAGCTTGTCTAAAAATTCTTTAAACTTACGGATGCTCCACACCACTTCGATGTCTGCATAATCGCGTATGTGAAAGAACGGTAGGGCGTTTTTGATGTCTTTCAAGGTGTTAGCGGAGGTAAAGTTGGCGGTGAGGATAAAGGGCGTGGCATTCAAGCCCATGGAGAGCTTGAGACTGCCGAGTTTGTACCACTCCTTAAGTATGCGTGATTTTTGGAAGTGGAGTTTATTGGAAAAAAACTTGCATTCGGCGATGTAGAGTTTATTATTGCGCACATAGATGAGATCGTATTCGGTATAAGTTTTTGGGGGACGATCGGGGTCGCGGGTGAGGCACACTTGATAGGCAAATTGGTCGTCCCTCAGTCTGAAATGGTCGCGCACGAAGCGCGCGCAAAAGATTTCAAACCACCTGCCTTGATAATAGCTCTTGTCGGTCTTCTTGTAGGTGATGCGAGAGGCCTGTAGTATCTTCTTGGGAATGGAT
>WFXH01000109.1 GCA_015490715.1 Saprospiraceae bacterium | reverse complement strand
TTGATCGGTTATAAGATCAAGAACAAGAGAGTTTTGAATAAAATTCAAAATGGTACGAGGCATGCTTTTATACAAAGTTTTTACTATTTATCACCTGGGCCATTGCGCAGGTTGATCGTCGAGCACGAGGGCTATCTCTATACGGCTTTTACGGTTGCCGTCGAGGGGTATCCCGACGGTTATTTGCTGGAGAAGCGGGATATGGCGACGGGAGAGGTCGTTTGGCAGGCCAAGTACGACGCTCGATATGGCAAGTACTTTGAGCTGCCCATTCGTATCTTCATCCATGACGGAGCGCTGCACCTCGCCTGCCTGCGAGGGACCGATACGACCGACTTGTATTTTTCTAATGTTTTTTTCCGAGGAAAGCCCGCCGTGTGGTCGTTGCGCAGCTACGATTTGGAGTCGGGGAAGCTGCTTTCCCATTACTATCCGGCAAAACCCACCTATACGCTATGGAGCGATTACTTTCGTACTTCTCTGTATTCGATTTTCTACTCCCGCAGGGAAGGCAGATACATTGCGGTACACCTCGGGTACGATACGATCAGGGGTGATATCAGTAAGGGGGAGTATTACAGCATCTGTCGGCTGACGCAGTCGATGGACATCTACCACTGCGATACGCTGCGCCTCCCTTTTGTAGATACCTTTGGGCTCAATGTCTTATACGATATCAAGGAGGTGGAAAGCGGATATGTCGGTGTGGATGTAAAGGTTTTTAATCGTCAGGAGAAAACGCAAGCGGAAGGGGTGATGTGGCTCTTCGACGAGAGCTTTGAGCTGAAGCGGGAAATTGATCTCAGTGAGCACTTAGGAGGTTATACGGTTAAATTAGATAGGGGTAGGGCCTCCAATTATTACGAGGGCAGCATTATGCTGGATATTCCCATCAACGATACGATAGATGGCGAGCCGTGTACGAACCTCTACCTTCAAATCGATACCAACGGACACGTGCTGTCAAAAATCTTTTCTCCCTCTACCAAAAACTCATCCACGAAGCGATATGACTTTTATCCGCACTCCAACTGGGGCTCCAGAGTTTTGATGCAAAAAAGTGTGGGTAAACAGTCGGAGCGTCATGCCAATGAGTTTGCCTTTGTGAGCGATTCATTCCTCGTGGTGACGGATACGGCAGAAGGTGCGGTGACGTTTGCAACGGATCGGGAAGAATGGTATCTGCTTAGTTATCCTGGAATGTTTGCCATCACTTCGACAGGGGACTTGATCAATGTCTTTGCTGTCGGTTATCCTTCCAAAGACAGACCGGGCACGTTTATCTTACTTGCAGCCATCGTCACTTATATACCGAAGGAGGTATTGCAGATGCTGGTCCACACGGAAGAACCGCAGTACCAGTGGGCTACCGGCATAGCCCTGTATCCCAATCCCGCTACGGGGAGCTGGATAGAGATAGTGGGAGGAGAGGATCCGGTGCAGCGGGTGTGGTGTACGGATGAGATGGGTCGGCATCGCGTGCTGCGCGTGTCGTCGGGAAGAATAGACATTTCGGATTTGCCCGAAGGGATGTACTACCTGCAGCTGTACGACCGCAGTGGGCAGCTCAGAGGAGTCAAGCCGTTCGTGCGGCTGCGTGGGAGGTAGATTGAAATATTCAGTGATGTGTTTTGCAATCGAATTATAATCATAATCAAATCACGCGATCATTGACCTGATAAAGGATAAACTATGGGAAAATACAGGAATGTAAGTTCATTGCTGCAGTGGAAAGTCGTCTTGATGCTTGGTTTGCTCTACGGCACGCTCGTTCCTGCCGTGGCCCAAAATGATGAGGTCGTGTACTACGAGCCGGTGGAGTTTGTCGGCAAGTACAAGCCGCGATGGTGGAGCGTGGTCATCGACAGCTCCTTGTTCGGTTATAAACCCAAAAAACAGCAGAACTTCATCAACAATGGTACGAGGCATGTTTTTATGCAAAGTTTTTACTATTTATCCCCGGGGCCGTTGCGCAGGTTGATCGTCGAGCACGAGGGCTATCTCTATACGGCTTTTACGACATACGTCGAGGGGTATCCCGACGGTTATTTGCTGGAGAAGCGCGATATGGCGTCGGGAGAGGTCGTTTGGCAGGCCAAGTACGACGCTCGATTTGGCAAGTACTTTGAGCTGCCCATTCGTATCTTCATCCATGACGGAGCGCTGCACCTTGCCTGCATCCGAGGGACCGATACGACCGATTTAGAATTTTTATATGTTTTTTTTCGCGGAAAACCCGCCGTGTGGTCGTTGCGTCACTTTGATCTTGAGACAGGGAGGCTACTGTGCCATCACTATCCGGAAAAACCTGCCTATACGCTCTGGAGCGATCACTATCGTAGTTCTCTGTATTCGATTTTCTACTCCCGCAGGGAAGGCAGATACATTGCGGTACACCGCGGGTACGATACGATCAGGGGTGATATCAGTAAGGGAGAGTATTACAGTATCTGTCGGCTGACGCGGTCGATGGACATCTACCACTGCGATACGCTGCGCCTTCCTTTTGTGGATACCTTTGGGCTCAATGTCTTACACGATATCAAAGAGGTGGAAGGCGGATATGTCGGTGTGGATGTAAAGGTATTTTATCGTCAAGAGAAAACGCAAGCGGAAGGGGTGATGTGGCTCTTCGACGAGAGCTTTAAGCTGAAGCGGGAAATTGACCTCAGTGAGCACTTACGATACTATACGGTCTCCTCTAATTTTGAAAGGGGTAGGGCCTCCAATTATTATGAGGGCAGTATTATGCTGGATATTCCCATCTACGATACGATAGATGGCGAGCTGTGTACGAGCCTCATCCTTCAAATCGATACCAACGGAAACGTGCTGTCAAAAATCTTTTCTCCCTCTACCAAAAACTCATCCACGAAGCGATACGACTTTTATCCGCACTCCAATTGGGGCTCCAGAGTTTTGATGTATAAAATCGTGGGCAAACAGTCGGAATATTATGCCAGTGAGTTTGCGTTTGTGAGCGACTCATTCCTCGTGGTGACGGATACGGCAGAAGGTGCGGTGACGTTTGCAATCGATCGGGAAGAATGGGCTTTGCGCTCTTATCCCGGAATGTATACCATCACTTCGACAGGGGACTTGATCAATGTCTTTGCTGTCGGTTATCCTTCCAAAGACAGACCGGGCACGTTTATCTTACTTGCAGCCATCGTCACTTATATACCAAAGGAGGTATTGCAGATGCCGGTCCACACGGAAGAACCGCAGTACCAGTGGGCTACCGGCATAGCCCTGTATCCCAATCCCGCTACGGGGAGCTGGATAGAGATAGTGGGAGGAGAGGATCCGGTGCAGTGGGTGTGGTGTACGGATGAGATGGGGCGGCAGCGCGTGCTGCGCGTGTCGTCGGGAAGAATAGACATTTCGGATTTGCCCGAAGGGATGTACTACCTGCAGCTGTACGACCGCAGTGGGCAGCTCAGAGGAGTCAAGCCGTTCGTGCGGCTGCGTGAGAGGTAGAAGCACAAAATATGATGCAATAGGGTCGTTGTTGCAAATTAGAACGATCTCAAAGAGGTTAAAAGAAAAAAAGTTATGCATTCTAAAGGTGTTGTAAGTCTGTCGGGTATGTATCAAGTGCTGATCAGCCTATTGCTCCTTAGTGTTGTGAGCGGTCTTTCGAAGGCCCAGGTGGGAGACATTCCGTATGAAAACGTGGGATTCCGATCGGCTGCTGCGCCCAAGTGGTTTAGTTTGGTCATCGATAGCACTTTAATAGGTGATAGTGTGCGGATACCCAACTGGCAAAAACCCATTCGGTTGAATGGTCGCAATCACATCTATTCCGATTATTTTGACATGGTGCACGACGATCGGTACGTGTACACGGTATTTTTGACCGTATTGTACGATAAAGGTGGATACCTTCTCGAAAAGCGCGATATCAAGACTGGCGAGGTGTTGTGGCGATACACCTATGATCACCGTAATGCCGATACGCTCGAACTTCCCTTTAAGCTCTTTGTGCGCGACGGGGAGTTGCACTTGTTTAGCATGCGAGCCCTTGAGCCCTATCCCATCGAAAACATGCTGTACAAGGCATTATTCGGCATGCCCGTAGTTTGGTCGTTGACGCGTTTTGACATTGAAAACGGCCAACCCATTCACCGATCGTATGTAGTAGACACCAATCACATATTGAAGACCAATAAAAAGTGGGCGTATCACGTCTTTGCCGGTCCCGACGATAGATATTATTTCCTCGAAAGGGAGACGGATACCTTACAGGTGTGGTATAAGCGCTGTGTGTTTACCGATGCAATGCGCCTCGACTCCTGTGAGCGCTTGGAGATACCCGCTTTATCGATTTCCCACATTTCGGACAGTCCAAAAATCAGTAGATATCACAAAATGCTTCCCCTTGCAAATGGATATATCAGTCTGGACTGGCGCAGTGTGCAAGATACGGATACGGTATTGTTGATGAATCTCTGGATCTGGGACTCCACTCTCACACCCGTTGTGCAAATTGATCTACTGGGGGGATTTTCGCCCGAGATTGAGGAAAGAGAATACACTTTGCTCTACGCCGATACGGAGAGTTTCATTTTGAGATCCAGAGTATCCATCGAGGAAATAGGTAGCCAGCAGAAGGGATATAATTTTATCGGACGATTTGACTATTCGGGCAATCTGCTCGCACGCATTTCAACACCTTTCCTTCAAAAAAAGCGGATCCTTTACGACGAGATAACATTGCCCTATCGATATGCATTTTATTTGCCGTGGAATCGGTGTATTGCACTTTACCAGCATCTGGAAGACGACAGGAGCTCCATGCAAGTGGTCTCTCTCTGCGATACCTCGGTAGTCATAGAAGATAACCATCTACCAGGAGGGGTAATCTATGCGTTATCCAATCCCGAGCATCGCCTTAAGCTTTATCTAGATCCCATACTGTTAAAGGATGACAAGGATATTGTAGCGGCGTGCGAATTGTTTATTGAAGTGGAACAAGGGGATATATTCGGGAGCAAAATTGTCCTACCGATAACCATGGGACGATTTATCGCTCGTTTTTCCGGGCGACACTTTGAAAAGGGCGTGAGGACGACAACCTTGCATACAGGTAGTTCGAATATTTTTATCTATCCCAATCCTTCCGTGGATGATAAAGTACATGTGGAAGGTATCGGGGATGTACACCGTATGCGTGTGCGGTGCTACGACATGACCGGTCGGCAGTATCCGGTATCTCTGCGCAATAGAGTTATTGATGTGTCGTCGTGTCCACCGGGTATGTACTTCTTCGAGATTGTATCAGCCGATGGAAAGTACCGAAAAACCGTACAATGGGTACGGATACAATGAGCTACTTTACACCCTGCCTTCCATATGTTTACTTCTACCTTATAGTTCAGGTGGTAATTAGGAGACATTGTCGTGTCCGCACGGAGCACTATGCTATGATTTTTGACCGTGATTATTCTCGGTAGTGTCTGTATTGGTACGATAAGGAGTACGATAAGGAGATTTCCCCTCCTCCGATGATCCTCGTCGGATACAGCCATTCTTGACCTTCGGCATGGGCTTGGAGGTGTTTTCTTTTTATAAAATGGTTATTGGGCATTTTCTACCTGAAAGTCCTGTAAACGATAGGGCATTGATCAGGATTTGTAAATTTGTCGGAAATGGGCGACTATGATGCGTTTGTTGAAGACGAGCGGGTGGTGGGTGTTGTACGGGAGGGTTTTGTGCACCGCAGTACTATTTCATACACCATGGATACTCACCATGGCGCAAAACCCAACGGAAGGGAAAGCGGTACAGCTCGTGGTGATGGATGCGGTTGCTGAGCGTCCAATCGACTACGCGCAGATATGGGCGTGTGGAGCGGAATATTGGACGAATGCATCGGGTCGGGCCGATATTGAGGTCAGGAGCGATACGTGTGAAATCGTAGTAGTGGCCTTTGGGTACAGAGCCGATACATTTACCCTGAAGGATTTACGGGCTGAGGGTGGAGTGATTCGCCTTCAGCCGATGCACGTCCTGCTCAAGGCGGCCGTGATCACCTCTACGCGCTACGAAAAGCCCCTTGAAAGGACGACCGTGAGCATGGAGCTCATCCGGCCGCGGTTTATGCAGATGCAGAGCAGTACGGGGCTCGCCGACATCGTCGATCGCATTGCCGGAGTGGAAATCATCGATGGGCAGGCCAATATACGAGGAGGTTCGGGCTGGTCGTATGGGGCAGGGAGCAGGGTGCTGTTGTTGTTGGACGACATACCCATCCTTGAGCAAGGGGCGGGTTATCCCAACTGGAGCGATTTGCCCATAGAGAATATTGCACAGGTGGAGATACTCAAAGGGGCATCGTCGGCCTTGTACGGCTCTTCGGCACTCAACGGCATCATCCACGTGCGCACGCAGTATGCGAAGGATGAGCCAGAGCTGGAGCTAGGTACAGTGTGGAAGACCGTAACTCGGCCACGAGCGCCCATTCGCCCGTGGTGGAGCGATACGCTCCTGTACGAATGGACGGCCTACGGCGCCTATCGCGTGCGTTGGGGTAGATGGGACTGGGTTGCTGGGGGCTACTACAGGGATACGCGTAGCCATTTGCGCGAGTCGTTTAGCCACTTTGGTAGGGGCAACTTGCGCGTGCGCTACCGCTTTGGGGAGGGAATTGCTGCCGGGGCGTATCTCAATTACAACAGAGCGGATGCCCAGGGCTTTTTTTACTGGGATAGTTTGTACAGCTACGAGCCGACATCCTTTATATCGCTGGCAAAGACCATGAGCGTGCGCTATCACATCGATCCCTTTTTGCACTATTTTAGCAAGAGATGGAATGTACGTCACCGGCTGACAGGGAGGTATTATGTCGTGCGCAACGCCGTCTCCGACGGCCGCTCTAATTATAGTACGACGCGGTACGCGGAATACCAGATCCATCGCCCTTGGAAGGAGCTCGGAATGTATCTGACTGCCGGTGTAGTAGGAATGGACGTTGCGGTGCGCGCCGAGCTGTACGGCGATACGAGTTTTACTATACGACATCTGGCGGGATATGTGCAGCTCGACAGGGAGTTTGGTGAGAAGTGGACGCTGTCGTTGGGCATGCGGTGGGAGCGTTATGCCTTGCGCTATCCAGCAGCGGTATTTGGCGATACGGCATCGGGTGGGTATAAAACAGAGCATCGGCCGGTGATGCGCGTCGGGATGAATTACCGGCTGGTAGCGGGGAGCTTTTTGCGAGCCTCCTGGGGGCAGGGGTATCGTTTTCCGACCATTGCAGAGCAGTTTATTACTACCGAGGCGGGTTTGTTTCGCCTCATCCCCAATCCGAGATTGCGCAGCGAAACGGGCTGGACGGCAGAACTGGGATGGAAGCAAGGGCTTATACTGGGTGGAGTGCAGGGGTTTACCGATGTCAGCGTGTTTTGGTCGCGCTACAGGGATATGATGGAGTTTAATGCGCTGTATCGGGACTTTCAGATTTTGTTTCAGTCGCAAAACGTGGGGAATACCGATATCAAAGGGGTAGAGTGGACTTGGGTAGGTAAATGGTCGTATGGTGGGCACACGATATTATGGCAAGGGGGAATCACCCGAATCTGGCCGAAGTTTTTGGACTACGACACCACGGGGTGGGAGGCATCCATACTCGATACCAGTTTGACAGTGGCTCAGCGCAATGCGGCGAATTCGTCGTGTCGGTGTAATGTCTTGAAATACCGCCATGAGTGGACCCTCAAACTGGATGTGGAATGGCAATATCGCGGTGGGTTTGTCGGAGGCAATTTGCGTTATGCTTCTGAGATGCGTGCCATCGATCGGGTGTTTGAGATCTTCGTGCCGGGATTGGAGGAATTCCGAGCGCGGCACAAGGGTTATAGTGTTGTGGATTTGCGCGGTGGAGTGCAGTGGAAAGGTATGCGCTGTACGGTTTACGTCGAGAACGCCTTCAATGTCATCTATATGCTTCGTCCTGGGATTATGGAGCCTCCTCGAAGGGTTGGCATTAAATGGCACGTAAAGATCTAATCAAGGGGAGGGATTGTGGAGCTAACGGGACTCGAACCCGTGACCTCTACGCTGCCAGCGTAGCGCTCTAGCCAACTGAGCTATAGCCCCGCGGTCGTGCATGCAAAGTTAATAACAAATTTTTTGAGTAGGGGTTTGGAGTTTGGCACGATATTTGGCAATCACAATATCGAAAATTTTGTAACATTTCATAAAAAAGAAAGAAAATAAACTTCACAAGACAGAAAGCAATTGGAGGGGTATTGCTAAGAGGGGGGAAGGATGAATGTGAATGTGTATAAGGTGCACGTTTTCAGTTAGTTATGTATAAGTGCAAAGGATGGATTCAAAAATAATCGGTAGCGCATTGGGAAGCCAGGCGCGAAAGAGTTATATTTGCTGAAGCTATTGGCTGATCAAAATCTGGGTCTATGGTACGGTTGGTATACCTGATGGGTGTGGTGTGCCTTCTCATGGGAGTAGTGCGAGTACACGCTCAGGATGCAGTGATCTTGTACGTGGATCAAAACAATACGGAGTTGCCGATTTCGGATATCGTGGTGTGCGACATTCAAGCTCCGAATGAGAACTATGTGCGCATTGCGGTGGTAGACACGGTGACCAATTTGGAGGTGGAATTGCGCTTTCCTCCGGGGGTGCGGTATATTCCCAATTCGGCGTCGGTGACGTCGTCGACAGGGGGTATACAGATTAGCTATGTAGGTACATCGGCGGCGGGGGGAGAGGTCTTTTCGGTGACGAAGAGTCCGCTATATCCGGGGGAATGGTTTATCATGCGCTGGGAGCGCGATGCGGATTGTCGGGCACGGGAGCATCTGCATCAAGGGGGGCTCTTTAAAGATGGTGTACTCCTGCGATGGGACGGAGGGAGTACGGCCGACACCAGCAATGGTGTGCGCAATTACGATGTATTGACAGCAGCTCTGGCTTTGACGCACAGTGGCAATGTCTCGGGGCCCATAGGAGCTGTAGTGAGCAGTGAGATCACGGTGCGCAACGGAGGACTCGGCTACTTGACAGAGGGCTTTACCCTGTGCATCGTCGACGGGCCCGGCACTGAAACGCAGTCGCTTGAAACCGTACCCAATGGAACGGTCATAACGGGTACGTACTCGAACGACACCATCTGTTATTTTATTGACCCGTCGATATTTGCCGAATTTGGCAACGGGGATGCGTTGATGGATAACGGCGAGTCGGTCGTCTTGCGGCGAAATTATATCATCACCAGCTGTCGGAATAACGATTCCTATTATTACGCCTACTGGGGATGTGAGGGAGAGGAGTGTCAGCGGACGCTGACGGTGCAGCAGGTGAGCATGGTCACCGATGGTGCTCCGAATTTGAGCCTTCAATACTTCAATCCGGAATACGACTTCTGTTTTGATGGTTCGAATGCCGAGGGAGGAATGCCGAAGACAATTGTTTTCAGCATCATCAACAACGGTTCTGCTCCTGCACGCAATATTTTCTTTCATTATAGCACGGCAAATAATTCTCATATGGACGATGCGCCGCTGGTGGTGCGCGATGGGAATGGTAACTTTTTGTTTACTATAGATGACTCCATAAGTAATACCATTGGAATGTATGATGCCTATTGCTCGGTGATCCAACCTACGAATAGGCGCTATTATTTCAAGTTCCCATCAAATTTCCTATTACAACCAGGTGAACGTGTAGATATTGAAATACCAATTTATACAAGTAACTTGGAGTGTATTGAAGGGTGTCGGAATAGTACTTATGTAGGTTGGTATTGGACGTATACCGAAGTTTTCTACCACGGCCCCTGTGATGTAAGTCCAAAAGTTGCGAGGCGGTATTATCCCTATAATCCCTATGTAAGAGCAAATTACACCGTTTCGATGCCCACGGATATGTATGCGGGGATGAATTTTCTGATGCGAATAAACTATTCGGAGTTAGCGGCGTATTTGCGATCGAGCACCAAGGGGTACATATGTTTGGAGATTCCCCTGGCAAATACGGGCTTGGTCTATACAGGGGGGAGCACCATTACCGCTACTAATGGGGGAGTGATACAGGTGAGTATGAAAAACGACACTTTGGTGTTGAAATTTCCCAATCAAATCCGTTGGCTCAATTTTGCTATCCTCTTGCCTTTCCGCTTTGAGTGCACCAATGGCGGGCCCAATATTCCGCTACATTTCATGCACCGTACAAAATACAACGATGTCGACTGCAGTGGAGATGGTGTGTTGTTTTCATGTCAAACTTTGGATCTTGTCCAACATTGTGGATGCCTATCGGATCAAAATGGAGCGATACCGTTTTTATTTACGTTTAAAAGGATATCGACGGGACTTGCGGATTACGACAACGATAACATTCCCGATGGTACGGGCAAAGCGCATCCCGATAGCATCCAATGGGACCACGCCATCAACAACGATACCATAGAGGCCAATTGGGGGGCGGTAGTGTATCTGCCCGTTAGTGGTCCCAATGCCAATCAACCGTTTAACCATATGTACATGGATTTCGACCTGAAGGATCGCACAGGTCGATATTGCGACAACGTGTCAGAAGAAAATACCACGCCTACCTGGTATGCTCCCCTTGGCGATGCAGAGGTGACGATCATCCCCGCGGGTGGCGGGGCACCTATTCAGTGTACCGTTTCGCCTACCGTACAAAACGATATAGCGCTTTACGATTTAAGCCCGTGCAAGTCACAATGGGATCAGGGCGATTCCGTCTATATCAAGGCGTACTTTAGAGTCAATGCATCGATCTTTAAAGGCGGGCACGACATTGTAAAGACCAAGACGAGGGTATTTAATACCTATGATCCCTATACGGGGGACACTTCCACTGTGAAAATTTATCGATGTGAGGAGCTCAACTCTTATATGAATATTCTCAGTGTTCGTCATATTTCTTATGTCGTCGGTAATTGGAACAGAGATGGCTGTACATTTCTGCGTCGATACTATTTGCGGCAGTATCTCGGCAGTGGAGAGGGGTATTTTAACTTCTTAAATGAGTTTCGCCAGTTAGCAGTTCCCACGAGTTTTACTATTACCGATTGGCCTTCCAATTTTTACTATGAGCCGGGGACGGCCGTCTTTCACTATCACGGAGGCAATACTCCCATTCCCGATGCCAATGTCATCGAATCCCCCGGTAAGATCGAGTTTATCAATTTAGATCAATTATTTGCAGATCGAGGCGGCCCCTTGCGAGCTCCATACGAATACTGGATTACTGCTCTGGATTTTGTATATCGCCCGAAGATCTGTAAAGACACCGTATTTTGGGCTATGAAGTCGATGGGCTTGATGGGTGATGATGCCTTTACGCCGAGCCAATGGGACGAACATTCCATATCGTGTGGTACAACTCTCACGGATTACTTTAATATCACAAAAGCGGGAGCAGCACTTTACTTTTCAGGAGGTGGCCATGTACAGACCACGACGGATACAGTACTATGGGATGTGATGCTCAATCCTACATATAACGGAACCACACAGGGAGATATCTGGGTTTATCTGGACGATCCCAACGGTGTATTGATGGATTGGTATATCGTTGAAGATGGTACGACAACGTATTATCCCAATGCCGATGGATTTATTGAGATGGGTACGCGTGTCTTTTACATCAATGATCCGAAGCATTGGCAAGTAATAGGTCTTGCAGATGGGTGCTTAGATGGTCAAGTTACATTGTATTATGGTCGTTGTTACGAACCAGGAATGACCATTGATGAGGTGAGAAGGTGTTATATCCTTAAACGCGAGATGAGTTATGAAATCCATCCCAGCGAGGTACAGCTCGAAATACTGTCTCAACCTCCGATACCGATGCAGCTGTGCCAGGAGCAAACCATCTTGTTAAATATCAACAGCGCACAAGCAGCTTATTTAGACGATCCTCGCATAGAGGTGTACTTACCTCCCGGAATCACGGTTCAGACACCTATCAATGTCACGTATCCTGCCAATACAGGTACGACTGCCGCGATACAGCCCACGGTCAACGGCAATGTCTTGTACATCGATATCGAAGATCACCCCGGTGTCGGCGACAAAGGCTTGCCGGGTACGCTCGATGCCTTAACACCGGATGAACGGGCGGCCATTGTCGAATTGAAATTTACCACCGACTGCGATTTCATATCGGGTAGCTCGATTGTCTTTCGCGGACGCGGCATGCGGCCCTGTGGCGATCCTGCCACCAATGACAACGTACAAATCGCTACGGGGGGGCTCGTCATCGACGGTGCGGAAACACCCTATATCGCTTCCATCTCCCTGGCAAGTCAATCGGTAGAAAACTGCCGCACAGCTACTCAGGAAGTCAGCATCTCCTTTTTGCAACTGCAGAAAAACACCACCAGCGAAACCGATACCGTCTACCTCATCCTCGAATCGGGCCTCGTCTATGTACCGGGGTCTTTCCAATGTACTTCGTCGCCCAATTGTTTGAATCTTGCCGGCGTGGGGCAGGACGCCTTTGGCAATACGGTGTTGAAGCTCTCCATGCCTTCTGGAGGCTTTGATCTCAGTTCACCCCTGACGACGTCCTTTACCATCGACGTAGAGAGTGGTGCGGGCTGGAGCTGTGGTGAACGCAAGTTTGTGCGTACTGAAGTGTACAGCTATGCGATGGATATCTCATGTGCTGCTCAGATGTCGACGTGCATGGAATTGCGTACCCTGGTGGGTAAAAACACGCACTACGTCGATAAACGCGCATCAGCGGTAAGCTTAGATGGTGCTGTGGAGTATTGTGTGAGCAGTATATACCGTAACTATCAGGGGAGCCTCCAGCTGCAGGATGTAGCTCTGGACGTTGGTGAGCAGCTCGTCATCGATGTCTACTGTGCCGATTCGACTGGAGCGCCGGCGACCTATCTGACGAGTTATATCCTGACGGGACCGATGGCGGTGGGCGATGTATTTCCCTTTGCCGACAGTCTTCCTCCGGCCTGTGATGTGCGCAATGGCTTGTTGTTTATCCTATCGGATCCGAGCTACGACAACGCAGCCCAATGCATTTGTGCCAACGATACCCTTCGCGATGCCGGTAACGAGCCTTTAATGGCGATCGCAAACATGCTCAGTGCTGTACAGTGTTACGGACAGAGCAACGGCAGCGCAATGGTCAAGGCTTTTGGGGGAACGGCACCGTATAGTTTTCTGTGGGATAATGGCGAGACCGATTTTACGGCGGTACAACTCAATGCTGGTAGACATTACGTGACGGTCACGGATGCCAATGGATGTTTGGACACGGCCAGTGTGTGGATTGAGCAGCCCGATTCGATGTACTGCGTCGTGACTCTGGTATCGCCTGCACGTTGTAAAGATGGAAAGCCCGGTGAGGCCGAGGTACAGGTCTTTGGCGTGGAATCGATGACCGAACTCAGCATCCAATGGTCCAATGGTGAGCGCGGGCCACGGGCGCAATATCTCTTGCCGGGGCTTCACACCGTGACGGTTACGGATGGCACGTGCTCGACGCAGTGCAGCGTATACGTACCTCTGGATACTTGTATCCGCCTGGAGAAGCGGCTGTATTCCCTGTCGTACGATCCAAACACGCACCGTTTTGGGGCGTATTACGTCATCCGGGTGGAGAATTATACGTGGTTTAGTTTGCCATGGAGGGCCATTCCGACATTTTATGCGCGCTATACCCTGTGGGACAGTACGTTTTTTGACGACGACTTTGTCATCACCAATGTATCGGGATGGGTGCAAATCCAGCGTCCACTTGGACCACCGCTGCCTAACTTTCCATTAAGCCTGGATACTACTGGTCGTTGGTTGCTGGCCGATAGTGTGCAAATCATGTCGGGAGCAACACATACCTATTACATCTCTGTTGGAGGCATACTTCATCTCAGTGATACGGTGGGCGACAATCGATACGATGATTGTGCGCTTGTTGAGCAGGGACTCAGCGACTTTGGCGGGCTCTACAACCGTGCGTCGATTGATTACGGGATTGTCGCACCTCCGGGCGGACCGGATACCACGCCTGTCTTAGACGGCCAAATTGATACCGCGGATGCAGCTTGTGGCGATGTGCCGTACCTGACGCTGGATAAGTCGGATGATGTGCAGATCCACCAGCTCTCGCCGCTGAAATATGAGATTTGTTACGACATTACAGTATCCAATCTGGGAGGCAAAGCAGATGAATACATGCTTTGGGATATGCCGTATTTCGATCAACATCTGATTATAGGAGGCGTGACTTATACATCGAGTGTGGGTCATTCTGGTCGGCCTCTCAACCAACGACCCTTTGGCAACACCTATATTTATAGGTTAGCCGAGAATCAGAGAATCAACCCTGGTGAGGTGCACAGGTATAACGTGTGCATCACTGTGAAATGGAATTGGGATAATTACAATGGCTACGTGGCCTGCGACTCGACTACACTTCGGCCGAAGGGGTTGAGGAATTTTGCAGGTCTCAATGAAAAGAGCCTTCAAATCTTGCTTGAACTCTTTGAAAAAGGCGGAGTACGTCCTGGAGACGACAAGCCCAAGGACGACAAACCCCGAGATGAGAAGCCAAAGGAAGAAAAGCCACGCAAAAAGGAAGAAGAGAAGAAAAGGCGTGAGGAAGAAGAGAAAAAGCGCAAAGAAGAGCAAGCTGGAAAAGGAGAAGGAGGAGTCAGACAGGATACTGCACGACAATTCGACCCAAGAGAGGACAGATTCATTGCCGACTATATGGATCAATTTATAGAAGAGTCGGAAGCTGTCGACGACGCCTGTGCCGATATTCCGGTGTATGATGTGGCCCTGATTGCCCTACGAAGAGCGCCGGGATTTGCCTGTACGGAGTCAAGCCTCTACACTTTCATGCGGTACGAAGAGCGGGATAATTTCTTCATCACCGTCTGTAATCAAGGGGCCCAACCGGTTGAAAATGTCCAGATCATCGGTTACATTCCCGATGGAATGTACTTTGATCCGACTGCTAATGCTCAGTGGCAATGGGACGGAATTTCGCGTACAGCCACCTATGTATTGCCCAAGCGCATTTACCCCGGTCGGTGTGAAAACCTACACATTGAGCTTAAAGCGCAGCCGGGGAGTGATTGGACGAGCTACTTCGAAATCGCTTCCTTTACCGATACGCTCGGCGGTACCCAAAGCGATATTGACAGTCAACCCGACAGCGATAAAGACAACGACGGCGGTGGCGTGCCGCGAGGTCGATCGGATAACAAATTGACGGGACACGGGAAGGCTCAGCCGGGCGAGGACGATCCCGCTGGCGATGAAGACGATCACGACCCCGTCTACGTATCGGTGCTCGATTTGGCCCTGCGCAAAAAGATGATTCCCTATCGTGCCAACGTTCAGGTGGGATCCGTCATTCGCTATCGCATCAGTGTGTACAATCAGGGCAGTGCACCGTGTTATGAGTGCATACCTGAATACAATAATCCTTTGGGGAGCAGTTTTACCCTAACAAAAGAAGTATTTGAACAACAATGTCCACAGATGCGTGTCACCATCGTCGACTATGTGCCGGAGGGCTACGTCTTTGATCCGACGCTCAACCCCGGGTGGACCATGACGCCCAAGGGCCCAATGTATACCTATACGGGCCATCTCCAACACGGCGATAGCTTTAGTGTGGAGATAAAACTGCGGGTCCAGATGCCTCAGGATCCGGACATATACTCCTGGATCAATTATGCGGAAATCTACAGTATCGAGCTGCCCTGTCTGGATTGCAGAAATGGCCTCGATACTTCGAAATGGCTTTCTATTTCCCACTTCGAATCCGACAGTCGTCCGGGGTCCAATGCTCCGCATGAGCAGAGCGTCATGCCGGGCAGCAATATGGACGACATGATCACGGGTGATTACCTCCACAAAGGGGAAGACGAAGACGATCACGATCCTTCCTCATCCGCCGTGTATCCGAAGCTCGGCGACTATGTGTGGTACGATTACGACGGCGATGGCGTCCAGGATCCCGACGAGCCAGGTGTAGAAGGCGTCATCGTCCGCGTGTGGGATAGCACCGGTGTGCTCATCGCGGTGGATACCACCGATGCTAATGGATACTACCTCTTTGACCTATTGATGTTTGATGAGTCGTATTACTTGACCTTCGAACCTCCGACAAGCATGCAGCAGATGGAGTGGACCCTGCCCGATGCGACGGTGGAGGCCAAGGACAGCGATGTAGACTCCTTTGGTCAGGGACCTGCGGTGACCTTGCAGATTGGGCAGAGCTACATGGATTACGATGCCGGATTAGTCGGGCTTTCCAGCTTAGGCGATTATGTTTGGGAAGACATCAATGGCGATGGTCTCCAGCAGCCCGATGAACCCGGTCTACCGGGTGTAACAGTGTATTTGTATGCCGCTGACGGCAACCTCGTAGCCGTGACGGTCACTGATCCACAGGGCCATTACGAGTTTACGGATATCGTGCCAGGCGATTATTATTTGAAATTTGACGTGCCGGCAGGATGGTCGATCACCAAAGCCAATCAGGGTACAGACGATCAAATGGACAGTGATGTCGACGGAGGACACGGCTTTGGCACGACATCGATCTTTTTCGTTCCACCGCTGATGGCCGATATGTCGTGGGACCTCGGGCTCTATCGCTGTGCAAAGCTCGGCGATGTCGTTTGGCTCGATCTCAATGCCAATGGAGTACAAGATCCCGGTGAAAATGGCATCAACGGCGTGCGTATAGCCATCTACGATGCCCAGACGGATAGACTCGTGAAGGTTGTCTACACGCGCGGCCACCCCACGATTGCGAGTAATGATGGTTATTGGGAGGTCTGCTTGCCGCCGGGGCAGTATTACATCAAAGTGCGTATGCCCAATGGCATGGTCTCCACCTTGCCGCACCAGGGTAGGGATAGAAACTTTGATTCGGACCTCGACCACAGCAATGGATCGAATAGCTCCCACGTCGTGGAGCTTGAAAGTGGGGATGTGCGCGATGATATCGACGTAGGCCTCTACCTCGAAGCCCGCGTCGGCAATTTCGTCTGGTTTGATGCCAATGAAAACGGCCTCCAAGATCCCGGCGAGCCCCCTGTAAAAGGCGTGATCGTACGCGCGTACAACGTGCAGCACCAAATGATTTGCGAAACCACAACCGACGACAAGGGTGAGTACATGTTAAAGGGCATACCACCACGGCGATGTTACTTGAAATTCATTCCACCTGCGGGGTACGCCTTTACCAACGGGCCCTCGCTGAGTGATGACACGCGCAATAGCGATGTGACCAATCGATACGGAACCGGTACTACCGACTTGGTCAATGTCCGACCCGGTGAATACAATCCCCATTACGATGTCGGTTTGGTCTACGGAGTGCTGGCCGTAGAGATCAAACAATTTACCGGCTGGCATGAAATAGATCACAATGTCCTCCAATGGGAGCTCTTCGACCAAAAAGACTTGTTGAGTTATGCCTTAGAGCGACGTCATCAGTCGGAGGAGACATTTACCGTACTTCGAGAGTGGAGCGGTGATACCTGTCTCCATAAGTGCAGCTACGACGACTACGACATCGGTCGAGAGGGCCTCTACATCTACCGACTGAAGATGCACGAAGGTCAGGGCAAGATAAATTATTCCGATGAGGTGCGTATTTACGTGCCGGGGCCAAGCAATGAGGATGATTTGAGTGTCGAGGTACGTCCCAATCCCATCAGGGACAAGGCATCTATTTACCTCTACACCAGACGTGAAAGCCGCCTCACGATTGACCTCTTCGATACCAAGGGAAAGCGCGTGTACCATTCGGCCGAAGAGCAATATCTCAAGGGAAATAGAGTACTCACCATTCCAGTGCGTTACCTGCCTGTTGGGGTCTATGAATTGCGCGTCAGCGACGGTAGCCAGAGCCGTACCGTACGCTTCGTCGTTCAGCGGTGACGATGACTATAAACGAAAAAGTGGGTTAAGTACAGGAGGTAGAAAGGCGGGTGTCGTACCCGCCTTTTTGTCTATTTCTCGATGTACTATTTTATACGATGAAAATTCTTCCCTTGTAGAGTTATCGCGTGAAAGAGTCTACGTTGGACGAGTATTTTATACACTAATACACTAACCCGTTGTCCTTAGCGACGTGTACAGCAAAGAGCGATTATATCAAATCTTAGGTCCGTCAGTCGAATGGTTGACCCATCCCGAAAAGGTCTTGTACAAGACCAAGGGGTATACCAAATTGGAAGTGGCCGAATATTATTATGAAATCTACGATTTCATGCAGCCTCATATTTCGGGGCGGCCGGTGATACTCAAGCGATTTGTAGAGGGTTGGCCTGGGATTGCATTCTTTCAGCGCAACAGACCCGCAGGTGCACCGGATTTTATTCGTTCGGTTGAACTGGGAATTCACAAAAAGGCGGAATACATCGTATTAGAAGGGCTTCGCGATCTGTTGTATTTGGTCAATATCGACACGCTGGAGTTGCACATGATGCCTGTACGAGCGCCGCATTTTTATCGTCCCGACTTTGTGATTTTCGATCTCGACCCGCCGTTGGAGGAGGGGTATAAAATCGAAGATGCTTTTCGGCTTTCGGTAGAAGTGGCGTTGGTCTTGCGCGATATTTTAAAAGCGTACGGTTTGAGCCCTTATGTGAAGACCTCAGGGAAGAAGGGCGTACACATCTTTTGTCCCATCCAGCCGCGATACAGTTTTCAGCACGTATTTGGGGCGGCGTTTAAAATTGCTGAGCTGACCATCAAGAAGGTGGCAAACACCACCACGGAGCGTCGGTTGGGAAAACGACAGGGGCAGTTGTTGATCGATGTATATCGCAATCACCCGATGCAGTCGGTCGTAGCGCCCTATAGTACGCGGGCCACCGAGGCAGCGACGGTGAGCATGCCCTTGCCTTGGGAGGTGTTGGCCGACCTGACCTCTCCGATGGAATTTACGATTGCCACTGTGCCGCAGTGGCTACGAGCCCATGGTGATGCATGGCAGGATATCGATCGAAAACGCACCCCTATACCAGAAGCGTTGATATCCTCTTAGTTAGAGGTATCAATAGAAAGCCCTAAGGCAAAGAGAGATGGTTTAGGTGATCAATAGTCGTACGTCTTGTAGAAGCAGAATTTAAGGATATCAAACATGGTGACGATACCGAGCAGATGACGGTCTTCGTCAACGATGGGCACTGCTTGGAAGAGGTGTTCTAAGAAGAGTTCGGCTGCGGAGCCAATTTTGTCTTCGGGCCCTAAGACGGCGAGGTGTGTGGTCATGATTTCGCTGACGGGAATATCGGCGTATTCGGCAGGGGACATCTCCAGCTTAAATAAATCCCATGTGGTGACCAGGCCGAGGAGAACGTTGTTCTCATTGACGATGGGCAGGTGGTGGATTCGATAGGTGCCGAGTATCTCTCTGGCCTTTTTGAGTGGCGTATCGGGAGCGATGGTGATCAGCTCCGTGGTCATGATTTCTTTTAGCGGTTCGTTCATGGACGGCAATTTTGGACAAAAGTAAGGAATTTTACTTGTTGGACAAACTCCGAGTGCTTAAAAGTAGTTTTTCAGCAGTGCATCGTCGGCGAGGTGGGGGATAGTTAGTCGCAGTGCAGGTGTTTTGGCCAGGAGTTGTTGCGCTGTGCGCAATGCGTTGGGGTTGCGCGCCCATGCGCGCCGTGCGATGCCGTTAGCCACATCCCAGAAGAGCATTTGCTGGAGGTTTTCCTCGGCGGCATCGCTGCCATCCAGTACCAGTCCGAAGCCTCCGTTGATGGCTTCACCCCAGCCCACGCCACCACCGTTATGAAGGGATACCCATGTAGCTCCGCGAAACGCATCGCCAATGACGTTGTGCACGGACATATCTGCGGTAAAGCGGCTGCCGTCGTAGATGTTGCTGGTCTCGCGATAGGGACTATCGGTACCGGATACGTCGTGATGATCCCTTCCCAGGACGATGGGGCCTCGGATGATGCCCTTTCGGATGGCGCGATTGAAGGCATGAGCAATGCGTATCCTGCCAAAGGCATCGGCATAGAGTATGCGCGCCTTCGAACCCACGATGGGTAGGCGTTCGCCCACTGTTTGGATCCATCGGATGTTGTCCCTCCATTGCCCCCTGGCCTCGGGGAGAGCTTCTTTCAGCAACTCCTCCATTTCGGCAAGGGCGATCACGTCGGTGCGTTGTAGGTCTTCGACCAGTCCCGAGGTGCAGACCCATCGAAAGGGGCCAAAGCCCAGGTCAAAACACATCGGCCCCATGATGTCTTCAACATACGATTTGTAGCGGTAGATACCCGCCTTCTTGTCGAGCCAGATATCGGCATCAGCTCGCCCTGCCTCTAAGAGAAAGGCGTTGCCGTAATCCCAAAAGTACATTCCGCGCTCGGCAAGACGGTTGATGGCATCGACATGTCTGCGCAGTGATTGGCGCACCGCTCGCATGAAAGCCTCATAGTCGTCCTGGAGCAGCTGTTGCGCCTCTTCGTAGGTATATCCCACGGGACAATAACCGAGCCCTTCGACGTTGTGCAGCGATGTTTGATCCGAGCCCAGTTCGGGGGTGATTCCCTCCCGAACGAGGGCCTCCCATAGGTCGACGACATTGCCGTGATAGATGAGGCTGACGGCGTTTGCGCGCTCCTTTTCTTCAACGGCGCGGCGCAATACTTCATGGATATCGGTGTAGACGTTTTCTCTTCGTATGTAGCCGTCTTGAATGCGTTGGTCGATGGCACGTCGGTCTACTTCGGCGATGATGGCTGTGGCCCCTGCAATTTCAGCAGCTATGGCCTGAGCGCCCGACATGCCGCCAAGCCCTGAGGAGACAAATAAGCGCCCCTGAAGGGAGTCTCCATATCCGCGGAGCCTGCCCGCATTCATGATCGTGATCGTGGTGCCGTGTACGATGCCCTGAGGACCGATATACATAAAAGATCCCGCTGTCATTTGCCCGTACTGGGTGACGCCAAGGGCATTGTACTTGTTCCAGTGTTCTTTTTTGGAGTAGTTGGGTACCATCATGCCGTTGGTGACGACGACGCGAGGTGCTCTGGGATGGGAGGGAAAGACGCCCAGTGGATGCCCCGAATACAGCACCAGCGTCTGGTGTTCGTCCATTTGGGAGAGGTATTGCATGGTCAACATATACTGTGCCCAATTTTGAAATACGGCACCGTTGCCGCCGTAGGTGATGAGTTCCTGCGGGAATTTGGCTACGGTGGGATCGAGGTTGTTTTGGATCATCAACATGATGGCTGCCAGATGGGGATGACGGGCGGGATACTCGGTGATGGGACGCGCATACATGGGGTAATCGGGCATAAAACGGTACATGTAAATGCGCCCGTACTGTTCGAGCTCTTCGGCAAACTCCTCGGCAAGTTCGGCATGCCAGGCTTCGGGAAAGTAGCGCAGGGCGTTTTTTAGGGCCAAACGTTTCTCTTCGGGCGTCAGCACGTTGGCGATATTCCGAATCGGTGCATGGGGTATGTTTGGGTCGCGGCTTTTTTTTGGAGGAAGTTGGTCTGGTATTCCTTGACGTATTTGCTCTTGAAATGCTTCGACAGTCATGGCCTTCGGTTGTACGAACAAATTTAACGGTATTCGGCGTTACGGTTGGGGAATTTCACGGTGCACGATTTCATACCCAAAGGCGCACGATTTCATACACGAAAAACTATGCTCACCATCTGTACTCTGTAGTGCAGGAAATTTTCCAAAGAAATCGGTGGTGAAAATTCTGCGATTGAAGATACAATTTTACCTGCATTCGTTCGTAGTATACTTGTATTTCACCTACGTAAAGTGTCGCTCTATGTCGCGAAAGCAGTTTGAAATGGAGTTTATCTTTAAAGCCTCCCCATCGATCATATACGAGCACTTTTCCACTCCGTCGGGGTTGACGCGGTGGTTTTGCGACACCTTGCAGATTGAAGGCAACAAGTACATTTTTGGGTGGAGTGGTTCGGAAGAGGTAGCCGAGCTGGTGCAAAACGAACCCGACCAGCATTTGCGTTTTAAGTGGGAAGATGCCGACGAAGGGGAATACTGGGACATCCGCATTCACAAATCGCCCATCACCAACGACACGGTGTTGAACATCGTCGATTTTGCCGACGAAGATGAAATTGAGGATCAAAAGGAGTATTGGAAAGAGCAAATCAATGCGCTGAAAAATATCATCGGGGGCTAGGGTTTCTTGCCCTTTTCGAGGGCTTCTCCCACTTCGTGAATCGATAGAATGCCCTGCATGACGGCGTAGACGGTCAAACCCGCCATGGTTTTGATCTTCAGTTTGTTGAGAATGTTTTTGCGATGGGTGCTCACTGTATAGGGGCTCAGGTAGAGGGTTTCGGCAATTTGTGCAGTCGTCAAGCCCTTGACCATGAGCCGCAACACTTCGCGCTCGCGTTCGGTCAGTTTGGTTTTATCCTTGTTGGCCTCTCCGATACGCATAGTGGGATACAATTCGTTGAGCAGACTGAGGATTTCTGCATCACCAGTGTAGAGGTCGATGGTGCGGGCGTAGGGATAGCGCATTTTTTCGGCCAGTGCGCGATCTTCGATGAGGACGACTACTTTGAGGTACGAAAATTCGAAGCGAAACTTGGTCCAAGCGATTTGCGAGCCGTGCAAGAGCTTGTTGGAAATGAGCAACAGGTCTACCTCGTAATTGCGCAAATAGGCGAGGACGTCATCAAAAGCGAGCGCGAAGAGTATGCGCAGTTCACCCGCAATGCTCTGCCGCATGATGGACTGCAATCCCTGTCGGATGATGTACGACTCACTGGCGATGCAAATATGCTTCTCTCCTTGGGATTGCATCAAACGAGATTCATGGTCCTTTCAAGGCGGTGGACGGTGGGAATGAGTAGCTCGTTTTCGATGCGGGAATGCACCGAGAGATCCTCTTGTAAGTGCAGCAGGTGCAGGATTAAGTCACGACGTACGCGCGTGTTTTTCCCCTCTGGCAGGTGGCGCAGCAGTATGTTGAGCAGGTCCATTAACACCGTCTCGATATCGTCGTGATGGGCGCCATAGATGCCGATGCGGTAGGCGATGTTTTTGTCCAGTTCATGGCCGTTGAGATAGCTGCGGTACAATTGCTCGATATAATCAAACACGACGTCGTTTTCGTAATTGGTGTGGGTGACGACCTCTGAGATGTAGTGTTCGAAGATTTGGGAGATGATGCGCGTCGATTCGTCATTGGATTCGCGTATGAAACGCTGAAATTCGGCTTTGAGCTGGGGGATTTGTTCCTCCGTGAAATAGGAATGCGAATTGCGCAGGTATTTGAGCAAGTAGGGCAAACAATCGAAGTGTTCGAAAATGGACGGCGTATAGTGTTCGTCGATACTCATGTTGAGCACGGTGAGAAAGAGCTCGTGCGGTATGCCGTGTTCGCCTGCTATTTCGCCTATAGTCTTATCACCAAAGCCGAAAGGAATGCCAAACCGCTCGACGACCCAAAGGGCTGCTGGGAATCGAATGATGGTATCGGCAAGCACGTCGGTGTCGCGTATGGAAGACATGTGTGGGGTTTTATAGAATTTTGTGGTATTATAACGCGTAGACGATTGGCAAGTTTATACGTGCACATCCCGTTTTGTCGGCATCGCTGCCATTACTGCGATTTTCACTTTTCTGTGTCGCAGAGGTATCGACCACAATTGCTCAACGCATTGCGGCAAGAGCTCGAGCTCACCGCTCACTACTTTGCAAATCGGTGTCTGTCGACCTTGTATTTCGGTGGAGGTACACCCTCTATCCTGTCCTTGAGCGAATGGGAATCGCTGTTGGAAGCGATACGGTCGCTCTACAGCATCGACGACCTAAAAGAGTGTACCGTGGAGTGCAATCCCGAAGACATTACCTCAGAGCTTTTGGAACTATGGCATGCGCACGGGGTCGATCGCATTAGCCTTGGTGTACAGTCGTTTCGCAATGAGGACTTGCAATATCTCGGCCGCCAACACGATGCACGCCAGATTCATCGTGCTCTGGATACGATCCTCAGCTCCGATATCCCAAAGATCAGTGTCGACCTCATCTACGGCATCCCAACAACGACGGTAGACGGGCTGATCGAAAATCTGCGCTTGATCGATCAGTACGACATACCGCATTTCAGTGCTTATGCCCTCACAGTAGAACGTCGCACGGCGCTCTACCATTTCATACAAAAGGGGAAATACCCGTCACCCGATGACAGTGCAATCGTTGAGCAAATGAAATTGCTCATGGACTGGGCACGGCACAAGGGGTATCGACAGTATGAAATATCTAATTTCGGAAAGCCGGGCCATGAATCCCAACACAATCTCGTCTATTGGTATCAGCAGCCGTATCTCGGTGTCGGACCTTCTGCACATAGCTACGACGGTCATCGAAGGCGACATCACGTAGTGGCCAGCAATCTCGCCTACATACGCTCCTTGCGGAGTGGGGTGTTGCCTCATCGCGTCGAATACTTAACCGACGAAGATCTCTACAATGAGTTGATACTCACCCGGCTGCGGCTGGATGAAGGGATTCCAAAAGAGCGTTTGTTGGGATTTCCCAATGCCATGGTGGATCACTTTTATGACTCTATTGAGCCTTTCGTGCAGAAGGGCTGGGTGGTGGAGACTCCCGTATCGTGGCGCCTGACGGCTGACGGAAAGCCCTGGGCCGATGCCATAGCGAGGGAAGTGTTTTACATACTATGATGAGTCAAATTTCTGCGTAATTTTGTCGGTCAATAGTCACTGTATGCACACATCCAGGTTGCTTTTATACGTGGGGATTGTCCTCTTAGGGCTCGTGCATTTTACTTCCATCGATGCACAAGTGTTACGCATCCGCGTACTGGATATCGAAACGGGTGAGGGCTTGCCTGAAGTTGCGGTTATTGGTCCGACGGATACCTTATTGGGCTATACTGGAGGAGATGGCTTTTTCGAGGCGAACATCGACCTTTCCTGGAAGTGGCTGCGGTTTGAGAAAAAGGGATATGAAAGTAATCGCACCCTCTTGGATTCGTATCGCCAAAAGGCCCTTCAGGAAATGGTCGTCTACCTCATACCCGCGGTTGAAGTATCGAATACAGCCGACGAAGTGACTATCGTCGAAGCGGATATCGAAGATGCTCAAGAAGACCTCTCTACGCTACTTCAGGCTTCGAGAGACTTTTTTATCTCTACGGCGGCGTACAATTGGGGCCCGTTGCGATTTCGCATACGCGGATACAACAGCGAAGAGACGCCCGTATATATCAACGATGTCGAAATGATGGACTTCGAGCGCCGCCGCATCTACTGGGGGCTGTGGGGTGGACTCAATGAAGTCACTCGCAGGCGCTATACTGTTGTCGGCTTGACGGCCTCGGATTTGTTTTTTGGTGGTGCAGGTGGTGGTGTGTGGATGGATATGAGCCCGGATGCTCATCGTGCGGGCTTGCGCCTGTCGACAAGTGTGAGCAATCGAAGCTATCGGTATCGACTCATGGCGAGTTATACCGATGAGTGGAAAGACATTCCCCTGCGCTATACGGTTTCGTCTTCCGTGCGTTGGGCCGAGGAAGGATACATTCCGGGGACATTTTACAAGGCTTTTGCCTATTACTTAGGCATGCGGTATCGACCCAACAGATATCATCAATGGGATGCCTTGCTCTTTGGCGCTCCGATTCGGAGGGGGAGGGCCACTGCGGCGACGATGGAGATGTATCGCATTGCGGGCAGCCACTATTACAATCCGAATTGGGGCTATCAAGACGGCCGTAAGCGCAATGCGAGGGTGGCGTTTGCCAATATACCGGTGTTTATTCTGCGTCACAGTTGGTACGCATCGGAAGATTTTACCCTCTGGTCGAGTTTTTCCATTCAAGGGGGAGCCAACGGCAGCACTGCACTCAACTGGGCTGAAGCCAACGACCCAAGGGCCGATTATTACCAAAAGTGGCCCTCGTATTTTACGGATAGTACCGTCAAACACCAGCTCGCCGAATGGCTGCACGCCGATGAGCGCAACCGACAAATCCAGTGGGAATACCTCTACCTCACCAACCTCAACAATTTCACTTCCATAGACAAAGTCAACGGCACGGATGACGGCATTAGCGGATTGCAATCGCTCTACATCGTCGAACAGCGCCGATACGACTATCGCAGTTTACAATGGACCTCAAAGGCATTTTGGCGTCCAGCTGAGCGCCTGACCGTCGTCAGCGGCGTGCAAGCGCTCCTCTTTAAAAAGTATCAGTATAAAATCGTCGATGATCTACTCGGTGGGGACTTCTGGCTCGATTACAACAAGTACGAGACGGATTTTGTCAAGCAACAATACAACCTCGATCGCCCGAACTCGATTGCACGTGTCGGTGATACGATTGGTTATAACTATCGCGCCCTCATTCAGCGCTATCGACTGTGGAGTATGCTCTTTTATCAGCTGCCGCAACTTGATTTTCACCTCGGCTTCCAGATCGGTTGGACCGGGTATCGACGCAAAGGCCTATGGCGTAACGGATTTTTCCCCGACCGATCCAAGGGATACTCTGAGTTAAAGGTTTTTCTGCCTTACACTTTGAAGACGCAGCTCACCTTTAAAGCCTCAGGTCGTCAATACGTGCTCTTTCAAGCGATGTATCAGACGCGACCGCCGGCTTTTTCCAATGCGATGATTTCTCCCCGTACGCGCAACGATTTCATACCCAAGCTCGAAATGGAATCCCTCATAGCCTTAGAGGGTTCATGGGTGTACAGAGCCCCATCGCTAAAGGCACGTATCACGGGATTTTATACCCTCATTAAAAACGGCATCCGCCATCGATCGGCCTTTTTTGACAGCGACAACGCACGCGGTCTGGACGAAGGCGAGTTTGGCAACATCATCCTCTCCGGCATCGATCGACTGCATCGGGGGGTAGAGCTCTCCGCCGAAATCCAATTGGGATACGGATTTTCCATGGGCCTAGCCGCAACAAAAGGAGCATACCGCTACGCATCCAATGTAAAATTCCTCATCTTTCCCGACGATTCGGATCAGCCGCTTCCGCTGGACTCCTTTGTCTATGTGCGCAACTTTCGCTTGCCGGGATTGCCCGAAGAGGCCTATGCCCTTGAGCTGAGATACAACGGACGTCGCTATTGGTGGCTCTCCCTGAAGGCCAACTACCTCGGGGAGCGATACCTCGATTTTTATCCCTACCGGCGGACGCGCGATTTTACACGTGGCCTGGTGCGCGAAGATCCCCTCTTTGAGAAAATTGTCGCACAAGAGCGCGTGCCTGGCGCCTTTACACTCGACCTCTTCGGAGGAAAGTCCTTCCGATGGGGACCGTACTACCTGTTGCTCACCGTTAACGCCTCCAACCTGCTCAACAACACCGATATCATCACTGGAGGCTTTGAGCAGTATCGCGTGCGCAATTACCCCAACGGATATCCCAATCTAAATATCTTCCCCAATAAGTACTTCTTCGCCTATGGTCGAACCTATTTCGTCAATGTGAGTCTTCGCTTTTAAGTCTGTATGAAATGGTGGATCAACGCATAAAATCGTACATCAGAAATACCTGCAAAATGAAGTGCTGGACAGTGTCCCTGCGAATTACCTTTATTCTCCTAACATTGGCTTTCACCCTTTCGTGTGATGAACAATGGGATGTGCCCCCCGTACCATCAACCGAGGATCTGACACCCAATATCTCTATCCACGAGCTCAAGCAGCGAGCTGTCAGGGGACAAAGTATGCAGATTACCGAAGATTGGATCATCGGTGGACAGGTGGTCTCCAACGACCGGTTTGGCAATTTCTACAAAGTGCTGGTGATACAAGACAGTACCGGAGGCATTCCCATCTCGATCAATGCCACGGATTTTTACGTACTCTTTGAGCCCGGGCGCAGGGTCTACGTCAAGTGCCGTGGACTAACCCTTACCGATCGCAACAACGACATCTACCTCGACTTGCACGGCCAGCGCATACCCGACAATCTCTACCGTGAGTACGTCTTTCGCGGTACGGAGGTCGAGCCCGTTACGCCGCGATTGCGGTCGATATACCAACTCAGTGAAGCGGATCTCGGTACGCTGATCAAATTAGAAGAAGTCGAGTTTTCCGTGGCAGATAAGCCCTTGCGCTATGCCGACGAAGATCGCCCTGCCAACCGCACGATTGAAGACTGTATCGGCAATGTCCTGGTCGTCCGAACGAGCAACTACGCCGATTTTGCATCCGCCCCCATCCCCGATGGCAACGGTTGGATCGTCGGTATACTTTCGCGCTACCGCAATACCCTCCAGCTCACCATACGCGATACCTCCGATGTGTCGATGCGCGATAGTTCATGCTTGCTTGGCGGCGGGGGTACACAGATCGATATTGCGGAGGTGCGCGCGATGTTTCAAGGGAGTACAGTGCCTGCTCCTACGGGGAAAAAAATACGAGGTGTTGTCATCTCCGACCGCGCCCATGCCAATCTCCACGAGCGCAATCTCATTCTCCAAGACAATACAGCGGGCATCTTGGTGCGCTTTCAGCAGTCGCATAGCTTTGACCTCTATCAAGAGATTGAACTCCTCTTGGATGGCAGTGAAATCAGCGAATACAACGGCATGCTCCAGATCAACAACGCCACCCTGGCGAATGCCCAGATTGTGGGATCCTCGATGGTCCAGCCTCAGGATGTGACGGTGGAGGATCTGCTCAGCGACTTCGAATCCTATGAAGCCGAGCTCGTCCGACTCCACAACGTGCAATTTACAGGTGCTACCGTCTTCCGCGAAGGACCAGAAGTGAGCGATGGCACGGGCAGCATACTCCTCTTTACGCGCAATCAAGCGAGCTTTGCCGACCAGCCCGTACCAGCATCCGCCAATACCATTGTGGCCATCGCCTCACAGGGTGGTAGAGACCGAGTCAAACAGCTCTTATTGCGCAACCTCGACGATATCGACGGCTCGAGTGGGGGAGGAGGCCTCGACACGCTCGATGTGCTCGACGAAGACTTTTCCTCCTTTCCCGATGGGCAAGACATCGACTCCCGTGGTTGGAAGAGCTTTGCCATCGAAGGTCAGCGCCAATGGCGCATCAAAACATATCGCGGCAATGCCTATGCACAGGCGACGGCTTTCCGCGACAACGCCCCGTCGATGGTGACCATGCTCGTCACTCCGCCCCTGCGATTGGATCAACCCAAAATCCTGCAGTTCGAATCCGCCAAGGCTTTCTGGACCCATCAAGGCCTATCCGTGTGGATATCGACCGATTTCGATGGGCAAAACATTGCTCAAGCCACCTGGCACCCCCTCCAATGTCGCCTGGCCAGCGAATCCGATCCCGACCACGAGTGGATCCCCTCCGGCGATATCGACCTGAGTGCGTACTCTGGGATTGCTTACATTGCCTTCCGCTACGAGGGGAGCGGCCCCAATGGCAAGACCACCTCAGCACGTATAGACAACGTCAAAGTACGACCGAAATAACGCCTTTAAGGCGACAGTTGAAGAGCCTCATTGCCCCAAAACACGGGCGTCTGCATACCGCTCGTGGCCTTCGAAACGTGCCAGCGCAAATAGTTAAAAAGCTCTCCCGAGCGAACAATACCATCGCCATTGGCATCGGCTGCTCCCAATAATCCCGATTCGAGGTATTGAGTGAAGACGCTGATCTGTCCTTCCTTTTGAAGGGACTTTTGCTCAGCAGTGGAAGAGCAAAATACACTCCATCGCGATCGCACACTGTCGGGGACGACGGCCTCCAAGACCTCCAATGCACTCCCGGAATAACACGCATCAAAAAACATCCACACAATAGCAGGTTGACGTTGTACTATTTTTTGGAAGAGAGCTCTGTATGAAATGGTACTCCCGTAACCGTTGAAATCCGAGAGGAGCATGCGCCCCGGCAAGGCATGCCCTGAAAAGTACAGTATCAGGGTATCTTGCGGCTGAAGAGCACATAGTGTTTGATGTAAAGATCGTTGTACCGCAGCACCCGATGCTCGCTCGTTGATGAGTACTGCCAATTGGGTGTGTTGCTCGTGCAAAGACGACCATAACTCTGCAATGCGTAGTGCATCGCAATCGCTTCGACCGAGAGCTTCGAGATGCACGTATTGATCAATGCCGATAGATACCATGTGCAGTGTAGCCCTCGTATCGCGAAGCACAGCCCCTTGGACAGGACACGAATCAAGCTTATACTCTTCAAAAGTGTGCGCAAAGCTGCGACGGATGAGCCTCCCGTTGCGCCATTGTCCACTGAGCGTGATTCCATTGGGATAAAAGAGTGTACCGACCCCATTGGGCTGATGTGCCGACCAATCTCCCATGTAGACCGCACCATTGCGCCAATAACACATACCCCTTCCGCGTCGCTGATCCACATCCCATACCCCTTTCCACTGGATATCTCCCTCGTATTCCCATATCGTCCATGGTGGAGTATTCGTGAAAGCACGTACTGCGGTGTCTTTTTCGTGAACTTGAGCATACGCATGGAGATGAAGTAATGCGATGGCCACCATCAGAAATATGACGAGGAGTACAACTCTAACAATCAGATGCATAAGCAACAACACTTGAAGCATTTTTATAATGTATCAAATTCCTTGCCATAGCAAGTCCAGACCTTGGGGTGCTCACAATTTTTCCGTGAAATAGAAGATTACTCTCTGCGTTTTCAAGATGGAAAATGCTGTAAAATTTTATGCGTATGAAATTGTGGATAGTTTTGCTATGGGTTCTATTGTGGGCAGTGCGCGTGGATGCTCAACAATACTTCGGCGAAAAAATCGACGACAAGGGCATCACACCGATGGAAGATGTCATCTCTTCCCTCGTAGCGGGTAAAAAGGTCCATGCAAAGATCAAGGGACAAGTCAGCGGCGTATGTAAGATGAAGGGCTGCTGGATGACCATTCAAGACGAGAAGGGAAACGAATTTTTCGTACGATTTAAGGACTATGGATTTTTCGTGCCCAAAGACATCGAGGGAAAGACAGCAGTCATCGAAGGCGATGCATTTATACACGTCACTCCCGTAGAAGAACTGCGTCATTACGCCGAAGATGAGGGAAAATCCAAAGAGGAGATCGAAAAAATCACCCAACCCAAAAGGGAATACCGCTTTACAGCCAGTGGCGTCATCATTTACGACTGATTTTCTTAGCTCTAAACACGAGGCAAGATTGCAGCTCGATCCTGACGTATTGGGAAAGGACCTTATATTTGCCAAACTTTTTGCAAATGCCCCGACGTCAGGATATCCGTCACGTGCTCATTATCGGATCCGGCCCTATCGTCATTGGCCAGGCGTGTGAATTTGACTATTCCGGCAGTCAAGCCGCCCAAGCCCTACGTGAAGAGGGCATAGAGGTAAGCCTCATCAACTCCAATCCCGCCACCATCATGACGGATCCCGTCATTGCGGATCACATCTATCTCAAGCCGTTGACCGTCGAGAGCATTGAGGAGATTCTTCAAAAGGGAGGGATTGATGCTGTACTTCCCACAATGGGGGGGCAAACGGCACTCAACCTCGCTCGCGAAGCCGGTGAATTAGGCCTGTGGAAAAAATACGGGGTCGAACTTATCGGTGTGGACCTCCAGGCCATCGAGCTGACCGAAAATCGCGAAGCCTTTAAAGCACATGTGCAGAAGCTCGGCATGGACGTGCCGCCTTCCTACATCGCCAATTCCTTTCTCGAGGGTAAGGAAGCAGCTCAGGAAATCGGCTTTCCGCTCGTCATACGACCTTCCTATACCCTCGGTGGTACCGGAGGTCGCTTCGTATGGAATAAGGAAGAGTTTGATCGGGCGCTCAAACACGGTTTAAGTGCATCTCCCATCCACGAAGTACTCATCGAAAAGGCCATCTTCGGCTGGAAGGAATTCGAGCTGGAGCTCTTACGCGACCAAAACGACAACGTCGTCATCATCTGCGTGGTGGAAAACATGGATCCGATGGGCATCCACACGGGCGACAGCATTACTGTTGCCCCGGCGATGACTCTGCCCGATACGGTGTACCAGCGCATGCGCAACGATGCCATCCGATTGATGCGCTCGCTCGGTAGATTTGCGGGCGGATGCAATGTCCAGTTTGCCGTGCATCCCCAGACCGAACAGCTCATCCCTATCGAAATCAATCCGCGTGTGTCGCGCTCATCCGCATTGGCCAGCAAGGCGACGGGCTATCCCATTGCAAAAGTGGCGGCCAAATTGGCCATCGGCTATACCCTCGACGAGCTCAAAAATCAAATCACCGGGACCACCAGCGCATTTTTCGAGCCCACACTCGATTACGTCATCGTCAAAATGCCGCGCTGGAACTTCGACAAATTCTACGGTGCCGATACCGAACTCGGCTTGCAGATGAAATCCGTCGGCGAGGTGATGGCCATCGGGCGCAACTTTACCGAGGCCCTACAAAAAGCCTGTCAGTCGCTCGAAGATGGACGCGCCGGCCTCGGTGCCGACAAGAAGGAATGGATCCGCACTGAAGATATCCTCTACCGCCTCGAACACCCTAGCGATGACCGCGTCTTCCGCATCAAAGACGCACTGCGCTTAGGCGTGCCGATCAAGACCATCCACAAGCTGACCGGCATCGACCCGTGGTTTTTGTACAAGATCCGCGAATTGGTCGAAATGGACAACGAAATCATGCGCTACAACGTGCCCGAAGATATCCCCACGGATCTTAAGCGAAAAATCAAACAGCTCGGCTACAGCAATGAGCAGATCGCATGGTTGCTTCGCGTACGCGAAGAAGACGTCGAACGCGCCTTCGAAGCCGATGGAATTCGGCGGGTGTATAAAATGGTAGATACCTGCGCTGGAGAATTTGCTGCACAAACACCCTATTTCTATTCCACCTTTGACGACGAAAACGAAAGTGCAGTCTCTTCCAAAAAGAAAGTGCTCATCATCGGTGCCGGGCCCAATCGAATAGGGCAGGGCATCGAATTCGACTATTGTTGTGTACACGGCATCCTCGCAGCAAAGGAAGTAGGCTATGAGGCGATTATGATCAATTGCAATCCCGAGACGGTCTCCACCGATTTCAACCTCGCCGACAAGCTCTACTTCGAACCCATCTTCTGGGAGCACCTCAAAGCCGTCGTCGACCACGAACGTCCTGAAGGCGTCATCGTCCAACTCGGCGGTCAAACCGCCTTAAAGCTGGCGCGCAGGCTACACGAGCACGGCGTACGCATCTTCGGTACCCAGTTCGAATCCCTCGACCTCGCCGAAGACCGAGGCCGCTTTTCCGACCTGCTGAAATCGCTCGGCATCCCTTATCCCGAGTACGGCGTGGCCAAAGATGTCGAATCGGCCTTAGAAATAGCGCGGCGCGTGGGATACCCCGTACTCGTTCGTCCGTCCTATGTTCTCGGCGGACAGCGCATGAAAATCGTTATCAACGACGAAGAACTCGAACGCCACGTACTGAGCATCTTTAAACACCTGCCGGGCAATGTCGTGCTCATCGACCACTTCCTCGAGCGCGCCACCGAGGCCGAAATCGACGCCATATGCGATGGCGAGGACTTTCACATCATGGGCATCATGGAACACGTCGAACCCGCAGGCATTCACTCCGGCGACAGCTCGGCAGTCCTTCCACCATACAGCCTGGACCAAGCTACCATCGAAACTATGGAGCACTACGCAAAAAAAATCTCCTTTGCTCTCAATACCGTCGGACTGATCAATATCCAATTTGCTGTAAAAGATGGCAAAGTGTACGTAATCGAAGCCAATCCGAGGGCATCGCGCACCACACCGTTTATTGCAAAAGCCTACGGCATCCCCTACCTCAAGATCGCCACGAAAATCATCCTCGGCACCCACAAACTCCGCGACTTTCAGTTTGAGAAAAAACTCTCCGGCTATGCCATCAAGGTGCCGGTATTTTCGTTTGACAAGTTTCCCAATGTCGACAAGCGCCTGGGACCTGAGATGAAATCGACCGGAGAAGAAATACGTTTTATTCGTGATCTCAACGACCCGTTTTTTAGAGAGCTCGAGCGCAATCGGTACATGTACCTCAATCAATAGGGTTTCAAGTGGTGTGGGAATACGTCGTGCTCTTTGGATGGTCGTTTTTGAGTGCTACTCTCGTGCCACTCTCTTCAGAGGCGTGGTTTGTCTACGTGGTAAGTGCATCGCGCGATTGGCTATGGCCGACCCTTGTGGCCGGCACGGGCAATACCCTTGGTAGCTGGACGACCTTTCTCATTGGTCGTTGGGGAGCAAAGTGGTACGAGCGAAGACATGTCAGCATACCCGACCGACGACGTCAACAAGCTTTGCGCTTATTGAGGCGATACGGGGTCGTCGCACTCGTGTTTTCTTGGGTGCCCTTTCTGGGCGATGTGTTGGTGCTCATCGCTGGTGGGTTGCTCTTCCCAACGGGAAGTGCCCTGTTTTTCATAGCCATAGGCAAATTTATTCGCTACGGATTGTTGGCTCTGGGGGTATTGCAAATCCTCTAATGGACTTTGGCCTATGAAGCGATACTTAGGGCGGATAGATTTCAAGGGAACGCACTTTCACGGCTGGCAACGCCAGCCCGATGTCGTCACTGTGCAGTCGGAAGTAGAGAAAGCATTGCGCACGGTATTGCACGAAGAAGTGCGCACCTACGGATGTTGCCGCACCGATGCAGGTGTCCATGCACGCAACTTCGCATTTCACTTTGATTGCCAAGGCCCCCTGCCTGAGCGCTTTTTTCGCTCCGTAAATGCCCTGCTTCCAGAAGATATCGCCCTTATAGGTGTCCAGCCGGTCGACCTGGCTTTTCATGCACGATTTCATGCCGTCGAGCGGAGCTATCGCTATTTCATACACGGGCGAAAAGATCCCTTTTCCAAAGAAATTTCATGGCATTTTCCCGCCTGGGATAAATTGGACTTCGAAGCGATGCAGCAAACACTCGAGATGATTGCCCACCAGCAGGAATTTTATCCCTTCTGTAAGGTGAAGGGCGGGACAAACGACTATCGGTGTCGCATCATCTCCTGTCGATTAGACATAGACAGCAATGCGAAGCGCTTGACTTTGGATATAGCTGCGACGCGGTTTTTGCGAGGTATGGTGCGCATGATTGTGGGAGCGCTCGTTCAGGTGGGACTGGGGCAGATGCAATTAGAAGACATTCAGCATGCCTTTGAGCACCAGCAGCGCCTACCAAAATCCCTGAGTGCTCCAGCACACGGTTTGTTTTTTATGGGAGTCAAGTATCCTCAGTAACTCAACGCTTGCGCTTCAATTTGCCCTTCGTCCACTCCTTTAGAAAGCGGTATAGGGCCATGACATTGATCATCGGTGGGAGCTGGCCTGCATAATAGAGCTTTTTCTGATATTGCTTGAAGGCGATCTCTATCATCTCTTTGGAGTCGCTCGGTAGCTCTTTGACGTATCGCGATAATTTCATGTCGGAGAGGTTTTCGCGGATCATCTTGCGGTAATCCGATTCTACGTCGAGAGCTAAGAACTCCACGCGAAAGTGCTCACGCGACGGCCAGGGATAAACCACCGTCTCAGGAAGCCAGATCGTATCCTTGGGCAAATATTGAAACACCGTGTACCGATCCGTCTTTAAAGTGTCGGGTATGACGTATGTCACCGTCTGAAATCCAATGGCCGAGTACTGCACCGTATCGCCCTCCTTCACCACTATGCTGAAAAATCCATCCAAATCCGTGTACGTACCACGCGTTGTACCTTTAATAGCAATGTTGACAAAGGGCAGCGGAATAATCGTATCTCCCTCGTCGGTGTAGACTATACCCGAAAACTGTATGAGATTGCTGTCTACCGGCACCTGACCATCCGCTCTGTGTAAAACAACTAAGCCGAAAAGCCCGAAAACGAGTAGAGAAATACTACGAGGTATGTTCCACGACCTTTGATGCGTCATACCTGATACCTTTGTGTGTGGATAAAACCCCTGCAGAGAAAGAAATATTGTCATCCGAAGCATCGTGGGAGGTATATTAAGCAAAAATGCGGATTTTTGCCCAAATGCCATTAGATGTCGCTCAAGTACAGTATCATCATTGCTGTATACAATCGCTTAGCAGAGGTCAAAGAACTTCTGGCTTCGGCAGAAGAACTCGATTTTCCTCGTACGCTGTTTGAACTCCTGTTCGTCGATGATGGCTCTACCGATGGCTTTCGGGAATTCATCCAATCCTATCGCTCGACGTCGGGTTTGCAGCTGCGATGGCTCTATCAAAACAATCAAGGCCCGGGTGCTGCGCGAAATTACGGCATGGCCAACAGTACGGCGCAATATTTCATATTTGTCGACTCCGATTGTCTATTTCCCCCAATGTGGCTGAAGCGCATTGACCGCCATTTACAGCGCCACCGATGCGATGCCTTTGGTGGCCCCGACGAGGCGCATGCTTCTTTTACACCTTTTCAAAAGGCCGTCAACTACACCATGACATCGTACATCGGCACCCTCGGAACGCGTGGGAAGAGGCGTGCCCCCGAGCGATTTTATCCGCGAAGTTTTAACATGGGTATACACCGCCGGGTGTACGAAGCGATCGGTGGTATGGATACTTCGCTTCGACATGGGCAGGATATGGATTACTCGGCCCGTATCTACAAGGCGGGATTTCGCGTGTGCCTCATCGCCGATGCCTATGTCTACCACAAGCGCCGTACCGACTGGTGGAAGTTTTTTAAGCAAATCTTCAACTGGGGAGTGGCGCGCATCGCCTTGTACCGCCGACATCGCGAGATGTTGAAGTGGCTCCACTTGCTACCTCTTGTTGTGTGGGTAGGGGGGATTGGGATTGTAGTAGGTGCGATGCTGCGATGGTTGCCCCTATGGGTGTTGTCGCTGTTCATTGCGATGGCACTACTGCTCAGCTTTCTCTTGATGGTTGGTGCTTGGCTTCGCTATCGGGAGTGGAAGACTGCCCTATGGACACCTATTGTCTTTGTCCTCCAAGTGGGTGCTTACGGCCTGGGATTGGCATGGGGGCTATGGCAGCATTGGAAGGGGAAAGAGCCAAGGGGATTTGTGAAAAATTACTACGGAAAAAACAAGTGATATGCAAGGTGCACTCACTCCTCAACAAATTGTGGATTGCATGTATCGTCGCGATGCCTTTAGCCAATGGCTCGGTATCGATCGGGTTGAGATCGACAAGGGGAGGGCGGTGTTGCGTATGCGGGTGCGCGAGGAAATGTGTAATGGTTTCGGCATCGCACATGGAGGCATCGCCTTCTCCCTGGCCGATAGCGCCCTGGCCTTTGCAGCCAATAGTCATGGTGTGAAATGTATGACGACCATCGCTTCCGTACAACTCTTTGTCCCCATTCGCGCCGGTGATGTGTTGACCGCAACGACGGAGGAGGTCTATCTCGGGCGGAAGACGGCAACGTATCTCATACGCGTGTACAATCATGATAACCAGCAAGTAGCACTCATCAACGGCCAGGTGTACCGCAGCGATAAAGCATGGACACTTGAGGACTGCAAATAAATTTTTCTCCAATATTGCAACGCTTCTTCACTATTAGGCATTCCCACGATGTCCGGACCATTTTCCCCCTGTACTGGTTGATAAACTCAACAATTCGACCGCTTACTACGCGATTTTATCTTTTGGTCGAAAAACTTCAACAGTTTATTCATTTTTGCTTTGACTGTTGCAGGATAGCCTTCAATTTTGCCATGTAAATCGACAAACTTAAAAATCTTGAGAAAATGGGAAAACAATTGCGCATGCGGACTTTGGAGTATCGCTGGAAACTCCTGGCTTTGCTCTCTTTATTACTCTCACTGTGGATCATGCAACACATCAATGCCCAGGGCTGGCAAGAGTTTGATATCACCAACCGATGTGTAAAGGAAAGCTACGAAGCAGAAGTGCGATGTGATTTCATTGACGGGCTCATATGCGTAGAATTCTGGTTTCCTGATACACAAGATGTATCATGTACATGGACCGATGCGGAGTTTAACGCCGAGGTCGTACCGGGCTTTCCCCTGATAGCTACGGCCAAACCTCAGGGATTTATCTATTATTATTGTTTTTATCCCGAGACCATGAAAGACTCTCTATGCTATGCTTTCATCTATGATGGCATTTGTTGTGATATCAAGGAATGTATCGATATACCCCCAAGCTGCTGTCAATATCGCAGCGTGGTGCATGAAGAGGAGCTCGCCTGTAGGGAAAGGGATGGGCAGACGTCCTACACAAAGCGCTTTAGCTTTCAGCCATCGGATAGTGCGTTTTTGTGCAACAACTTCGATGTCGTGTTGGATCCACCAATACCTGCCGATGTCAACGTGTCGTGGATAGGTTATAATTACTCTGTCGAAGTCAATTATAACGAGGCCGACATACCTCCGGGGACCGAGGTGGTATGCATCACCGTCGACTTTGACAATCCCCTGTGTTGTGATATTACTCTTTGTGATAGCCTCAATCAGTGTTGCGAGCGCGACATGGATTGGGCCGTGGTGTACGAACGCGTCTATTGCGACATTATCAGGGACGGCTACGTACACAAAGGAGCGACTTGTTTCGACATTGCAATCGATTTAGCCAATAGCCTCCCACTGTGCGACACACCTGTGTTTTTATCCAATCTTCCAATCATGGATGGCACTTTTCAAGAGGGGTTTGAAGGGGATGGCTACTACCACTTCAAAGGATGTTTAGATCCCGATTTGATCGATGCGGAGGATACAGTGATGTGCTATAAGCTCGCCTTCCCCTATGCACCGCCCGATTTAGTGTGTTGCGATATACAGGGCTGTATCAAAGTGCCCAATTGTAAACTGAAGATATGGGTGGCAAAAACTTACTGTGACGAAGAGCCACCTTCACGTCCTCATCCCAATGGGAAAAAGTACTATTGCGTGGAGTTTCACATCGACAGTGCGCATGCTCAACGAGTACAGTGTGGGATATTAATACGCAATAAATTCATTCCCGCCGACAAGTGTGAAGTCCAATACGTCGGCGGCAGTACCGTCATCACCTCGTGCATCGATACCAATCGCGTGCCCTCAGGGGTCGATTCGCTCGATTGGGCACTGAAATATACTGCGAATAACAGACAGATTACTTATTCCAAAGCGATTCCTATTCCCATCTGCTGTGTCCAACACGGTTACGACATCAGTGTATGGTGTGATACGAGCGACAACGACTCCTTCAATTACTGTTTCCGCATGGAGGTGTTCAACTGGCGCGAATGTGGCCGATGGGTGTTGAACAGCAATGCCACTTTACTCGACTATGATGCGACGATTACCCCTCAGGGCAATCTCATCATCGAAGGGTGCTTTAAGAGTTATTACGTCCTATTGGTGAACAATAAAATTGTGAGCTTTAATGGAGTGTGCTTTGAGCTCACTTCCGACAATCCCGATTGTTGCCCATTGAAAGCTTGCATTCCGTATGAAGAATTCGAACCATGCTGTACCCAGGTGGCATGGACGGGAGAAGCTCAATGCGATAGCTTTGTCGTGCCGGGTAGTAATATTTTCCAAAAGGGCTATTACTTTAAAATTCACCTGCCCGATGGCCTCGACTGTGGCGGCTTTAGCTTTGAGCTTCACAACGGCGATATCATCGACGGTACGCTGAAGAGACAGGTCGTCGGCAACGATGTCTATATCACAGGCTACGTCGATATTGCCTCGGTCGATGATGATGAGCTCTGTTTTACTGTTGATTTCGACAGCAAGAAATGCTGCGATATCAAGGATTGCATCTCCATACGCAAGCCTTGTTGTACTGAGCCTGTGGTCCACGACTCCATCGAGTGTAAAATCAACGATACCACCGGTCAAAAGTACTGGTGCGTGACCATCCAGGTCGACGATGCGAACGACTGCGGTCGCTTTATCTTCCGGAACAATGCTGTAGACATCATCAGCCAGACGAGCTATTTTTCCGGTGGAGATCTCTTTATTGAACTGTGCTTTGAGGGAGTCATTGGATTGATCGATACTCCACGCTTCTGCTACCGAATCGATTTTCTAAGCCCCACCTGTTGCGATATCGAGCGTTGTCTCGAACTACCCGAGTGTTGCGAAGAGGTGACGTGGAAGGGCGTCGCAGAGTGCGATACAGTGCACGATGCGACAGGCAATATGGTCGAAGCATATTGCTTTGAGGTCGTACTGGTCGACGCGGTAGACTGCGACATCAACAACTTTGGCATCAGCAACGGCGACCTCATCAGTTACGACACGATCCACGACGGCGGCCACATCCGCATCCGAG
>WFXH01000108.1 GCA_015490715.1 Saprospiraceae bacterium | reverse complement strand
GGCCAAGACGACTCGACGATCGTCATCTTGATGAGCATGATGGGGCAAAAAATGAAAATGACCATGCCCATAGAAAAAGCCCAAGAGGAAGGCATGATGTCCCAATCCCTCAACCCCGATGAATACGAAATTATCCCCCATCCCGATAAGAACAAAAAAATCCTCGGATACGACACCTATCTGGTAGAGTTAATCAAAAAAGACACTCAAGGAAACGACGAGATGAAGAGCTATATCTATGTGACAAAGGAAATTGCACCGTCCTCGGCATTTCACCCCGAATTTCGAGAGCTCCAACTAAAGGGATTCCCTCTCGAATATCGCATCTTTAGCCCAGGCCAGGGTGTCGTCACTTTTATCGCCGAGGAGTTGAGTACAGAGCCCGTCGAAGATAAGGTATTTGCCATTCCCGACGATTACGTCGAAATCGATCCAGACGACTTCCTTCAATCGATGCCCAACCAGCAGCGATAGCTACAGAGCAATGCAATGGATGCATGGTCCACCCCTCTCCAAAGCATTCAAAGCGATGCGGATTTTTTCGAGCGTGCGCTTGCACTCTTTCATCACCAGGTCCGCCACAATCCGATCTATAGGCAATACGTCGAATTAATCGGCGCATCTGCAGTGGTACCGCAATCACTGGAGGAAATACCCTTTTTGCCCATTGATCTCTTCCGCCATCACAAAGTGGTCACCGGTGAGTGGACACCCGAAATCGTATTCGTCAGTAGTGGGACGAGTACCGATATTCGATCAAGGCATTACATGCGCTCATTGGATGAATACCTCTCTAACGCAAGGCGTGCTTTTGAAGAGCAGTACGGGCCGCTCAGCAATTATCGGATACTGGCGCTACTGCCCTCCTACTTCGACGTACCCGCTTCCTCCCTCATCGCTATGGTGCACTATTTCATACGCCAAACCGATGATCCGCTCTCGGGATTTTACCATCAAAAGATACCCGAACTCATCGAGGTGCTCCGCCGCCCACATGAAAAGCCGTGCATCCTTTGGTCGGTGAGCTATGCGCTACTCGATCTAATCGATGTGTTAAAGGGTAAGCCCATCCATTCCGACATCATTGTTATGGAAACGGGGGGCATGAAGGGTAGGAGAGAGGAAATCCCCAAAGAGGCCCTGCATGAAATGTTGCGACGACATCTCGGCATACGCCAAGTGCATTCGGAATACGGCATGACCGAGCTCTCTTCTCAGGCATATGCCATAGAGGATGGCATCTTTCGACCATCTTCCACCCTTCGTGTATTGGCAGGCGATATCAACGACCCCTTTTTGATCCGAAAAAGTGGCAAGGGCATTCTCCATTGCGTCGATCTTGCCAATGCGCACAGTTGTGCCTTTATTCGGACGGCCGATATTGGGGAGGTATTCGAAGACGGTAGATTTCGAGTAATGGGACGGATCGACAATGCGCTGTGGCGTGGCTGCAACCTCATGTACAGCCGCAGCTGGTTTGGTTGATAAAAACAAGTAAAATATCGCGGTTAAAGCGAAACAATGCGGCCATGCAGGTTGTTTTTGTATATGCAAAATACCGCGGGGTGGAGCAGATGGTAGCTCGTCGGGCTCATAACCCGAAGGTCGCAGGTTCAAGTCCTGCCCCCGCAACAGAGGAGCCGAATCTCTTCGATTCGGCTTTTTTTATACCTCCACAGGTACAGAATGGTACACCTCTCGACGATAGGCTTTCCATGTATTGTAGAGCAATCCTGTCACCGTCATGGGGCCCACCCCGCCTGGTACAGGAGTAATCCAGGCGCATTTGTCTTTGACGGATTCGTAATCGACATCTCCGACAATGCGGTAGCCCTTCGGAGTATCGGGTGCAGGGATTTTATTGATGCCCACATCGATGACGACGGCCCCTTCCTTGACCATGTCGGCACCGACAAATTGAGGCTTGCCTATCGCTGCTATGAGAATGTCGGCTTCCCGACAGTGGCGCTGAACGTTGCGGCTTCGGCTGTGGAGGACAGTCACCGTGGCATTGCCATAAGGTGCATTTTGTGAAAGTAAAATACTCAAGGGCCTACCTACGATATTGCTTCTTCCGAGGATGACGCATTGCTTCCCCTCCGTGGGTATGTCGTAGTGAAGGAGCATTTGAGTGATGCCCCAAGGTGTGGCTGGTGTGTACGAAGGCAGGCCCAGCGTCATGCGCCCGATATTGAGGGGATGAAATCCATCGACATCTTTTTCAGCTGCGATATGTACGAGTACCTTGGTGCTGTTGATATGCCTGGGTAACGGAAGCTGTACAATAAAACCATCGACGGAAGCATCGGTATTGAGCACGTTTATGTGCTCTATGAGTTCTTCCTCGGTCGTCTCTTCAGGTAAGGCGAGTATTTTAGAGGTCATGCCCACGCGCTTGCAGGCGAGCATTTTATTGCGTACGTAGGTCTTACTGGCGGGGTTATCGCCCACGAGCACAGCCACCAGATGTGGAGGGCGCATACCTGCAGCAACCGCAGATTGTATTTCCCGAGCCAGTTGTTCCTGCATTTGCAGGGCCAGCGACTTGCCATCGATGTCAGCCATTGCAAAGCGACTTTGCGTCAAAAGTAGCGATTATTTCGCGGTTGTACAGCGGTTAGTTGCTCCTCGCAAGCGAAAGCTCACCTCCATAACCTTCGTGATTATCAAGGATAATTGCAAAGTGCATTGTGGATATTTCATATCTTTGCGCGTCAATTGGCATCATAAACTCCTCTTCGCATGACCGAAAAACCTAAGCAGCTGATGCGTATCCCCACTCGACCTGTGAGCACAGGTGGGGATTTAGAAACCTTCATTGAAAAAAATCAAAACCTCATCTCGGGTATCATTTTGGCCATTTTCCTCCTGGTTGGCGGATGGTATGTGTATAAAAACTACTACAAAGAACCTCTGGAAAAAGAAGCTGCCGAGCAGATGTGGCAGGCGCAATTTCAATTCGAACAGGATTCCTTTAATCTGGCACTCAACAATCCCGGTGGAGGTTACGATGGATTCCTGGGCATCATCGAAAACTACCCCGGCACGCGTGCAGCTAATTTATCGAAGTATTACGCAGGAGTGTCCTATCTCCGCCTTGGCAACTACGACAAAGCACTCGAATATCTCGAAGACTACGACCCACACACACCGGTGATGAAGACCATGAAATACGGTGTCATGGGTGATGTGCTTTCCGAGCAAGATCAGCTCGAGCAAGCGAGCAAGTATTACAAAAAGGCCTATGAGGCCGCGTGGGATCATTCAGATTTCCTGGCTGCCTATTACCTCCTCAAATATGGAGAATTGCAAGAAGAGCTCGGCAATAAAGAAGAAGCACATAGAGCCTATACCGACATTAAAAAGTACTTCCCCAAAACGCCCGATGCACGTCAGATTGACCTCTTTATCGGAAGGGTCGAATAATGGCAAGAGCGCGGGATAAAGCTGGGCCTATATCTCTCCAGAGTGTCCGAGAGCTTCTTGCCCCTTTGCAAAAGGAAAATTGGCGTATCGGCCTCGTTCGATCCCTGTGGAATGGCGAAATCACTCAGGCACTTCATGCGGCAGCTGTCGAGGTATTGCATCAACTCGGCATACCTGAGCAGCAATGCATCACTACAGAAGTGCCGGGCAGCTTCGAGATCCCACTGGCGTGCAAGTGGCTCATTCACCATCACCGATGTGATGCCGTCATAGCGC
>WFXH01000107.1 GCA_015490715.1 Saprospiraceae bacterium | reverse complement strand
TCGACGGCCAGGTAGAGAAAACGACCATCGTCAAAGCGATGGAGATGGAGTTCATCGCCTTGTGCAGCCGCGGTAGTGGTGAGCAGGGGGACGTGTTGTCTGTTGATGAAATAGTGGCCTCTGGCGCCACAAAGGGCAAATCGGGTTGGTGCATGAAATCGTAGCACGGCAGGCCCATCGGCGATTTCGAGTACGGGAGCATCTTTCGCATTGCCCAATACGGCGTTGGCGAGGGCGGCGCTCACGCGGTCCATAGGTCCACTGATGGGTACACCCCAGTGCTGGTATCCATATCTGCCGCCGTCCTGGATGGATAGGAGTACCGGGGAGAGAACGATTTCAATCATTGGTCCGCCTTGTTGATCAGTTGTTGAAATTCGTCTCTGTCGATGGGGCGGAAGACGACCACATCGCCGGGCTGTAGGAGGCAGGGAGGATCTCTGTGGGGATGAAAGATGCGCAGGGGCGTGCGCCCAATGATGTGCCAGCCACCGGGGCTTTGGAGCGGATAGATACCGCAAAACGAAGCTCCTATGGCAACGGATCCCGCGGGAATGCGGATGGAAGGGTTGGCTTTGCGCGGCGTGTGGAGTCGCTCATCCAATCCCGTAAGATACCCAAAGCCGGGCATAAAGCCGATAAAACCCACGCGGTACGTGCGGTTGGTGTGTAGCTGGACAAATTCCTCCAGTGATAGTCCTTTCATGCGCAGTAGCTCGGGCAGATCCGGGGTATATTCGAAGTCGTAACACACGGGGATACAGTGTTTTGCAGCTCGATGGCTGTTTTTGGGAGAGATGTGGTGGAGCAGGGTTTCGATGTGATGCGCCTTGTCGGAGAGTGGTGTGCCATAGGGGAAGTGGACGGCAATTTCATGCATGGTCGCAATCACATCGATGGCGCCGAGGGTTGCATCGCGGCGAAAGGTCTGAGCAAGTGTCCATATCAAAGGCAAGATGGAGTTTGGATCGTCGATCTCAAAGCGCAGCAATAGGGCATTGTTCCCATAGGGGACGATACGATGCGGGGGAAGATTATGCATGGGCATTCCATTGATCCAGACAGCGGCGCAAGTGTTGAGCGAGGGCGAGGGCATTGGGGTTGTCGCTGTGGATGCAGAGGGTATGGGCGCGTAGGGGCACCTCTTCGCCTTCGACGGTCGTCACTTTTCGGTCGAAGACGATGCTTCGGCATTGGGCTACGGCTTCGTCGGGCTGAGTGATGATGGCATTGGGGTGGCTACGCGGCACGAGTTTACCATGACGGTCGTACCTCCTGTCGACAAAGGCCTCTTCGCGAACGGTCAGGATGCCGCGTGCCTGATCGGCAAGGGCCGATGGTGTCGGGGTGTAGAGCTCCCAATCGTACAGATATTGGCGTAGGAGTTGCACTACGCAATGGGCTACGGACTCGTCGTGCCAGGCGGCATGATATAAGGCCCCATGGAGCTTGACGTGGTTGGGTACTACCTTGAGCTTTTCACAGACAGCACAAAACAGGTCGAGCTGGCGAGCCAACGCCTGCGAGAGCTCTTGACAGGAGAGGTGCATGGGCGCCCTACCGAAGTGCTGGCGATCGGGATAGGAGGGATGGGCACCGATTTTTAAGCCGTGCTCGAGGGCCAAGGTGATCGTATCGGTAATGGTCTGTTCGTCGCCGTAATGGCCACCGCAGGCGATATTGCACGCATCGAAATAGGGCATGAGCGCACGCTCGTGGGTATATCCCTCTCCCATGTCGCAGTTGAGTTCGATCTTCACGCCGTACGAGTATACTCCCTTTTTAAACGCTTTGCACGGGGTTTTGTGTGCGAAAGGGGAGTTCACAGGAGCACGATTTCATACGGATAAAATACTCCTTTCAAGCGAGTTGTGGGTTGGGTGTGCATCAAGTAGAACGGTTTCATACGTACAGAGAAAGGGCTGATCTATGTGGATCATGGATTAGATGGTATTTGGCATGGGGCGAAGGGGTGATCGTGCAAGTGGAGGGAAAAAGTAGATCAAGTGGTGTATCTTTATTGCTCACAAGGTCGTCTATGCGTTGGAGACTCGTGTGCTTGCTGTTTGGCCTTTGGCCTTTTTTGATTGGCTTGGCGGAGCTGGAGGCTCAGGTACGATGGGGGCCTATCGTGGGAAATGTGACGGACACGGGTGCGACGGTCAAGGTGGGCATTGCGGCTGAGGACGCTGCTGCGTTGGTGCTCTATCGAGATTCGACCTGGAAAGAGGAGGTAGATGCTGTCGTTGCGATGCCGGAGTATTTGTTCGGGGATACGGCGTACACTTTTCAACTACGTGGCCTGGAAAGCGGTCGGCGGTACTTTTATCGGATCCTTACGGGGGGAGATACGGTTGTGGGCTCGCTGCGCACCTTTAGCGATGAGGTGGATGGCGAGTTTCGCATTGCGTTTGGATCGTGCATTGCCGTGGATTCGATCTTTGAGCGCATAGCCCAATACGATCCCGATGTGACCGTAATCCTCGGTGATTGGGGGTACTACGATGTACAGCCTTTTGATCCGGAGGAACCGGTTTATACCTCGGACGATACGCTACTGTTGAAGGACAGCTGGAGGCGACGGTTGACGATGCCCGTACTCCGCCGGTACATGGCCCATCACAATATGGCGTATGTGTGGGACGATCACGATTTTACCACGACCGATGCTGCGCGGGAGTCGGTACCGTGGTACGTAGTAGACAGTGTGCGCGGCACGGTTGAGGTGCGGGTTGTGCCGTACAATGCGCATACTGTGCGCAATGCGATGAGGGCATATCGGTTTTATTTTCCGCATTATCCCCTGGTATTTGATGGGCAGTCGCTGATGCAGGTATTTTCCTTTGCTACGGGCACGGTGTATTTACTCGATGTGCGGAGCAATCGCGAGGTGCACGTGCGCGCCTTTGAGAAGGTGGGCGGCCAATGGACTTTTGATTCTACGGTGGCGATTACGCTGTTGGGGGATACGGTGCAACGGTGGTTGAGGGAGGCACTTCGGGAAGATGCTCGCACGTGGAAGCCGATGTTTTCGAGTGTGGTGTTTAACCGCAAGCTAAGGCAGCTCATCACACAATTGCTCGCCCTGCAGGGTATTCGGCCGGAGTTGGCGGCGGTGGCGATGGGCATGGCCGATAGTTGGGCGGGCTTTGCTGTGGAGCAAGAGGCCCTGCTGGAATATATCGAACGCCACGATATCTCCAATGTGCTCATAGGTACGGGCGATATTCACAGCTCGGGTATGGACGATGGGGCCAATGCGGGGATTCCCGAGATCGTGGCGGGCAATTTGGGTCAGGAAAACTCAAAGCTCTTTTACCTGCTCGACAGCTTGACGGGGGGCAATGCATCGCACTACTGGAATGGAGGTGGTCAAGGGTTGGGCAATCGCAATTTCCGCTACGCCTTTGGACTGCTGACTTTCTACGGGAACGATTCGTGTCGGATGCAGCTCATCGACATCGATCACCACGTCATCGCCGAACAGGTATTGTACGCAAATCGTCACGTCGGAGAGGAAAACAAGATAAAAATTCCAAAGTGCACTGTCTTTCCCAATCCGACACGTGATTTTTTGTGGATAGTGGGAGAGAAGTCGTGGGAGTATGCAGAGTTGGTCACCTTACACGGACGGGTCATAGCACGGGAGGTGCACCCTATGATCGATGTGCGGGATGTGCCGGCCGGAGTGTACTTATTGAAGGTGTATTGTGGGGACGGCATGACCAGGCGTGTGGTGATCGTGCAGTGATGGGGAAGTAGCTCAATTGAGATCGTTGAGGCGCGCAAAGAAGTCGTATTTGTCCTTGTAACTGTCGACGAGCTCTTCAATAGCTGTGTATATTTTTGCTGAAATGGGATTGGGTTTATTGTCGAAAGGAAAGAAGGGATTGTCGTGTATCTTTTTCAGGCTGTCGTTTTTTCGGAGTTTTTTCAGGAGTATCCGTGCATTTTTGGAGAGGGATTTTTTCCGTGGGGCATCTGGAGTGGACAGGTGCCACCGTCTGTAGAGGATTTTTCGAAGTGCTTTGCGGTCTTTTCCGTTGATTTTGGCTTTTTTGCATTCTTGCTTGACAGTGCTTCGTATGATGCGTTTGACGGTATTTTCCAGTTTGGGATAGAGGTAGTGCACGAATCGGCGATCGCGGGGAGACAGATCGCTGTACTCCTGCGGATAGCGCGGTGAGCCGGTATAAAACGTGCGGATCAGCCGCTCTTTGATCACGTCGAGAGTCTTGTTGAGTTCGAGGAATTCGTGGTAAAAGTATTCGAAGGCATTTCTCAGCATTTCTTCGATGGACAAGAGGAGTTCGAGACCCTTCGGTGAGAGGTAGTGGATTGGCGCGTAGGGCTCACCATCGGCATAGATGGTGTACAGGGCGTGGAAGGCGATTTTTTCATCCCAAGAGCCGAGCGGATAGGATTGAAAATCTTCTCTGTAATCTCGCTCAGCGTCTCCCAAAATCACATAGAGACCTGATTGCACCTTTGGCAGAGTGTCGCGTATGGCTTCGATGTCTTCGGCAGTGATTGTCCGGAGGAGTTCGAAGTTGAAGTCCTTGCGCAGAAATAGTGCAAAGACGGCGTAGTATTGCTCTATCACGAATGACCCCGGTCCTTTTGGAAAGATGCTGCGAAGGGAAGCGTAGAGATAATCGAAAGTCGATTCGTGCAATTTGAGGAAGCGCTTGTATTCGTCGTAGTTGAGTTTAAACAGGGGGATGAGAGTGTTTCCATTGACGAGGAAATCTTTGAGCAGGTCACAGGGGCAGAGGGGGGCGATGGGACCTTCAAGGCCCATTTTTTTGGCTTCTTCTTTGCATTGGCAGGTGTGCTGTAGGTAGTGCGCAATGGTGTCTTTGATGGATGGGAGGAGCTCGTACGCATAAAACAGTTCGGGTCCGTAGAGCAGCAAGTTGTAGGTGGCTTTTAGGTCTTTGGGGTGGAAGATGATTTCTTCGTGGATTTTTTTGAGCTGTTCGTAGCGGTTGGATTGTAAGCGGGTCATCGCGTTATGTCCTTTTTAAGTGTTTAGGAGTTGTACGAGGCTTTTTATTCCCAGTAGGGCTGTGAATAAAACGATTCCTCCGGCCATGAGGTGTTGTCTCCACCGCATGTTTTTCTGTTGTTGGCGCAGGGTATAGGCAAGCATCCACCACAGAAGGGCTGCACTGAGGGGGAGGAGCAGGCCGTTGGCAAATTGTGCCATCTGTATGATGGCTATGGGGCGTGTACGCGTGAGGAAAGCGGCCATGCCGATGAGGATGAGTGTCGTCCATATCCATCGGCCGCGCCCGAGGAGAGGCTCCTCTTCCCAGCCGAACGCTTCGCCGACGACGATGGCGGCAGCTAAAGGTGCCGTAGTGGCAGAACTCAGCCCCGCAGCAAAAAGCCCTATGCCAAACCAAAAGCTCGCCTGTGCACCTAAGAGGGGCCCTAAGGATAAAGATAAATCTGCAGCTGATTCGATTGGTTGACCTTGTAGTGCGGAGGCGGCAATGAGTATGCTTGCAGAGATGATACCGCCAATGGTTATGGCGAAGTAGGTATCCTTGCGCGCTCGTAGGAGGGCTCTTTCACCACTCCACTTATGGGCCGCTAACCTTGAATGCAGGTAGAGATTGTACGGCACGACCGTCGTTCCCACAAGCGAAAGCACGATGGGAAGGCTTCCCTCGGGTATGGTTGGTACGAGGAGGTGGTAAAAGAGTTGGCTGATCGGCGGATGGACGTACAGGGCAGTGACCGCAAAGGCTGCTCCCATGAGAGCTACAATGCCCATGATAAGGCGCTCGATCTTCGAATAGCTGCCGTGCCACAGCAGTGCTACCGCTATGATGCCGACGAAAAGCGCAAGGATGGAGCGCGGTACATCGATGGGGCTCAACGCATGGGCGATGCCTTCCAATCCCAACACGGCTCCCCCGATATTGCCGGCCTCATAGGCGGCATTCCCGATGCAGATGGCCGTGATGATGAGGACCAAAAGAGCTATTTTCGAAGGGCCGGGCAATGAGGAGAGGCGAATGGATGCAGCAAGCCCCTGCCGGCGCGCAATACCAAGGTGTGCCGCCATTTCTTGTAAGATTACCGTGGCTATTACCGACCAGAGGAGTACCCACAACAGCGAAAGGCCGTATTGGGCACCTGCGAGCGAGCAGACAGTGACGGTACCCGGTCCGACAAAGGCAGCGGTGACGACAAAGCCCGGACCCCAGTCCTGCCATTTCATACCCTCGAATTATTTCCTCATCCGTCGAGTAAGTTAGGGTATTTTTGAAATATGCCAGGGCGCATTAGCTCCGCGCGCTACTTTGCCTCCACCATCGAAAGGCTTCCCACGCTGCTGAAGCGAGCAGGAGGATGCCGAGCACCACATCGACGGAATTCCACAGCTGTCGCCCCAGCTGGATTTTCACCAAGGGCTGAAACAGTACGGCAAGGCCGACGTACGCGATGGCGAGGTCCGTATTGGCCTGGCTTTGCGCTTTATAAGCGAGGTAGACAAAACCTACGGCGCATGCCCATCGGACGAAGTTGTAAAACTCGTACGGATGGTTGCCCAGGCAAGCAAAGAGCAATAGGGCTAAAGCGATTTTGACAATCAGTGGAGCGTATTTCATGCGTTTTATTAAAAAAACAATCACCGAGCCTTCGGCGTTGCACACTGTACAGCGATTGAATGACAGAATTATGGACGACAGGGTTGTGTTTCGTTCGAGCGATGTGATGGATGAGCGGCTCGTGGAAGAGGAGCTGCGCCGACGGGGCTACGACACCTATGTTTGGACAGATGCACCGGGCACGTATTATCCGGAGCATACGCATCCATACCGAGAGGTGCGCTGGGTATTGGATGGTGAAGTAGAGATCGGCACCGCTTCGGAGTCGTATCATCTCAAGCCCGGTGACTCCATTGAGTTGGCGCCTGGTGTGGAACATTGGGCGCGCACGACCAAGGGGGTGCGCTATATGTGTGGATCGAAACGGTAAAATGTCTATGGAGGAACATGGACGGGGCCCGGAGCTATCGCACATCACCGAGCCCCTCTTGAAGTGTATGCGTGAGGCGGGCAGTTATATCCGCAAGCATCATGGGCGGCTGCGCTTTGAAGATGTCCGCACAAAGCAAGTGCACGACTACGTCACGCATGTCGATCGTGATGTCGAGCGGTTTTTGGTCGATGCATTGAGTGGTAT
>WFXH01000106.1 GCA_015490715.1 Saprospiraceae bacterium | reverse complement strand
TTGATCGGCATCAGCCCATAAACCCTTTGTGGCGATGCGTTGTATGAAATCTTGCACCTGCATCCCCTCCATAGTACGAAGCCGATACAATCGCGCATGTACCATCCTGTGAGACAGGACCTGATGCCGTTCCAACCCCGTATAGTTAAGCATCATCCTAATTCCCGCATGGGGCTCGACGTATCGAATCAACCCCATCTCATCGAAAAAATCCTCTTGCGACTCCACGACTGGAAATTCGTACAAACCCGACCAGAACGTACCATTTTTCCTCTGCGTCACAAAGACTCTCTGTCGATGATCTTCTATGAGCAAGTAATGAAAATAGACGTGTGCTCTGGATGTCTTACGCCGCCGGGGTATTTCATGTACCACATTGCGTGCATAGGCCATACAATACTCTTGCAGCGGACAAGAGGTACAATTGGGACGTATGGCCACACAGTGCAAGGCGCCAAAATCCAGGAGCGCCTGTGCAAACTCGGATGGCGAATGTCGCCCTCGCCACTTTTCGTACAATACATGGAGCTCTTGGCGCTGCGGCGCTCTCGACACATCTCCGGCCACATTCCACAGCCTTGCCAACACACGAGCCACGTTGCTATCGATCACGGAATAGGGCCTTTCGAAGGCAAACACCATTACGGCAGCAGCGGTATAGGGACCCACACCGGGAAGCCGTAGCCACTCCTCATATGTAGTGGGCAACACACCCCTTCTTTGATCGACGATATACCTGGCTGCCTTCAACAGATTGCGCGCTCGCTGGTAATAACCAAGACCCTCCCAGTCCTTGAAAAATACTCGCTCCTGCACCGCAGCCAGACGAAATACGTCGGGATACTTACGCACCAATTTCCGAAAATACGGTAGCCCCTGCTCTACCCGTGTCTGCTGGAGCACTACCTCCGCCAGCCACACTTTATACGGGTCCCGATCCTCCATCCACGGCATGCGTCGACCATGGCTTTCCGCCCATTTTAAAAGCACCCTACGCATTGCGGACAGCCGACGATTGCTCCCTCCCATGCGACAAAGATTACAAACTTTGGCCGATCGACCAATATTCCCTACTCGATATGCGTTGTATGAAATAGTAGCCCGAACACCTTGCAAGCCATAAAAATTTATGCATTTTCCCCAAAAATGCGTATTTTTATTCAAAATTTTGGCAAATTTCAGGGCTATGGTACAGTATAACAGGTGTTTTTGCAGTATTTTTTCTCTCTCCATCCTACTCCACTTTCAAGGAATGAACGCTCAAATAGTGCAAGCACCGCTAAAAGAGCGAATGACTAACGCTTCCCACGTAGTAGAGGCCACCGTGCAAGACGCATATACGGCTATGGATAGCCATCAAGGACATATCTATACCGTGTACGTGCTACAAGTCCATCAGGTACTCAAGGGAACATTGAACAGCACTACCGTAGAGCTTCTCTCACCGGGCGGGACGATTTTTCCTCGCCGAGAGGTGGTTGTGCCTTCATTGCATCCCTCCGTGGGACAGACGGGCATGTGGCTACTCGAACCCTCACCTATTGCTCTCGTAGACGAACGACCTACAGAGCTTCCTCGTTTTCGAGCTATCTATGCCCACGCCGGTCTCGTATACTACGACCTCGTGACCAATCGCGCTTACGATTTATACGGCTCGTATGGATCTATTGATGGCGAATGGTACGCACTGCTAAAGCAATGGGGCTATCCGATACGGCATTCCTGGATTGAGAAAGCCCTTCGAAGAGCGAAGGCCGAATGGCGTGATCCCCTTGCCGTGTCCATTACGAGTTTTTCACCTGGTGCAGTGCAAGCCGGTAAGGGCGTCATTTTGACCATCAACGGCAGTGGATTTGGCGCCTCGAGGGGCAGTGGACGGGTCGAGTTTAGCAATGCCAACAACGGAGGCGCAACCATCGACGTCGAGCCCCTCAGCACAGAATACGTCTCGTGGTCGGACACGCAAATCAAGGTCAAAGTGCCCACCGATGCAGGTACCGGCAAATTCCGCGTCACCAACAGCAGCGGAAGCAGCGCCTTGAGCAGCACGTCGCTAACGGTAGAATACAACATCACCAACGTGACGTACAACAACCGCCGATACCGCACCAATCTGGTCGACGCCGATGGCAGCGGCGGATACGTGTTGAAGTATCACACCGAACTGTACAACAACATACAGGCGCGTGACGCATTCCGCCGCGCTCTCGACACCTGGCGCTGCGACGGCACGGGCGTCTACTTCGACGACAACGGCACCACCAACATCGACCAGGCCGCCGGCGACGGCGTCAATGTCGTGCGTTTCGACAACGGCAACGAGCTGCCAGCAGGCGTCTTGGGCCAATCCTACAGCTACTTCATCGGATGCAACGGCGGTACTACCTGGGTGCTCGACGAAACCGACCTCGTCTTCAACGACGGTACCAACTGGAACTACGACGCCGCCGACAACAGCACCGCCAACAACCAATACGACTTCGAAACCGTCGCCCTCCACGAATTGGGCCATAGCCACCAACTCGGCCACGTCATCAATACCAACGACGTCATGCATTACGCACTGGCCAATGGTACCGAACGCCGTTCCCTCTCTACCAACGACCTCAACGCCGGCAACGACGTCATCAACTACAGCCAGGGCTCCTGCGGCAAAAGCGATATGCAAATCTACAACTGCCAAACCCTTGCATTCAAACACATCCAACTCAACCTACTGCCCCACCTCAACCCACCCTTACTCCAATGGAAACTCACCCCCACCCAACCCATCAGCCATTTTATACTCCAAGCCTCCAACGATGGACAGTCCTTTACCGATTGTACCCTCATCCCACCGCAAACAGGCCCCAGCTCTGTCTACACCCTTCCGCTCCATCGCAAATGGCAGCCCCTGGGCCCGTGGTATCGCATCAAAGCACTCCTCCAAAGTGGAGAGACTATCTCCTCCAATTTAGTGTACTTCTTGAATAAATCCACCGGCGTGCGCATCACTGTCGCCGCCACTGCGCAATCCCTTGTGCTCTTCTACTCCGATGGCGATACACTCGAAGGCGCTATCATCCATCCCAATGGAACAATCCTACGACACATTCGCATTCCTGCCTCGACCCCAGGGCGTCCTTCTGTCGTATCTATCCGAGCTTTATCCTCCGGATGGCACCGCCTTGTGCTGCGCAACTCCCAGGGATACCGCGTATTCGACAGGGCGATATTTGTTCCTTGACAATCGACTATTTAAAATCAGCTGGTCTTCTCCTCTTCAGTTTCGCTGCTTGCAGATTCCTCCGGGGACTCGTCTTGTTGCGCTGCCCCCTCTTCGGACGCGACCTCTTGGTCGGCCTCCACCTTACTCTCCTCCTGTTCTTCCTGAATTTCCTCTTTTTGATCTACCTCTGCGGATGCTGCCGAAGTAGATGAAGACTCTTCGTCGGTAGCGCTTTGAGTTATTTCTTTATCTTCCTCTTTCTGCTCTTCCTTGCTCTCGACCAGTTCTTCGATTTTTTCTACCGCATCGCCGATAAATTCCTTGACGTCTTCCATTATTTCAGAGGACTCCTCCACGACTTCTTCCACTACGTCTTCCAGTACATCCTTGGCCTTATCCGTGATGGCCTTGGCGATGGCTTTGGTGGTCTCGACGATCTCCTCGGCTTTTTCCGCCAGGGATTCACCTCCCTGGGCCTCATCTTCGGCTAAATGCTCCGAAGCTGTTTGGGTAGTAGTTTGAGTAGCTTCTTCGCTTTGTTGAGATTGGTGGGCACTATCGGATGATGCTTCGGAGGCTGCTTCTCGAGCCAGAAGTTTTTCAAGACGCGCTTCGAGCTCTTGACGGAGATCTTTGAGCTCTTGTATCTTCTTCTTCTTGGCTGCTATTTTTTCTTTTATGATGTTGATGCGCAGGTCTCGCAGCTGGGCTTCGAGCTGATTAAGTGCACTGTCTTTTTTTTCGAGGCGCTCGAGTTCTCGTTCGAGGGATTTGAGCTGTCCGCCGTGCTTGTCGAGCCATCGGTCCACGCCACTGATGCGGCTTCTTGTACGCCGTATTTCATCCCCCTCCTGGGGCCTTTGCAAGCGAACCCTCTTGATCTCCTTGTACATGTCGTCAATCATGCGATAGATGGTACGCCGATCGGGTTGGAGGATTTCGCTGAAGTGCTCTTTGTAGTATTGCTCGATTTTTTTGAGATCTTCGAATAGGATGCGTTTGTGAATGCCTTTTTCAAATTTTTCTTTGACCTCTGCGAGCATATCCTTGACCTTGCTGAGTATTTTTTTGGACGCCTCAGCGAGTTCAGGATCGACCACCCTGCTATCCCTTAGTTCTTTGAGCTTTTGGAAGAGATTGTTGAGCTCGTTTTTCAGCTCGTCGCTGTGTTTTTTAAACAGCATGCGCGAGCGGATCTGCTCATTGAGCTTTTTAGAATAGCTCTTGAGCTCTTCCCAGAGTTCTTTGTTGAATTCGGTGAGATCTTGAGCCTTTTCCTTGAGTTTTTCGAGCTCCTCTTTGTAAAACGCGTATAGTTTTTCGGCCAGCACGAGAAACTGCCACTCCATTTGCGTGCGGCTGACCATATCGGGATTGTCCGCCTTGATATTGTCCGGCAGAATGGATTCCGTAGCACTCAAGGGGCGCTGTAGATGGGTGTAACCCTCCGGAAATTCGATCTCCGCCTCTTCTTGCCCCCATTTTTTCATGAAATCTTTGTAAAAGTCTTCCGTGACTAAGTCTTCGTGAAAGATGTATAAGTCGATGAGGTTTTCTTCGATGTTGAGTGCAATGCCTACTAAGACTCTCTTGTCGTTTTCGTCGACTCCCCAGATGACTAATCTCTTACGCATGGCATGAATTTTTTCACCTATCTCGTATTGGTCACGATCGTCGCTTCTGCTCGTCCTATGCTATAAAGGGACTGCAAAGATAACAGCTCTTGTATGAAATTGTACACTCTATCGCAGGATTTTATCCCTTTGCCTGTCCAAATGCAGCTTCTCTCTCTATCCCTCCGCTCTATCATTTTCTAAACATAGAAGACACCTGCTTGTTTTTTGTTCCCTGGGAATAATCGTAAAATCCCTCGCCGGTTTTGATACCCAGCTTTCCAGCAAGGACCATCTTAACCAAAAGCGGGCAGGGAGCGTATTTGTCGCGCCCCAGACCCAGGTGGAGTACTTTCATGATGTTGAGGCACACATCCAGGCCGATAAAATCGGCCAGATGGAGCGGGCCCATGGGATGAGCCATGCCCAATTTCATGACCGTATCGATCTCCTCCACCCCAGCTACTCCTTCGTACAGCGCATAAATGGCCTCATTGATCATGGGCATGAGCACTCGATTGGACACAAAGCCGGGAAAATCCCGCACTTCCACAGGTGTCTTCCCTAATTCGCGTGCCAGAGTCATGATGGTCTGCGCCACCTCATCCGAAGTCGTCAATCCGCGGATGACCTCCACCAGCTGCATCACCGGCACGGGATTGAAAAAGTGCATGCCGATGACGCGCTCCGGCCTATTGGTCACCGAAGCGATCTTCGTAATCGAAATGGAGGAGGTATTGGTCGCTAAAATGGCATGCGACGGAGCGATGCGATCGACTTTTTGAAACACGTCGGCCTTGACAGAAAAATCTTCCACCACCGCTTCTACGACCAGATCCACCCGATCGACCGCCATCTCAAGTGTCGTATGCGTCTTGATACGAGACAGGGCCGCCTCTTTTTGTTCTTCGCGTATCTTTTCCTTCTTGACCATGCGCATTAAATTGCGCGCTATGATGTCGAGAGCCAGCTCAAGCGAATCCTTCGATATGTCGACCAAATAGACTTCATAGCCGTGTAGCGCAAACACATGCGCAATGCCATTGCCCATCGTGCCGGCACCGATGACTGCTACGCGTTGAATTTGTCCCATATCCCCAACTTTTTCGCAAAGGTAGAACCCTCCTGTCAATATCCTCCACCGTAATTGTATATTTTAACTTACTTTTGTCCTTTGCCAGGTCTCAAATCACTCTATCGGCATGGACGTACATCGACGAAGGGCAAAAATCACCGGCGTAGGGGCGTACGTACCCCCCTTTGTGCTTACCAACAAGGACTTAGAACAAATGGTCGATACCAGTGACGAGTGGATTACCACTCGCACCGGCATTAAAGAGCGACGCATTATGACCCAGCCCAATACGGCATCTTCCGATCTCGGAGCCGAAGCAGTCAAACAACTCCTGCATAAGACCCAAACCGACCCAAACGAAATCGATCTGGTCATCTGTGCCACAGCTACGCCGGACATGCTGTTCCCCGACACCGCCAATGTCATCCGCGACAAAGTCGGCATCCGCTCGGGCTTCGGCTTCGAAATCAGCGCGGCTTGTTCGGGATTTTTGTATGCCCTCGAGACGGGTGCAAAATTCGTCGAAAGCGGTCTGAAAAAGGTCATCGTCGTAGGTGCCGATAAGATGTCCTCTATCGTCGATTATACCGACCGCACTACGTGCATACTCTTCGGCGACGCCGCCGGTGCCGTATTGCTCGAACCCTCCGACGACGATACGGGCATCATCGACAGTGTGCTCGAAAGCGATGGCATGGGGAGAAACTACCTGTACCAAAAAGGTGGAGGTTCCTATCACCCCGCTACCCACGAAACCGTCGAAAATCGCGAGCACTTCATCTATCAAGAAGGGCGCACTGTGTTCAAATTTGCCGTCAACGGCATGGTGCAATCCATCAAAAAGCTCATGCAGCGCCACCATCTCTCCAAAGACGATATCCAGTGGGTCGTACCCCACCAGGCCAATATGCGTATCATCCAGAGCATCTCCAACATGTTTGAATTTCCACTCGAACGCATCATGGTCAACATCCACAAATACGGCAATACCACCACCGCCACCATCCCCCTCTGCCTCTGGGAATGGGAAAACCAGCTAAAAAAAGGCGACGCTCTCATCCTCACCGCCTTCGGCGGCGGCTTTACATGGGGCTCCATCTACCTCCGATGGTCGTACGACCCACCAGCTACGGAGCAGGCTTCTCCTCCAGATGTCGAATGAAATCGCGCAGCTCGGCAAGAGCACGCGCACGATGGCTTATGCGATTTTTCACTTCGGCTGGCAAGGCAGCAAAGCTCTTTTCATAGCCCTCAGGTATAAAAATGGGATCGTAACCAAATCCTCCCATGCCCATTGGTTGTTCCGCAATGCGCCCCCTGCAGATTCCCTCAAAATAGTGGACTTTGCCATGGGGATCTATGAGCGTAATGACGGTCCGAAACTGTGCACTTCTGTCGCTTGCTCCTTTTAATAAGTGCAACAACTTGGCCATATTTTCTTGCGCCGTGGCTCCTTCGCCAGCAAAGCGCGCCGTGCGCGCACCAGGCCTTCCATCAAGGGCATCTACCTCCAACCCCGTATCTTCGCCAATGACCCACCCCCCACCGAGATGGTCAAAAAGAGCTCTGGCCTTCAAATAAGCATTTTCCTCCAGGGTCTCGCCATCCTCGTCAATATCCCCCCTAAATCCCGCTTCGTGCATGCCAACGAGCTGCCATTCGTCAGAGACGATGGAGCGCATTTCATCCAGTTTGTGTGCATTGGATGTCGCTACAAAGAGTTTTCGCATAGCTGATTCAGTCTTTTTTCAGTTCAAACATCCGTTGGAGTTGATTCCACAGCGCTCGTCGCTTTTCGGAACGCCCGGCCCTCTTTTCCTCTAAGAGCTCGACTAACGGCACCGTCAACAGACATTTTATCCCACGAAACCGAAAGAACTCATGTGTCCGAGCCCGAACCATGAGCCCTAAACGCGAAAAGGGCACCCCAAATGTGAGAAATTGTCGAACATTTCGTATATTTACGGCATTATAATATCGGACGAAAGTGTTCGAAGACAAAACCAGTAGCGCACAGTCGGTAGAGTAATCCGTGCGCACGGATTGCATGATCCGTTGAAGTAGTGCCTCCGCTTCAGGGGTGAAATCCTCCTGCCGCACAGTCACCAGCACACGGGGAGCGGACGGTGCATGATGTACACACGATTTGTCTTCGGACGGAATGATGTACAAGTCGGTCTGTAGCATCGCATTGAATATCGCACAAATGTAGCAGTATCGCATAATTTGCACAAAAATTTAACGATCATGAGTGGAGAGATTTTCATCGACATCCAGAGAGCCGAAAAGAGTCGAATTGACGAGGTCGACTTACAAAACCTCAGCTTTGGAAAAGAATTTACCGACCACATGTTTGTGGCCGATTATGTCGACGGAAAGTGGCAAAATTTCCGCATCGAACCTCTCCGTGCAATCCCCACCCACCCGGGCAACCTCGCCTGGCACTACGGCCAATCCATCTTCGAAGGCATGAAAGCTACGAAAAACCCTCAGGGCGAAGTGCTCCTCTTCCGCCCCGATATGCACATCAAGAGATTCAACACCAGCGCAAGGCGTATGTGCATGCCCGAATTCCCCGAAGAGGTCTTCCTCAAAGCACTCAAAGTACTGGTCGAACTCGAAAAACACTGGATACCCAACGACAAAGATGCTGCTCTCTACATCCGCCCTCTCATGATCGCATGGGACCCCCATCTCGGTGTCAAACCCTCCCAATCGTACAAATTCTTCATCATGACCTTGCCCGTTGGACCCTATTACAACAAACCCCTCAACATATTGGTCCAGACCCAATACATCCGTGCCGTCGAGGGCGGCGTGGGATTTGCTAAAACGGCCGGCAACTACGCCGCCTCGCTCTATCCCACCCAGCTGGCCCAACAACAGGGCTTCGACCAAGTGTTGTGGATGGAGCCCAAAGACTTCCGCTTCGTCCAAGAAGTCGGGACGATGAATATCTTCTTCGTCTTCAAAGACCGTATACTGACGCCCAGACTCACCGGTGCTATCTTGCCGGGCATCACACGCGATTCGATCATACACATTCTGCGCGATTGGGGACACGACGTGCGCGAAGAAAAAGTCGATATCCTCGACCTGGTCCGCGCCTACGAACGCGGCGATTTCGTCGAATGCTTCGGCTCCGGCACCGCCGCCGTCATCGCCAATGTCCAAAAACTACGGTATCGCGATATCGACATGTTCTTCCCGCCAGACCAATGGCAGCTCTCCCTCAAACTCAAAGACTACCTCACCCAACTCAAACGCGGTGAAGTCGACGACAAATATCATTGGACAGTCAAAACCACTGGCGCTCTCAACCAACTCGTTCATGCCAACGACGCATAAGACATGCGTCCTACCGCCATATGCCAAAACTCGACCGATAGGGCTTCCTTCACCGTACAGGAAGGATCGGCGTGTATGTCCTATTCAAGGGTTGATACATCATCGATCATCGCCATAGGGACGGATTATTCTGGGCTTCTCTGTAAAAGACATTTCTCCGATGCCCTTTGCCCCCAGCCAAAGGGTGTCCGTCACAAACAGCACTACCTCACCCACACCCCGGGCCTCTACCACTCCATTGACCACGCGAAATGCGCCCGCATCAATCTTGCCCACCCCGGAGGCTTTCAAATGCATGCGCTGCGCATGGCCAGTTAAGAGCATCTCTCCCACACCTTCATACATCACATCGATATCCCCATCAACCACCGCATCGAGATACAGGGCCCCCACACCCTTGTGTATGAGCTTCAAAGCCGTAGCCCGTAGGGTATCGCCTGTCCGCAACACGCCCACTCCCCTGTACGCCAACCGTTTTATACCCCGATAGACCACCTCTATTTCCGGAAATATCTCCTCACTTGGAGAGGTTTTGTCTTGTTTTTTTATCTTGATTTTATCCATGTCGATGCGAAGTTCTTTGTCTTGCACTGTTACATGAAGAAAGGGTAAAATGGCGGTATCCGTGCGGATAGTGATTCTCTCTTCATCGCCCGGATTGAGCACGAGCTCAAAAATACCACTGGCCGAAATCGATTCAAAAGGTGGTAGCGAATAGGAGATTTCCGTCCGCACCCCAGAGAGTCGGACGGTTGGACGATCTTGACAGCCCATCAAGAACATTGGAAATGCCATCAGCGCGATCAATGCAGCTCTCGAGTATTGCATGTGAAGTGATTTTATAGAGTTACGATACGCTCTGCGTAGTAGTTACACCGCGCAATAGTCGGTGGTTGAATGCTAACCCGTCAAGGCCTTCCATGCGGAGAGCCCCATCGACAATATCAATATGCGAAAGGCCCAAGTGGAAGCTGCCGGATGACGCGTTGCCCATCGTGCCGTCCAGTACCCGCCCATTCCCTGGCCCACGGCCATGAGCAAGCCCATCTGCCAGTCGACCATTCCATAGGCCACAAAAATGACCAGTATCACGGCCGTATACACCGCCACAGCTGTTACCTTGACGGCATTGGCCTCGATGATGTTGCGCCGCGTCAAGCCCATCAATAGGAGCAAGAAAAAGATGCCCATCCCCATTTGAATAAAACCACCATATACGCCGAGTATAAAACTGTACAGCTTAAGCTTACCAGCCGAAACTCTCTTAGGTGCGGACCAAGCTCGTATACTCGTCCGAAAGGCTATTACTGCTAAGAGCAGCAGCATGAGTAGACCAAAGGTCCGTACAAAGGCCTCTGCCGGGATGTACACCGCAATCATCACACCGAGCAGAGCACCTATGAGGGTGGGATAGATATAGAGCCCATAGTCTTCTGCTCGAATCATTTTGTGCCGCCGGAAGACCAAGTAACTCAAACTCGTCTGAATCAATATCCCCACTCGGTTGGTTCCGTTGGCCAGATGAGGCGGCAATCCCAATACCCACATCAATATGGGCAAGGTAATTGCAGAGCCATTGCCGGCCAAAGTATTGATGCTTCCTGCGATGAGTCCTCCACTTAAGGCAAGGAGGACCTCCTCAACACTCAGTGAGGAGTGCATTTATTGGATCGATTGACACAGTTCGATCAACACCCCATCAGCGGATTTTGGGTGAATAAAGCAGATTAATTTGTTGTCTGCTCCCACCCGAGGCTCTTCGTTGACCAAGTGGAAGCCCTGTTCTTTGCAATAGCGAATCGCTTCAAAGATATCTTCTACTTCGTAGGCGAGATGGTGGATCCCCGCTCCCCTCTTGGCCACGAAGCGATCGATGGGATTGTCGGGACCGATTCCTTCAAGCAGTTCGATCTTTACCTCACCGACTCGGAAAAAGACGGTGCGCACCCCTTCGGTTTCGACCGTTTCTTCCTTATACGGCATCCTTCCAAGCAATCGACTGTAAAGATCGATGGCCTTCTCCATGTCGGATACGGCAATGCCGATGTGCTCGAGCTGCTTGACCATAAGGGCGATCGGATCCGTTATATTTTGATGGCAAGTGTCAGATTATGTGTCCCCGCAAAGGGACTGCTGTGTCGATACGAATAATCGACAGCGAGTTTGGTGGTCGAACGCACCGTGCCGTCATCGTTGTACGTGTGGAAGAGATCGAGAATAAAACTCGCTCCCAGACTCAGACCCGTATAGGCATTGTTGACCTTGTCGAGGTATTGGTCGAAGCCAAAGCGGTTGTCGTATTTATACGCCGCACGGATCATAAAGCGCTCTAAGAAGGCCACTTCGGCACCGATACCAATTTCGTCTCTTGAGTAAGAGTTAGCCGTAAAATTGCCCGCAACAGTCGTTCGCAGCTGTTTGCCAAAGTAGAGGTCATAAGATGCACCGATGTGCAGCAGGGAAGGGATATCAAATCCGGCGGCTTGTATTTCAGTACGGATGTCGCCGGGCACGAGTACGACGCCCAGACCTGTACCGCGATACTGCATCTTTGTGCCGAGATTGCGCAAGCTCACACCAAATTTAAACTGATCCCGTTTGCCCGAAATGTATTGCACGCCGGCATCGAGCCCAACTCCTGAAGCCACGGCATCGGTAATGCCTTCGTAGATGATACGCAACAGCCCACCGACTCGGATTCGACCTGCATTGGGATTTTCCTCGTCTTTAAACTCGTAGGCATAGCTCAACCCTAAATTGAATAGAGTGGGCGAAAAGGTGGCGCCTGTGCCTTCGGGCGAGGTGACAGTGGTCAGATCGATCTCTCCGACGTTGACGTTCATCAAGCTTATGCCAAAGGCAGCACTCGACGATAGTCGATAGGCAAAACCTAAGCTACTCATTGTCACCCCACTGGGCACCAAATACTGCCCACTCCCAAAGGCCAACTCCAGCTTGTTTAAGCCGACGATCCCGGCGGGATTGATGCGCTCGGCCTCGTATCCGCTGATAAATGCTGCCGCCATGCTGTGCCATCCTGCCGATCGCGCCCATGGATTCATGAGCAACTCGTAGGCTCCTGCCTCTCCCTGTCGGTCTGGATTGCCCGCTTGTAGAGTGCCTACCCCAAAAAACATCCACCAAAAACTCCAAAGGATCAAGTATTTCCTCATGTTCTTGCTTTTTTTAACGCAATGTAGATGGATCAAACTTACGCATAATACCAAACCACTTGATGATGCGTTCCTGACCCGTATCTTCATCGCGAATGTGGATGAGATACGTGCCACTCGATATCGGAATGTTTTTGTCGTTTTTCAGATCCCAGACGAGGTCCGGCGTAAACTGCTTGTCGCCCACCACGGCACCCTGTGGCGGTTTGGGGAAGTTGCGCTTATACTGTCGGATGAAGCGCCCATCGAGTGAATAGATGGTCACCGTCGATCGCTCGGGCAAATTGGTGATTTTCACGATGTTTTCCAGCGGATTGCCCTCATAATCCGACTGGCCGTAATAGGGATTGGGCACGACGCGCACCTCCTTAAGGGCTTCAGGCACTTCGCCTTCCTCGATGGGACGCGCCTGCACCCCTTCGAAAGTGATTTTATACATGTTGTGGCCGTTGTTTTGGCCCGTCAGGCTGTACACGGCATACGGATTGTTGACGCGCAAACGTATGCGCACCTCATCGGGTACCAATCCCTCGGCGTAGGAAAGCATCTTCTGTCCCGGCTGCAGCGTAGCAATCGCAGCCCAGGTGATCTTCGCAACACCCCTTTTGATGTTGCGGTTGTGACTTCGCTCAAAATATCGCACTAAGCTCTTACACGAATCATACGGCGTATTCGTCACGTAAATCTTGTGCTGACCACCAGCGTAAAACGACACAGCCGGCGGCAATAAGAAGTCAAACAGCAACTCGGGAAAGATCATTTCATCGGTCGGATTAAACATCATATCGGCACCGCGTAAGAGCCCATCCTGCGGCTTGATGGTATCCAGGAAATCCGAGAAATTTTCATTGTTGTAGATCGATGCCTCTCCAAAGAAAATGTTGAGCCGCTGCCCTGTCTCCACATCGATCGCATAGCCCGGAAACCATCCCATACCGACTGTTCCGCTATTGTCCGGAATGGGCATACCGTTTTCGTCGGCATCCTTCGACACAGAGGGATCTTGCCGGAGCTGAAACTCTACCGCACGGCCCACCGTCTGAAGCCCTGTAAACTCAACCATCGGCCTGGTGGTCGTCTCGACGATAATACAGCGCGACCACTTCGATTTATCGGGCGTCAGCACGATGTCGACATTATTGAGGTTGTCAAACGCCTTGCTACTCCTTATGAGACTGCTCTGGTGGTTTTCTGAAGTGGGGTGTCTCCACGCTGGCGAAATGACGCTTAAACCTGTCGAAGTTTCTGGATCACATAGGATGTAGGGGACAAACCCCTGGCCAAAGGCCGAAGCAAAGGCTCCAGCGGGATCTACTTTAGTAATATTTTCGTTGTTTCTCTGTATGAAATCGAAGGCGCGCAATTGGAGATTCAATCCGCGAAATTCAAACAAGTAGATGAATCCATTGGGCACGGTAAAGAGCCACGGCTGCTGCTTGTTTTGCGCATATTCGTATTCTACTCCGATAAAGCCGTTGTTGTCCTCCTTCGAATAGCCGGGCTCTTTCGTCTGCGCTATGGATACGGCAAAACCGTATTTCTTGATGATTTGCTCATTGAGTCGTTCGATGGTGCGTTCGGAAAAGATGGTGTCACCATCTTCCGAGACCATATACCAATTGGCATCGCTGTCTAAGACAGCATCTTGATTGTTGCTGTCGTAAAAATACAGCCAGAACACGCCATCTTTACATCGGAGGGGATCGTAAATCTGCACTTGAATGGGGCCTGCACCCTTTTCATAGCCGATGATGCCGTCAAAGGTGCCGTTGAGTATTTTTTCTTCTGTGGCTTGATCGATTCGCAAAAACTGCCCGTTGACGCCCGTACCGTCGTAGGCTTCAATCTTCGGCCCATCGCCGTAGTCGGCATTGAGCTTTTGATAGATGATGGGTCGCGGCACACCCTTGTAGGGGAATCCGTTTTCGTCTCCCACATTGAGACGCCCCTCAATATACGGTGTTTCAAAGGTGGTGAGGGGGCTATCTGGATCAAAAGGAAGCTCATTATTTTGGGCATAGGCAATGACGAGGAAGTAATAGGGCTTGTGATTGATGAGCCGCTTGGCTCCTGATTCTGCAAAGGCGTCTTCCGTGACGCGCAGCGTATGGCGTATGCCGTTGTCCAGGCCTTCGACTTTGAGCTCAGGCACCCAGACGAGTTCGCTGGGCTTGTTGGGATTGGGAATGGCTTTCCAGTTGTAGATTTTTTTCACACCATTTTTGATGTCAAAGGTGGCTATTTCGCGAGCTTTTTCCGGATCGTTGAGCTCTGCACGCGTGACGTTGGGCCCTGCTACCTGGTAGATGCGATACCCCTCGAAATAGTAAAACGGATCTTTCATCTGGGGAGGTGCGCCTAAGATCCGCTCTTTGTACTGCTCTTTGTAGTTATTGAGGGTAGGGTCATCATTCGTCAATACGAGGATGAGCTCGCGATCCAGTTCGATAATGTCAACGTTGGGCGCTGACGGTCCATCCGTGATGTCAAAGCAGTTGTCAAAGAGGTCCTGCGCCTTTTCATCTGCAGCAATGAGCTCATCCAACGAAGGACAGGGATAATCCTGATCAGCTACCCATACCACGCCGATGATGAGCTCGTTTTTCACACCTGGGAGCAAGATAAATGGTCCTGAGGCTTGTATTGTGCGGAAATCACCCGGTGGTGTTCCCTCCTGACACATGCTCCAACCATTGGGGTCGTTGGGCCAGCCGGGAAAAGCATAGCGCGTATACCTTGTGCTCTGCGGGTCATAGCCCGTACCGCCAAGGGTAAGCCGCGTGCCGTCCTTCCACCGCCCCGTCATATAGTTGTACACTTCCGTAATCTTATCGGGATCGGTCATAGGAGGAATAGGCGTGGGCGAGCTCCCCGTGTTGATGTAATACATAAACGACGACATGCCGAGCTCTACGAAGGTATCGAGGGGATTGCCCAAGGAGTCGAAGAAAAACTCCTTCGGCCCGCGGAAGTAGTCCACGCCCAAAATAGGGATGTTCGTACCATAAGTGGGCACCCCTTGATCGCATTCCGGGCCGACATTGCCATCGACCTCATCGGAGTTGTAGATAAACATCAAGTCTCGGCTGCGGTATCCCAAAAAGTTCCCAGCCGTATCGAGCACAACTTCTCCTGTGGTATCACAACCGATGTAGTCGTCAACATAACATCCTAAGTCGGGATCGACCCACATGGCGAAGTAGGTACTGTCGATGCGCTGCGTAGCCCGGTTGATGAGTTTGTGTCGATAAAAGGTCATATCGTTGACCTCATCGGATGTCTGATAGGCAAAGGCCTGCACTTGTACCTCCATTTGCATGGCCACGGCTCCCTCAAAGCGCGTGCTCTCCGCCCCCTTGTCGTTGTAGACATAGAAGAACATTTGGTCGGGCACTTGCTCTTGTGAAAGCGCACAACCGCGTATTTCGATGGTGGGAAAGTCGCCGTATTCTGGGTCATAGATGAAGTTACCATTGACGTCGGCAAAGGTTCCAAAGCCCTGTTTGCCCTCGGGGATGGGGAAGAGGTATCGCTCTTCAAAAAAGCGATTGCCCTTGGCTGGCCAGTACTTTACTCCATCGGGAATTTCATCTTCGGGTATGGGCAACGTCCCTTCTTCCTTGCGCTTGTTGTAATTGGAGATATGAGCCCGTACCTCTTTGCCGAGCACTTCAAAAAATCGGTCCCAGCGCTCGCAAATCTCTCTATCGGTCGTCCCTGTACTGTCGTCAAGAGGACCGGGAAACCATGAAAATCCTTGTGTGCGATAGTCGAGCGCTGTAGCCTTTAAGTTCCCACCCTGAAAACCACCGATCCATACCGAGCCTGCAAAGAGACTGGACACTTCCGGCTCTCCCGAGGTGGGATCGACTTTGGGCACGACATAACGCGCTTTGCCGTCTCCGTCCCACCACAAATCACCGCCCGTAAGCAGTCGGGCGCGGACATTGTTGATACTCAGATCCGCAAAAGCTTCTGGTGGTTTGCACTTTTCCCTCAGCTCTACTTTGCTCACGCGTTTTTTCTTCTTGCCGGGGACGATATAGGCCTCCGCAGGAGTCCATAGTCCCAAAAACACCCCGACAAGGAGTAAATACCGCAGCATGTTCATATTGCTCTGCCTTTTATTCGTTTGAAACCTTTTCATCATACCAATGCATTTAATTAAAATGAGAAGGAAAAGCCCAAGCGTATACGCCTCGGCAAAGAGTAAAAGTTCGGATTGTGCAGGCGAAACTTGTACATCTCGATGAAGTACTGCACATCTTCAGGACGCGATTGTTGCAGCTGAGCCAGTGAATTTTGTCCCTCTACCGACGTAAAATACCCGTCGCTCTTGGGCGATCCCGTAAAGGAATACACTCTGAGAATATTGCGCGTATCAAACAGATTATTGACCCTCAGGTAGGCATACATGTTGATCTTTTTCTTTCCTCCAAGAGTGAAGGTAAAACGTCGGTCCAGCTTAGCGTCGACGGTGTAGTTTGCAGGTAGACGCGCGCCATTGATTTGGCCCGCTACGCCGCGTCCTCCAAAGCGACCGGGAAACTTTGCCTTCGTGTAAGGACGGCCACTGGCTGCTGTAAACTGGATGTTTAGACCCGTATTTTCGAATATCGGCATGCCATAGAGCTCCGGCCCCGTGTACTGCTTGCCGCTGCCGTAGCGGTAATCGATGTTCATCACCAGCCGATGGCGCTCATCAAAGGTGAGCGGCGACAGGGTGCGAATGTTGAAGCCCCTGCTGATAAACTGCCGCTGCGAAACCTCATCCGAGCCCGTGCCTTCTGCAAAGCCCAGAGTATAGGAAACGAGCATCTGCACATTGCCCGTACGGCGCAACTCGTATTCGACCGTCAATCCCTTACTCGTACCAAAGTCGATGTTGTCAAATAGAATGTACGAACTAATGGGCTCGGGAGCTGTAAAGAGAAGATTGCGCAATTGAATTTGATTGCGGAATTCGCGATAGTACATCGACAATTTAATGGCGGAGTTATCGGTGATCTTTTGCTGAAATCCGACCTCGTAGTCGATCATCTTTTCGGGTTTGAGATCCGGATTATTGACCGGTGTGCGGTTGGGATCCGTGAAATAAAAGTAATCATAAGCAGTTGCGATGTTTCCCGTGTAAGGCCTGGACACCAGCACGTCGTAATGCGCAAAGAAATTGGCCTCATCGGAGATGGGGAAGGAAAAGCCCAGGCGCGGCATCACATTGACCTGGGGATCGTAATCCTTGAAGGCTAAATCCGGATTGAAAGCGGGACTTTCGAGCTTGTAAAACGTATCCTCTTTCAAAAAGGCCGGCAGGACCAATCCCCCTTCGCCGAATAGCTCTCTACCGCTATTGAGCTGACGACCCTCGGCATCGTACCACGTATCGCCATCGCGATACCCCAAGACGACATTCGACTCAGGTTTGGCCAGATATACCTTGAAATCGTCGCCAACGTTGGGCGGCTTTGGCCCGTTTTGCGGATCGCTGTGAAAATCCGCCGCCGTCATGATGGGATACAGCGAATACTTGTCCTTCAACACCTTCTGATTGGCATCGAAATAATCCACACGCACTCCAAAACGGAAGATGATATCTCCGATGTTGAAGCGATCCTGAAGGAAAAATGCCCCATAGATGGGCTTGTATGGGGCTACAGTGAAGGTCTGTACGCCGTTTTCGTCGCGCTTAAAGAAATCTTCAAACGTCGCATTGAGGGGCGTTTCGTTGCCCAAGTGGTCGTAACCGTAAAAGTACAACACGCGCAAGTCGGAGAGCTCACGCGGCGAAAACATGCTCAAGCTCAAATCGTCCGGCGATAGGATATCCGTATTGACATACCGATACATCGTGCCGTTTTTATCCTCCCCAATGAGCGGCTCGTTGGGGAACATCAGCTTGCGCACTTCGCGGGCAAATACGTCGGTGGGATCGTCTTCAATCTGAAGGCCGTAGATGGGCACCCCATCCTTTTCAGCCACGATGTGGAGCGTATCCAGCGAGCCGATGTGCTGGTTGGCTAAGATGCGCGCAGCTCTCCATAGCTCCATGGGAGTGGCCGACCAGAGTCGATGCACCCTCTGCTCAAACTGACCTCCTACGACGATGTTGTGCACACCGCGCGATATGCCAAAGGGAATGATGTCAAACTGCACCTTCACCTTACCCGTATAGCGCTCAAATTTTCTCTTTTGATACCTATTGTACACACCAGTGACATTGCTGAAGACGTTCCACACCGTAGTGTACAGGGGCGTAATCTCTCCGTTGTACGCATTGTACTCAAAGTACAAATTGGGCTTGCGATCGATGTACTGGTTGTACGACTCAAGAATGGGATTGATGCCGGCAGGCTCGTACGATACCAGACGCTCTTGATATCCGATGTGAAGCCCACCGAGTACGAGTGTATCCCATCGACGGTCAAACTTGCCGACATATCCGTAATTGAAGAGCTTATCCTTGTGTCGCGCATCTTGTTCGACTGAGTTTTGCTGCTCATAGCCCAAATGGATCGTATACGAAGCATTGCTGATCAGTGAGGTGTTGGGCTTTTTCTTCTTCTCCCCACCGCTGGGAGGTGCAATCGACGACTTGGCACCCAGGCGATGGCGAAAGCGCATGTTTAAGGTGTAGTTGTTGCGGATAAACTCGGGATTGTACGGCCAATTGAAAAAATACCAGGGGCCAGCACCTCTATAGTAGTTGTAACGACTGTCGCCATTGAATGTGCGCGGTACAAACCGCGTGTGCACATTGGAGTACGTCCCCGACACGGTCAGATCCATGGCATCGTTGATGTAGTAGAATAACTTCCCCCCTAAATCCACATCGGTACGCGGTTGGTTGGGGCGCGTCTTTCGGAGTTCGACGCCATTACCTAAGGAGAGAAATTCACCGCGCGGAAGCAAAATACCCCCTTTCCTAATCAGCGGATTGACCGATAGGTCATTGATCGTCTCTTCGGTAGCTGCGTAGATGCCTCCAGCTGGTGGATCGCTCTCCTTGCGGTACAAAAACTGACCAAAAGCACGGAAACCCAGCAATGGTCGGGTGCCGCGTTTCAATATCGGCCCAGTGACGTACATATTGGCCAAATTGTAGCCGTAGGGATCGAGAAACTGCGAAGTCTCCAGCTCAAGGCCTCCTTTAAACTTACCTCGAGGCCCCTTCGAAGTGACCGCAATGACTCCACCCGTTAAATCTCCGTATTCGGCCCCAATACCTCCCGTCAACACCTGCAATTGGTCAATCTCTGTACTGGGAATCATGCTGGCAGAGGTTACCCGAATGTCGTCAAGATAGTACACCGTCTGCGCACTTCGGCTTCCCTTGATGTTGATGCTCCCTCCATCTTGAGAGGTTGCTCCAGCCGTAAGCGTCACGATGGTGTTGACACCGCGTGAGGGTAGATTTTGAATAGTCTCTGCCGTGAGCGTACGACCCGTCGTCGTATTGCCCTTGTCGATAATGGGCGGCTTATTGCTCTTGACCTCTACAGCCTTGAGCACTACGCCCTCCCGCTTGAGCTTAAAATCCAGCACGAGAATTTTCCCCGATACCATCACGATATCCGTCAGCCGCATCGTCTGATAACCCAGATACGATGCCTCTACCTCGTACGTGCCCGGATCAACGGGAATGCGAAAACTTCCCTCATAGTCCGTCACATCACCCGCCACAAGCAAGCCGTCGGAGTATACAGCGACATTGGCCGCTATCAACGGCTCTCCCGTCTCATAGTCCACTACCTTCCCTTGAAGCACCGTCTGTGACCGTGCATAGCCCATAAGCAGCAGACACGCACTCGCAATGCCAAGTAACTTCTTCATCCTATCGATGTATTTTGTTTTCACTCCCTTTACCAACTGTACTTCAAAGCACCAAAGTTATAAAATTCTTTACTCATCCTTTCTGCCTTCCATCTGTTTTCTCCATAGAGCAATTTTCTCCATTAAAGATAGACTGCATTTGTAGAGGGATTCGTTGGTGAGCCCAGCTATATGGGGCGTCAAGATGGTATTGGGTAGGGAAGCAAGGCGTTCGTAGGCACTCTTAAAATCTGCGGACACTTTTGTCTTATCCCAATTTTCCTCTTCAAAAACATCCACACACGCTCCACGAAGTTGACCGCTCTCCATGGCCTCCACCAGAGCAGAGAGATCCAATACTCCTCCACGAGAGGTGTTGATCAAGACACTTCCGCGTTTCATACGGCGAAGAAAATCCCTATCGACCATGTGTCGCGTCTCCTCGGTGAGCGGAACGTGGATGCTGAGGTAATCCGATCGCTTTAACACCGCTTCGAGATCACAGACCTCAATATGTGGGAGTCGATGCTTCATCTCCACAGCCGTCTTGTACTTATCGTAGACAAGTATTTGCATACCCCATGTGCTGAGTTTTTGGGCAAGTGCTCCCCCTGTATGGCCACAGCCGATGATGCCCAGGCACTTACCGGTGAGCTCAACGCCGCGCAATTGCCGTCGTAACCATTGGTGCTGTCGCATGCTGCGGTCGGCCTTCAACAACTGTCTCTCAAAGGCAAGGAGAGCCATCACGACGTGTTCAGCTACCGCATCTGCATTGCCTTCGGGCGAACGAAAAAGACGTATGCCGAGCACCTCGGCACAAGCCGTATCGACGTGATCCAGGCCCGATCCCGGCCGGCCGATAAAGCGCAGCCGAGCCGCACGCTTCAAAAGCGCACACGATAGGGCCGAAGCAGAACCCACTATGAGCCCTTCTACCTTCGGAAGCCACTGCAGAAGCTCATGCGCATCACACAAGGGCCGATAGATCACCGTATACCCCAACTCTCTTAAGCCTTCGATGAGGACATTATGGACCTCAGTGGCTACCAGTACCACAGGAGGCTCTTGCTCACGATGCTTTTCCATCGCCCAACTCTTTAGCGCGCTTGAGAGCTGCATCTGCTCCTGAGCACAACAATGCGCGCACGCGATGGGCATCCATATCGGCTAAGGCCGCTTCCGTGGTGCCTCCTCGCGAACACACGCGTTGGATCCACTCCGTGAGGTCTAAATCCGACGCCTGATAGAGCTGAATAGCCCCTAAAAAGGTCTGGCTCACCAATAACTCAGCCTCCGATTTGTTAAAGCCCATATTCTGTGCCGCTTCGACGAGGGCATCCATGAAATACCACACATACGCCGGGCCACTTCCACTGATGGCCGTCGCCGCATCCAACATGGATTCCTCCTGGACGTACAAGCTCTTGCCCGTGGTGTTGATGAGGTTTTGCACCATGGCCAGCTCGATGCGCGTGACCGCCTCGGCAGCCGTAAACACCGTCATGCCACGCCCCACTTTAGCCGGCAGGTTGGGCATGGCCCGCACTATTTTATCCACCTTTAGCGCATCGGCAATCGTGCGCATCTTCACACCCGCCATGATGGACAACACCACCTGCGAGGTATCCGTCATGTCCCCAATCTGGCGAAAGAGCTCACCCGTATCCTGCGGCTTGACCGCCAATACCACCAGATCCGAATGCGGCAAGCACTCCTCCGGCCGTAAAAATACCGACCCGAGCTTGCGCTCCCGCAATGCCTCCGCCTTTTGGGGCGACTTCTCTAAAATCATCAATTTCGAAGGCTCTACGATGTGCGATTTTAAAAAGCTCTCCGCGTAGACCGAACCCATATTGCCCCCACCAATGATCAAGATTCGCATCGTCGATACGTTTTCATCACACCGCTGTTAAAAGTTTTCAAAGATACGATTTCTCTTTTTTTATCAAAATTCATAGATCAAATATATCCTACAAGCTCCTTCCGACGTTGTATGGACACCCAATTTGCCAACACGTCACGATGATGTATGCAACACGAATCATCTTGGGTAGTGTTTTCCTGGTGATGGGACTTGGGCTCCACGCACAAGCTCCCCTCTACACGATCAAGCTCGCCCTCCTAAAGTACCGAGGCGGAGGAGACTGGTACGCCAACCCCACATCGCTAAAAAACCTCTCGGAGTTTTGCAATACCCATCTCCACACGCGCATCGACCCCGACTACGCCACCGTCGATGTCGGAAGCTCCGAAATCTTCAATTACCCCTTTATCCACATGACGGGGCACGGCAACGTCGTCTTTTCCGACCAGGAGGCAAAAAATTTACGACAGTACCTCATTGGAGGGGGCTTTCTCCACATCGACGACAACTACGGCATGGACCCCTACGTGCGCGTTGCAATGAAAAAGGTCTTCCCCGAACTTGATTTCGTCGAGCTCCCCTTCGACCATCCCATCTACCACAAGGCCTTCGAATTTAAAAACGGCCTTCCTAAGATCCACGAACACGATGGCAAACCTCCCCAGGGGTTTGGCCTTATCTACCAGGGACGCTTGGTGTGTTTTTATTCGTATGAAACCGATCTCGGCGATGGCTGGGAAGACCCCGAAGTGCACAACGACCCCGAATACAAGCGCCAACAGGCCCTCAAAATGGGCGCCAACATCGTGCAATTCGCCTTCGAACAATAATTACCCAAACGGTATTGACCCATACCTCAGCCAATAGCGTCGATTTTGGCGCATAAAATGGTGAAACCGCTCAGCAGAAATCGCCTCCGCCCCTAAGCTGCGCAGGTGCGCCGTATCTTGCTGTACATCAATGAGTAGAAGACCACGACGCTCCAACTGCCTCACCATGTGGATGAGAGCGTATTTCGAGGCATTCGACCGCAAGCTAAACATCGACTCTCCAAAAAACACCCGACCGACCAACACCCCGTATAATCCCCCTACGAGCGTATCGCCTTCCCATACCTCTACACTATGGGTCCAACCCAGGTGGTGCAGCTGGATATACCGCTCCTGCATTTCCTCCGTGATCCACGTACCCCGCTGGCCCTTGCGAGGCACCTCTGCACAATGTCGTATGACTTCCGTAAAGGCCCTGTCCCAACTCACCCTCCACGGCCGACGGTTGAGTACATTGCGCATGCTCTTGTGGACGCGGAGTTTGGAGGGAAAGAGCACCGCTCTCGGTTTGGGAAACCACCAAAGCACCGGCTCCCCTTCATTGTACCACGGAAAAATACCGTGTAAGTAGGCCGATTGAAGCCTCTCGACATTCAGTGTTTTTGTCACACCCACGATATCGCCCTCTACCGCCAAGGGATGGGGAAAGAGGGTGCCCCGCGATGGCAAAAGGACCATCTAATCCGATTGGATGACCGCAGAAAGGCCGCGCTCGACAAGGGCCTCCTTCATCGGCTTAAGCACCGATAAGACGCCCGACTTGACCGTGGCCTTCCCCTTGAAATGAACGAGATATGTCAACTGCTCCGCTTGCTGAAGCGAATGCCCACACACCTCGACCAAACACTGTATCACCCAGTCAAATGTGTTGTAATCATCGTTGTACAATACCAGATGGCGCACCCGATCGACATCCTCTATTACATCGACGACTTCCTCAATGCGTTCTCTATGCCCTGCCATGATGCGTCCGTTTTACCTTGCAAATATAACGCTATTAACCCTTTTTTTCACATCCCCCCTCTACCTTTTCATACATTTCAGTCCTCTCATAAAGGGATTTTTTAAAATGGTGCATCTATGTGCTCTGTCGTAGGATTATCTTTGCGATGCGACGTGTCAAATCATTCCGATGCAAGAGCAATTAAGAGATATTTACGCCTACTGCGATCAGATGAGCACGGACGAGCCCGAATACCTACGGCGCATCTACCGCAACACGCACCTTAAGACGGCATGGCCGCAGATGTTGGTCGGGCCTATTCAGGGAAAGTTCCTGGCATGGATTTCCCAGATGCAGCAGCCACAACGCATACTGGAAATCGGCACCTTTACGGGACACTCTGCCCTTTATCTGGCTCAGGGTCTTACTGAAGATGGTCGATTGGACACCATCGAAATCAACCCCGAGTGGGAGCCCCTCATTCGCACACACTGGTCTTGGGCCCCGTCCACCCTTCGCCAAAAGCTCCACCTCCACATCGGCGACGCACTACAGCTCCTCCCACAGTGGTCCCTGCTGTACGATCTCATCTTCGTCGATGCCAACAAGCAGGACTACCCCGCCCTCTACGAGGAAAGCCTGCGCCTGCTCCGCCCCGGGGGGCTACTGCTCTGCGACAACACCCTGTGGTCGGGCAAAGTACTCCATCCCGTCGGCGACCCCGATGCCATCGTGCTGCATCGCTTTAATCAAACGGTTAAAACCGATCCACGCGTGGAAGTACTGCTCCTCCCCCTTCGCGACGGCCTCAGCATCATCCGCAAAAAATCCCACAGCCATGTTTGATCAACGCACACAGCGTCAGTGGTACGAATTGAGCAAAGCCCTACTGCAACAAAAACCCGAGGATTGCAACCACGACTGTTATGACCAGCTCATCGAAGTGCTCAAATACCACGAATGGCGCTACTACGTCCAACAAGACCCCCTCATCAGCGATTACGAATACGACCAGCTCTTTTCGCTCTTGAAAGAGATCGAACGACTCCATCCCGATTGGGTGCGTCCCGATTCGCCCTCCCAGCGCGTCAGCAGTGAGCTCACCGATGTGTTTGAAGAAGTCCCACATCTGACCCCGATGCTGTCGCTCAACAACTCGTACAACCTCGCCGACCTTCTTGAATTTGACGCGCAAGTACATCGCTTTTGCGATATTCCCGAAGGGCAACCCGTCGAATATTGTGTCGAACCCAAATTTGATGGAAGCAGCCTGAGCTTGGTGTACGAAAACGACCTCTTGGTGCGCGGCCTCACGCGTGGTGACGGCACCAAAGGGGAGGACATCACCACCAATGTCAAGACCATCCACTCAATACCGCTGCGAGCCGCCTTTTCGGCCCACGGCATAGCTGTGGCCGAAGTGCGCGGCGAAGCCATCATCCACCTGGAAGTATTTCAGCAGATCAACCGCGAGCGCGAAGAGGAGGGCCTGCCCCTGTTCGCCAACCCGCGCAATGCCGCTGCGGGAGCCCTGCGCATGAAAGATCCGAGAGAAACCGCCGCCCGACGATTGGACTTCTTCGCCTACCAGATCTCCTACGCCATCGACAGCGAGGGCAACGACCTGCTTCCTACCCTGAAAAAACACTTCCACTGCCTCCAACTCCTCGCCCAACTCGGATTTAAAGTGGCCCTCGACATCAGCACCGTCCAGCCCTCCATCCGCGAAGTCGAACAGTATTGCCGCTACATGGAAGAAGAGGTGCGACCTTCCTTTCCGTATGAAATGGATGGCGCCGTCGTCAAAGTCAACGACATAGAGCTCCAACGGCGCGCCGGCATAACCATGCACCACCCCCGTTGGGCCATTGCCTACAAGTTTAAAGCCAAACAAGCCACCACCCGACTCCTCGATGTCGAATTTCAAGTGGGCCGCACCGGCGCCATCACACCTGTCGCCAAAGTACAGCCCGTACCCCTGGCCGGCGTGCTCATCTCCTCCATCAGCCTCCACAACGAAGATTTTATCCGTCAAAAAGACATACGCATCGGCGACACCATCCTCATCGAACGCGCCGGCGACGTCATCCCCTACGTCGTAAAAGCCCTCACCGAACTGCGCGACGGCACCGAAAAGCCCATCGTCTTCCCCACGACCTGCCCCTCATGTCACACTCCCCTCGTCCGCGAAGACTTCGCCTGGCGATGCCCCAACGAAAAACACTGCCCCGAACAGCGCATTCAAAAGCTCATCCACCACGCCTCTCGCGACGCCATGAACATCGAAGGCATGGGCGAAGCCATCGTGCGTAAGTTTTACGACCTGGGTTGGCTCCGCACCTTTGCCGACTTCTATCGTCTCGACTATCAAAAAATCGCCTCCCTCTATGGCTTCGGTCCCAAATCTGCCGAAAACCTCCGCTCCGCTATCGAAAAGGCCAAAACCAATCCCCTACACCGCCTCATTTACAGCTTGAGTATCCACCACGTCGGACGAAAGGCAGCCAAACTCCTCGCCGAACGCATCGACTACCTCTTCGACCTCACCCACTGGTCGCTCGACGACTACGAAAAGATACCCGAAATCGGCCCCACCATTGCCCAAAACGTCTACCGATATTTTCATGACGACGACTACCTCCACGTACTCCGCGAAATGGAATCGCTCGGAGTCAACATGCACGCCACCGAGGAAGACAAACCCGTGCAGCCCGTCGCCGAAACACCCCTTACAGGCAAGACCATCCTCTTTACAGGTACATTGCAACACATGACCCGCAAAGAAGCGCAAAAACTCGCCCAAAAAGCCGGGGCAACCCCCCTCAGCGGAGTCAGTAAAAAACTCGATATCCTCGTCGTAGGTGACAAACCCGGCTCCAAACTCCGCAAAGCCCGTGAACTCGGTACGGTAGATATCTGGACAGAAGAGCAATTCCTTCAGGCCTTAGGTGACCTCGCCGAGCAGTGATTCAACTCATTTCTCCGGTGTGCCCTGCTCCAACCAACAGCGCAACAGGCGAATCTCTTCCTCCGACAACGGCCCACCACTTGCCGCCGGCGGCATCGACTTTTCGATGACCGCGCGTCGCTCCACCCAGTCAATGACAGCCATCACCTCATCGTATGTGCGCAACGGCTTGCGCATCCCATTCGACCCGTCATGGCAGCCAGTCACAGTACAATTCTGCTGTATAATAGCCCGCACGTGGGATTCATACGTCACCTCTTCGTCACAGGCAGCAACCTTCTCCTTCTTGCAACTCCCCAGCGTCACTATAAGCACCATCCCCAGCATAGGAAACACAATGTATCGCTTCATAATTCGTATGTTTGTCCTATAATCCAATCGTTGTTTTATTCAATTTTTAGAAATCAAACGACCGTGCGCGCTTTTCGGTATATTTTCGTCGTCACTTTTTGCTCCATAGTACTCTTCGCAATTTGGACTAGCTGCTACAGCCCCTCATCAAGCTCATCGACGGCAAAACCAGCCATGCTCATCATAGTCAATGCAGAGATTTTTGACGGAACGAGCCCCCAAACACTTCGAGGAGCCATCGCGATAGACAATGGCTGGATCATCGGTGTAGGGACCGATTCGACGATCCTCGACTCGTTTGGCACCCCCTCGACACGCATCATCGACGCAGAGGGGGCCTTTGTCATGCCTGGACTGATCGAAGGGCATGGTCATCTCTTCAGCCTCGGCCAGAGCCTCGCACAACTCCAACTGCAACGCGCTCACAGCTGGGCAGCAATAATCGACAGCGTATCCAAGCGCGCTGCACAGACTCCTTCGGGCGAATGGATCTACGGACGAGGTTGGCACCAGGAAAAATGGGATAGCCCACCCTCCCCCAATATCCACGGATACCCCACTCATCATCTGCTCAGTGCCCGCACACCACATCATCCCGTGGTACTCATCCACGCAAGCGGCCACGCCCTCCTCGCCAACCAAAAAGCTATGGAATTGGCAGGTGTCGACACCCTAACCCCCGATCCCGAAGGGGGTAAAATCGTGCGCGATGAAAACGGAGCCCCTACCGGCATCTTCGAAGAAAATGCCATGCGTCTCATCCTCGACACGTTCGAACATCATCGCCGCTCTCAAACCCAGAGCAAAGCGTACATCGCATCCACTATCGGTCGCGCCATGGCCCACTGCATTAGAAACGGCATCACCGCCTTTTACGATGCGGCCACTACGCCCAACGAATACCGCCAGTGGCTGCAAGTGCCTGAAAGTTTTGTCATACCCGTATTTGTAATGCTCTACGGCACGCCTGCACAGATTCAACGTGCTCTCCAAGAGCATCTCCACCGACAGGGTACGCCCAATCTAAAGGTCAAGGGCGTAAAGGCTTTCCTCGACGGTGCACTCGGCTCGTATGGCGCATGGCTGACCGAACCTTATGCCGACCGCCCAACCGATACCGGTCAGGTGACCACACCTCCGGACAGCATACAAAAACTCGCCGAGCTCTGTGCACAGTACCAACTCCAATTGTGCGTTCACGCCATTGGTGATCGCGCCAACCACGTGATGCTCAACCTCATCGAAGCGTGGCAAGCGCAGTGCCTCCTGCCCAAACACCACTACTGGCGCATCGAACACGCCCAACATATCCTCCCCGAAGACATCCCTCGATTTGCCCAACTGGGCGTCATCGCCTCGGTACAGCCCATTCACTGTACCTCCGACGCCCCTTTTGTCGTTAAGCGCCTCGGCCCACGTCGCGCTCGCCTGTACTCCTATCCCTGGCGCTCCCTTCTCGATGCAGGTGCCCAACTCGCTATCGGTACCGACGTGCCCGTCGAAGAGATCAACCCCTTCGAAAACATCTACGCAGCAGTGACACGCCGACGCAGAGACGACGGCACTACCTTCTTCCCCGAACAAGCCATGCAGCGGTATGAAATCTTACACCTCTATACCGCTGGCAACGCCCGAGCCCTTAAAGAAAACAACATCGGCAAAATACAACCCCACTTCAGGGCCAACCTCGTCATCCTGTCCCAAAATCTCCTTACCTGCCCCGTCGACAGCATTCCTAACACGAAAGTGCTCTACACCATCGTCGACGGACGTATTCAATACAGCTCACCCGAAAAATTTTAAAAAAAATTGCACCCCTCAGGCAGCGTTTTTCCCATTTCGGTAGTCTATATAAGTGTAGACGCTGCACTGTTTGGTTTCGCCCAGTAAAGCCAAATGGTCGTATAGCCTTCGGATTCCCAGTCTGAAGGCTACTTTTTTTGAGGAAGCACGGGCTGCTCGTACAACACGCGCTGTAATGTAGTGAGTTGCTCCTCGAGATGCTCCTTCCGCTCCTTGCGATTCCATGCCAGAGCCAATTGTCCCCGTAGCGTATTCGACCTTATCTCCATCAATACCTCGACAACACAGTGATTGCCCTCTTCGCCAAAGCGCCAAAAATACGTGATCCGCTCATTCTCCCGCTCCACCGTATAGCGCACGATTTTATCCCTACTTTCAACTTTTTCGATGCGCACTACTTGACCTGACCCCGCTATGGTAGCCTCATATCGACCGTCTTCGCTGCGATGCACCCCTTCGAGATCCTCCCACCACCTCGACCATCGCTCAGGATCCTCCACCCATGCCCGCACGCGGTCACAAGACTGCAAAAAAGTCATCTCTTCATCAATGCGCTGAGGCACGACACCCAAGAGCAATACGCCCATACCGACAGCCAGACCCAGGATGAGCAAGTATCGGAAAAAATCCATAACAGGCGCAAAGATACCCATGAACAACATACCTTGAGGGCACGCATCACAGCGTAATTAGCATAAATCTTCTACTTTTGTTCGAACATTTGTACAGCACAGACATTTACAAGAGGAAAATCGGTGCGACATATTCATAATTTGTTGAAATCGCTAGCGTTACAAACCAAGCCAAACAAAAGAGTGACCGTATGCAGTTGAGTTATAAGACATTGAAAAATATAGCCGGATGGCTCACCTTTGCCATCGCCGCCATTGTGTACTACTTTTCGGTAGAGAGCACGGTAAGCCTATGGGATTGCGGAGAGTTTATCTCAGCGGCATACAAACTCGAAGTGGTGCATCCGCCAGGTGCACCGCTTTTTCTCATGATAGGTCGCATCTTCGCCTGGCTTGGGGATCTCCTTTCGGACAATCCCTCCCACATCGCGGTAGCCGTCAATCTCATGTCGGCCACGGCTACCGCCTTTATGGCGATGTTTGTCGCTCTGACGACGGTCATTTTGACGAAAATCGCACTGGTCGGGCGTATCAAAGAACCCACCCTGGCCGATAGCCTCATCAGTGCAGGTGCAGGGCTTGTCGCTGGACTGACTTCGGCTTTTGCCACTTCCATCTGGTTTTCCGCCGTCGAAGGAGAAGTCTATGCACTTTCGAGCTTCTTTACCGCGGCCACCGTCTGGGCAGCCGTCAAGTGGTACGACCTTCCCGACGACAGAGAACACGATCGATACCTCGTCCTCGCATTCTTCCTCATCGGCCTGAGCATTGGCGTGCACCTGTTGAGCTTGCTCACCTTACCTCTCATCAGCATCCTGTACTATTTCAAGCGCTTTGAAAAGCACAGCTTCGTCGGATATGCGCTTGCGGGCCTCCTCGGCACGGCGGGCATTATTTTTATACAAAAATTCCTTATCGCTGGAATACCCTGGCTGTGGTCTAAATTCGACCTCTTTGCGGTCAACACCCTCGGCTTGCCCTTCAACAGTGGAATCGTCTTCGTCATAATAGTGATCGGCGGCCTCTTGCTCTGGGGATTCCGCTTGGCTCACCGCAAAAAGAGCCACCTGCTGCAAATTGCCATGATGGCCGCCACCCTGATGATATTGGCCTACACCAGTTATGGAATGGTCGTGCTCCGAGCCAACGCCAATCCCCCCATCAACATGAGCGAACCGTACGGACCCATGCGCCTACTGTCCTACCTCAACCGCGAACAGTACGGCGAACGACCGCTCCTGTGGGGTCCACACTACGAAGCCAAACCCATCGGAATCAAGAGCGAACCGCGCTACGGAAGAGTAGGGGACCACTACGAAGTCGTCGATCACAAACTCAGCTACGAATACAGCGATAAAGATAAAATGCTCTTCCCGCGCATCTCCCACACCGACCAAAATCGACCCAAAATCTACCGCATGTGGAACACCTCCGAAAACAAAAAGCCCACCATGGCCTTCAACCTCAGCTTCTTCCTCCGCTATCAGCTCGGTTGGATGTACTGGCGCTATTTCATGTGGAACTTCGTCGGGCGACAAAACGGCAAGCAGGGCTTCTATCCGTGGGACCTCAAAAATGGCCATTACCTCAGTGGCATCAAACCCATTGACGAATGGCACCTCTACAACATGGATAAGCTCCCCGACCGCATGAAAAACGACCCCTCCCGCAACACCTACTATTTCATACCCCTCCTGCTCGGCCTGCTGGGCATGTGGTTCCAGTACCGCAAGAGCCCAAAGGAATTCTACGCCATCCTCGCTCTCTTTATCATTACCGGCATTGGCATTATCATCTATTCCAACCAACCACCAAATGAGCCCCGCGAACGCGACTACGTCTTAGCCGGCTCGTTCTTCACCTTTGCCATGTGGGTGGGCATTGGCGCTGCCGCACTCTATGCCTTCCTCAAAAAATACGTCCAACAACCCCATACCGTCGCCCTCGTCAGTACGCTCCTCGCACTCTCCGCTCCGACCATCATGGGAGTCGAAAACTTCGACGACCACTCCCGACGCGGCCACTACGCCGCAAGAGACTACGCCATTAACTTCCTCGAATCCCTCTCACCCAACGCCATCCTCTTCACCTACGGCGACAACGACACCTATCCCCTCTGGTACGCCCAAGAAGTAGAAGGAATCCGACGCGATGTGCGCGTCATCAACCTCAGCCTCATCGCCGTCGACTGGTATATCAACTCCATGCGCCGCAAAGTCAACGAATCGCCCCCAATCAAATTAACCATCCCCGCCGAGGCATACGTCGGCGAAAAACGCAATATGGTCCCCTTCCCCGAAGGCCTCATCAAAAATGAAAAACCCTGGCCCATCGACCGCGTCCTGAGACATCTGGCCCAAAGAAATCCCGTCTCTACACGTTACGGCGATCAAGTCGAAACTTTCCTCCCCACCCGCAAAATCTACATCCCCGTCAACAAAAAACGTGCAATCGAACTCGGCATGGCTCGACCCACCGACAGCATCGCCGACAAAATCTGGCTCAACCTCGGCAACATCCCCTACCTGCGTAAAGACGAAATCGCCGTCATGGACATCATTGGCTCCAATATCTGGGACCGACCCATCTACTTCGCCATCACCGTCCGCGAACGACAAATGCTCGGCCTCCAACCCTACCTGCGCCTCGAAGGACTGGCCTTCCGCATCACAGCCGTCAAAACCGACCAACCACGTCGCGATCTGAGCGTCTTCGGCCTCGGACACGTCGATACCGACCTGGTCTACAAACGCATCATGAATAAATTCCGATGGGGCAACTTCGATAAATACGACACCTACGTCAATCCAAGCTATGCGCCCTCCGTACAAGCCATGAAATACGTCATGCTCCGCGTCGCCATGGAGCTCATCGACGAAGGCAAAAAGGACAAAGCCATCAAACTCATCCAAAAACAATTCGAGGCATTCCCCAACATGAATTTCCCCTTCGACTACCAAACCGTCAGCTTCTTTAACGAACTTATGAGAGCAGGCGACCGCCAAACCATCGAAACCTACCTGCCCGACCTCATCGACAACCTCATCCAAGACCTCGAATTCTACCAATCCCTCGACGACGAAGACCTCCAATCCTTCGAAATGGATGTGCAATTCACCACCAGAGCGCTGTTCGAAGTGTTCAACATCCTCCAGTACCTCGGCGAAGATTCGCCCGTCTACCAGAAATACATGCCCATCGTCAGTGCCCAACTCAACCTCAACCTCAAACAGGAAAACTGAGCACCATGCGCGTGCCCCTTTTCCTCACCTGGCCCCGCTGGCTGCAGCCCCTTAGCTTCGCCTTCGTCTCCGCCATCACCCTCGGCCCTGTCGTCCTCCTCAAAGACCGCTCCCTCCTCGCCAATCCCTCCTTCGTCAACCACGAACGCATCCATTTCCGCCAACAACTCGAACTCCTATTCCTCCCCTTCTTCCTCTGGTACGTACTCGAATTCCTCCTGCGCCTCACTTACCACCGCAACTTCCACACGGCCTACCGCCACATCTGCTTCGAACGCGAAGCCTACGCCCACCAAGACGACCCTCACTATCTCCAAAACCGAAAACCCTTTAGCTTTCTCGCATACCTCTTCGCCAACAGGAAAAAAAGACTACCTAAAGGTCCTTCTCCTGTATGAAATCGTTCTACTGGTACGAAGCAGTGTATGAAATCGTGCGCCTCATCCCTAAAGGCAGAGTGACGACCTATGGATTGATCGCCCAATACCTCGGCATACCCTCCGCTCGAATGGTCGGCAAAGCCCTCAACCTCCTCAAAAACGCCAATCCCTCCGACATCCCCGCCCACCGCGTCGTCAACGCCAGAGGAGAACTGACGGGACGACACGCCTTTGCCACCCCCACGCTCATGCAATCCCTACTGGAAAGCGAAGGCGTACGCATACGCAACCACCGCGTCATCGATTTCGAACAAATCTGCTGGAACCCCTCTGTCGAACTACTAAAAGAAAAACCCCATTGACAGCTCCAGGGCAGTAGAATCATCACGCACCCCCTTGCGTCGAGGACTCAACCCCTGCGAAAACTTCAGGTCTATCGTCAACCAATACACATCAAAACCCACTACCCCCACACCCTGAAAATGCAAATCCTCAAAATCCTCCGCCGTCAGTCCGTACTTGTTGTCCGTCACATCCATTAAAAAATCCAGATCCACCCCTCCATGCAGTCGCAGGGTAAAGGGTCGCGACCGTATCAATCTCCATCCCCCAAGCGTAGCGACACTGAGGTATTGCAGCTTGTTCGTGCCCTTCCACAACTTCGAAATATCGGCCTTCGCACTGAGATCATAACTCGTATACCGCACCACGGGATTGACAAAAAAGCGATACTTGCCTAAACGTCCCGCCACAGCCACATGCCAACCGTAATACGTACCCGCTCCACTCTTCTGATCCAACGCCTGAGTCTCGAGATAGCTCAAACCAAATTTTAAATTAATCCCGCTCTGCGCAGCACCGCTGGCCCTTACACAGAGCAAAACCACAAACAGTACTCCAAGTCGATGTAGTGCCATATCCTATCAACGCAGTCAGACCCAATATCGTCACTCAACCCATGCAAATTTCATGCGTATCTTTGTCCAGCCGACTGCTAAATGCATAAATTATGTCAAAGAAATACCTGATTAGCACCTTATTTGTAGCCTTGATTGCCTCGATACACCTTTCGAGCCAAGAGCTCAACCCAGGCGAAATCCAAAAACTCCGTCAAATACACCGCCACATCTACCTGTCGGGCGATTGCCACCAATGGCTTAAAGGCCTGACACAAATCGGTGGACGATTGGCGGGCTCTCCTGCTGCAGATAGCGCCATTCGCTATGTGTATGAAATCGTAGACACGCTGCCAAAGGTCCACGCACGTCTTCAGCCTTGCTCCATTCCCAATTATTGGGTGCGCGGTCGCATTGAAGAAGTGATCGTCTACGATGGCGATACGCCGCTATCGCTCGACTGTACGACCCTCGGAGGCTCGCCGTCTACTCCCGCCGAAGGCATAACCGCGGTAGTACAAGAAGTCTACGGCTTGGATGACCTCGAGCGACTGGGTAGACAGGCCCTCGAGGGGAGCATCGTCTTCTTTAACCGCCCCATGGATGCAGGCGAGGTCTCCCCGTTTCGCGCCTATGGCCAGGCAGTCGATCAGCGTGTACGCGGCCCCGCTATAGCCGCTCGCTACGGCGCAGTGGGCGCCATCGTGCGCAGCATGACCCACTATCTAGATGACATACCCCATACGGGCGTCACCATCTTCCGCGAAGGCGAAAAGGCCATCCCTGCAATCGCCATCAGCACACTCGACGCCGACAGCCTCAGCGCACTCATCCGCCAGCGCGGGAGCATCATGGCTCGCATCCGCACCAGCAGTAAAAACCTCGGCCCCCGTCGCTCCTACAACGTCATCGGCGAAATCACAGGCAGCACCTACCCCAACCAAATTATCGTAGTAGCCGGTCATCTCGATGCATGGGACAACGGCCAAGGCGCCCACGACGACGGAGCCGGCATCGTACAGGCCTTGCAGGTCCTTCAAACCCTCGTCGCCATCGATTACACACCTCGCCATACCATCCGCTTCGTAGCCTATATGAATGAAGAAAACGGCGGCGGGGGCGCACGGGCCTATGCCGATAGCGTACGCACAAGTGGTGAAGTGCACCTCGCCGCTATCGAATCCGACGCCGGCGGCTTCGCCCCCGTAGGCTTCCACTGGGACGCTCAACCCCAACTCCAACCCTACTACGACTCGATCCTCCAACAGGTCATCGCTCCCCACCTGCTCCAATTGGATCTGCTCATACGAAAAGGTGGCAGCGGCGCCGACGTCAGCAAACTCAAACCCTTCGGCACCCTGCTCTTCGGCTTGCGACCCCAGCCCCATCAATACTTCAAATACCACCATACCCCCATCGACGTCTTCGAAGCCGTACACCCCAGAGAACTCAAAGCAGGCGCCGCCGCCATGACCAGCCTCGTCTACCTCTTAGACCGCTACCTCACCCCCCCTAACACCCCCACAAATGAATAAGCGCATCCGCATACACAACTACCTCTTCGAAGAGTGCATCACAGCTGAAGAGATCCGCCAAAGAGTGGCTGCCCTCGGCCGTTATATCCGACACGACTATCGCGACAAAACGCCCGTCTTCCTTGGTATACTCAACGGAGCTTTCGTCTTCATGGCCGACTTGATTCGCGAAGCCAACATCCCCTCCACGGTGAGCTTTATCAAACTCTCCTCCTATAAAGGCTTTACCTCTACCGGTGAAGTCGTCTTTTCCGGACCCCTCGACCCCATGCTGCGCGGCAAAGACATCATCGTCGTCGAAGACATCATCGACTCCGGCAAGACTATGAGCGCATTCCTGCCCGCCCTACAGGGGCTCCAACCCCAATCCATACGTATTTGCACCCTCCTGCTCAAACCCACCATGCTGCAAAAACCCTTAGCGATCGACTACGTCGGATTTGAAATACCTCCGGACTTCGTCATCGGTTACGGCTTGGATTACAACGAATTAGGGCGCCATCTCCCCTCCATCTATCGAAAAATCTCCTGAATTTTTGTTGTATAATTCAACAATTTAAAACAAAACCCCCCTGCGTGCTTTGTATGTGATGGTTGGAAGATGTAACTTTGCATCGCAAAAAACTCGCGTAGACCCATAGTGTAACGGTAGCACTCCGGATTTTGATTCCGTCAGTCCAGGTTCGAATCCTGGTGGGTCTACCTCCTGAGAGGCCTCCTCGTGAGGCCTTTTTATTTTTTTGTGCTTTTCGTCATTTTATTTTCAAAATTTCAATCACGCTTTCTGTGAAAAAATATATGGGAGTGAGCTATTGCTCAACAGACAATGCATTAACTGTTCTTCATATATCAAATTTTATCCATCAAATCCCATCCACATTTGAAAGAGTGTACGTAACTTTACACGCGCAAACGTGCTGATGAACCCATGCGATTCAACCAGCTGGGAAGTATGCGTACATCAGCACAATGAAGGGTATAAAGAGACGAACAAATACCCGCAAAGTGTATAGCCCATTATGCCGATTGCGGCGAGCTACAAGGGCTTGCCTCCCATGAACGATTGCTTCTCTATCCATCTAACCAAAATTGCTATAAAAGCTATGAAGGATTTTGACTTGATGTTTCATCTCCTCAAGCGCATGCTTGAACGAGATCCATACGACAAAGAAGCTCTTGAAAAGATCGGCCTCAATGTAGAATTGTCGAAACGATACGAAGAAAGCATACAACTCCATCTCTATCTCATTGAAAAAGCTCCTTACAACGAATTGGCCTGGTACAACTTAGCACAGGCCTATGCCTCCTTGGCACAATACGACGATGCGCTCCAAGCACTGGAATTCGCCACCCTCATCAACCCCTATTATGAAGATGCCTACTTCGACTATGCCGAATTGCTCTACCAACAAGGCCACCTCAAAAGAGCAGCCGAAGTATATCGATACATCTTCCATACCTTTGAATGGGAAGAGGAGGCGTTTGCCAATTTCGTCGATATCTTAATTCGACTCCATCGACTATCCGAGGCGCAGCAGTGGATCGACAAATACCTCCGCTTCGATCCCGAATACGACAAAATCCTCTTCTTTGCAGGTAAAGTGCATTTCCTCAAAGGACAGTATAAAAAGGCCATCCACTATTTCAAAAAAGCACTCGCCTCCAACTGGATCGACGAAACCTACTTGCTCGGACTGGCCAAAGCGTACGAAAAACTCAAAGCCTACAAAATCGCCGAAAAGTACTACCTCCAGGCTACATCCAATATACCAGATGAGCCGCAATATTGGGCTGAACTCATCGACTTCTACCTGCGTCACAACTTCTTCGATCGCGCAAAACAAACCCTACATACTGCCGAACAACACACAGTCGGCGTCGAACTCACCATGCGCTCCGCAGCCCTTGACTTGCTCCAAAAAGATACCTATCAAAAAGGGTGGCTTACCCTGTGCGATCTCATCCAAACAGAGCCAGAGCTGGGTGATAAATTTCTCCTTTTACACCCTAAGCTCCAAAGAGATGAAAACATTCGAAAACTCATCGAACTCTACAGAGATTAAAATGAGTTAATCAACTTTTCGAGCTGCAAACGCAAAAATATTGACTCACCGCACGGCGTTTTTAGAAAAAGTCCATTATGCAAACGCCTTCCACGATGCGTTGGGGAAAGTGGTGCTCTATAGGGCTTCTCCTTGCGGTAGGAGTCCTTGCTCAATTTTGCAACAAACCCGCCCAGCCCGGTACGCTTACTCTCCACTTCAAACACACGGTCGATGACCAGCCCCTCCGCACAGACACCCTCATCTACCGCGCTCCTACGGGTTATCGCTACAGCGTTTCCAACTTGCGATACATCCTATCCGAATTCGTCTTGTACAAAAACGGAGAGTCTCTCCTGTACAACTCCGGCCATCTCATCGACATCCACGATACCACATCCTTAGCCCTCCAGCTCAACCTCGTACCCGAAGGCAGGTACGACAGCATATCCTTTCGCTTTGGACTCTCAGCAGAAAACAATCACAAGTCCTTCCTGCCCAACACCGTGGCCTACCAGAGTATGTACTGGCCCAAACAACTCGGCGATACCACCGACCCACTCAAAGATCCCGGCTTCCATTACATGCAGTACGAAGGTATGTATAAGACCGACGACAACGCGCTCCCCAAACCCTTCAACCTCCACGCTGGGCCCACTTGGGGCAACGACAACTCCTTTGTCGTCACTCTGCCCTTCCCTCATAAAATGCACATCAAGGGCAACGATTGGAATGTCGACATCATCATGGACCTACAGGAGTGGATTCAAAACCCCCATGTATTCGACTTTGAGTACTACGGACCCGCTATTATGCCCAATCAAGCAGCCCAGGAAGTCTTGCGCGACAACGGTTCTACCGTCTTTCGGCTTGCCAATCTTACAGACAAATAGCAAAACACGCGGCAATGAAGCGCTTCTTCGAAGCAAGTATCTTCGGGCTAATTGCTCTATCCCTCATAATCACCCCTGTGTTCTTTAGCGCTTGCAACAAAAAAGAAAAGGTCACTCCCGACCAAAACGACACCCTTCCGCCCTACAAACCCACCTACGTATCGCTTCAAATACCCGAAGGCTTTCCCATCATGGAAATCCCCGACGACAATCCCCTCACCAAAGAGGGCATCGCACTCGGCAAGAAGCTGTTTTTTGACCCCATTCTATCGGGCGATAGCACTCAGAGCTGCGCAGACTGCCATAAGCCTGAACACTCCTTTTCCGACGACAGGCGCTTCTCCCTCGGCATTACTGGCGCTATCGGTACAAGACAAGCTCCCCCCATTATCAATGCGGGCTGGATGAAAAAGCTCTTCTGGGATGGACGTGTGTCCAGTCTCGAAGAACAAGCACTACACCCCGTCGAAAATCCCGACGAAATGGCCGCCACCTGGGAGGAAGTTGTCCGACGTCTCCAGCGCCATCCCGTCTATCCCAAACTCTTCTACAGCGCCTTTGGCACAACCGAAATCACGCGCTACCACGTGGTCAAAGCCATTGCCCAATTCGAACGCACCCTCATCTCGGGCAACTCCCGCTTCGACCTCGCCCTACAGGGCAAGGTGTTTTTCACACCCCTTGAACAGGACGGTTACGACCTTTTCTACAGCGAAAGGGGCGACTGCTTCCATTGCCACAGTGGTCTGCTCTTTACCGACAATGCCTTCCACAACAACGCCCTCGACAGTGTACCCTCCGACCTCGGATTGGAAAAAATTACGGGCAAACGCAGCGATCGCGGCAAGTTTAAAACGCCCACCCTGCGCAATATCGAACGCTCCGCCCCCTATATGCACGACGGGCGCTTTGCCACACTCGAGGAAGTCATCGACTTCTACAGCGAAGGCCTCCAATATTCGCCCTTCGCGGATCCCCTGATGAAAGCCCTTCCTCAAGGGGGAAAACACTTCACACCCTACGAAAAAAAGGCCCTGCTCGCCTTCCTCAAAACACTCACCGACACCTCCTTTTTAAACAACCCTGAGTTCTTACCCCAATAAAATATCCCGCCCACAACGAACACGCGGCGGCTTTTCTCCGATGTATGAAATGGTTACCTTTGTACCGCTATCGAACTTGCCGAAATGGAAAAAATCACCATACAATTTCCCGACGGACGTACCCAACAATTTCCCGCGGGCGTCACGGCCTTAGAAATCGCTGAATCCATCAGCCCCGCGCTCGCTAAAAAAGTGCTCGCCGCCGAGGTCAACGGCCAAATCATCGATGCCACGCGTCCCATCCAGGAAGATGCCCGTATCAAACTCCTCACCTGGGAGGACTCCGGCGGCAAATATGCCTTTTGGCACTCTTCGGCGCACTTGCTCGCCGAAGCTCTGGAAGCACTCTATCCAGGCGTCAAATTTGGCATCGGCCCTCCGATCGAGGAGGGATTTTACTACGACGTCGACTTAGGCGATCGCACACTCTCGGCGCACGATCTCGAAAAGATCGAGCAGAAAATGCTCGAACTCGCCCGCCGCAAAGTGCCTTACCTGCGCAGAGAAGTGCCCAAAGAGGAAGCCATCGCCTATTTCAAGCAAAAAGGCGACCCCTACAAACTCGAACTCCTCGAAGAACTCCAGGACGGCGAAATTAGCTTCTACACACAGGGCAATTTTACCGACCTCTGCAAAGGCCCACACATCCCGCATACCGGTTTGATTAAAGCCGTCAAACTCACTAAAGTGGCCGGCGCCTATTGGAGAGGCGACGAAAACCGCCCGCAATTGACACGCGTCTACGGCATCAGCTTCCCCAAACAAAAGCTCCTCCAAGAATACCTTCACCGCATCGAAGAGGCCAAAAAGCGCGATCACCGCAAGCTCGGCAAAGAACTCGAACTCTTTACCTTTTCCCAACGCGTCGGGGCAGGACTACCCATCTGGCTGCCGCGCGGCACCGTCGTCCGCCAGCAACTCATGGACTTCCTCCACCGCGAACAACAAAAACGCGGCTACCAGCTCGTCGTCACACCCCACATCGGCAAAAAAGAGCTCTACCAGACCTCCGGTCATTGGGATAAATACGGTAAAGACAGCTTCCGCCCCATCAAAACTCCCGACGAAGGCGAAGAATACCTCCTCAAGCCCATGAACTGCCCCCACCACTGCGAAATCTATGCCTCCAAACCGCGTTCCTATCGTGAACTCCCCCTTCGCATAGCCGAATTCGGCACCGTCTACCGCTACGAACAAAGTGGTGAGCTACACGGTCTGACGCGCGTGCGATGCTTTACCCAAGACGATGCCCATATCTTTTGTACCCCCGAACAGCTCCAAAGCGAATTCCTCAACGTACTCGAACTCACCACCCACGTACTCGACAAAATGGGATTTAAAAACTACACCGTACAAATCTCCCTGCGCGACCCAGACAATCCTCAAAAGTACATTGGCTCCGAAGACAACTGGCAAAAGGCCGAGCAGGCCATCATCGAGGCCGTGCGACAATTCGATATCGAAGCCGTGCACATGCCCGGTGAAGCCGCCTTCTACGGCCCCAAACTCGACTTCATGGTCCGCGATGCCCTCGGCAGACAGTGGCAACTCGGCACCATCCAAGTGGATTACAACCTCCCCGAGCGCTTCAACCTCGAATACATCGGTGCCGACAACCAACCACACCGCCCCGTCATGATCCACCGGGCCCCTTTTGGCTCTCTCGAACGCTTTATCAGCATCCTGCTCGAACACACCGCCGGCAAGCTGCCTCTATGGCTCGCCCCCGACCAGGTCGTCCTCATCCCCGTCAGTGACCCCTTTATTCCCTACTGCAAAAGCGTACTCCACGAGCTTCAAGCACAGGGCATACGCGCTTACGTCGACGAGCGCAGCGAATCCATGGGCAAAAAAATACGCGAAAGCGAACTGAAAAAAATTCCCTTTATCCTCATCTGCGGCCAAAGAGAAGAAGACCAAGGAGGAGTCTCCGTACGCATCCAAGGACAGGGCGACAAAGGTTTTATGCCTCTCAAACAATTTATCGACCTCTTCCGCGCCCAACTGCAACAATAAGCGCTTCACGAAGAAAAATCCTATTTTTGCGCAAAATTTCACCATGGCTACAACTTCCGACATCCGACGAGGCCTCTGCATCGAATTCAATAACGACATCTACACCATACTCGAATTCCTACACGTCAAGCCCGGCAAAGGCAATGCCTTTGTCCGAACCAAACTCAAAAGCCTCACCAGCGGAAAAATCATCGACCATACCTTTCCCGCTGGCCACAAAATCAACCCCGTACGCGTCGAGCGACGCAAGTATCAATTTTTGTACAACGACGATAGCGGCTATCACTTCATGGACAACGAAACCTACGAGCAAATTTCGCTGCCCGAAGATTTCATCTCCAGCCCCCAATTTCTCAAAGAAGGCGAAATCATCGATGTACTCTTCGATGCCAAAAACGAGCGTCCTCTGATGGCCGAGCTGCCCCAATACGTCATCCTACAAGTCCAATCAACCGTGCCAGGGGATAAGGGCAATACCGTCACCAACGCAATGAAACCCGCCACCCTCGAAACAGGTGCTACCATCAAAGTGCCCCTCTTCATCAACGAAGGAGATTACGTCAAAATCAATACCCAGACGGGAGAATACTACGAGCGCGTCAAATCCTGAGTGCTACATCAGCATCTCCCAAAAAGTCGATCGCCACAAAGCAAAACCAGCCTACGAGCCCCGTAGGCCCAACAGCGTATCAGTCGGCATGTTCATTGCAGTGTTGTTATCTTTGAAGCCTCAAAAACAATCGTCGTACCATGGATTTGCAAGACATCCTCGCACTACTCAAATTCCTCAACAAAAGCGAACTCAAGGAATTCCGCTATAAAAAGGGAGACTTCGAAATCCTCGTTCGGACTAAACACTACTCCAAAGAAAAGGGCAAAGCACAAACCACCATCGTCCCGGCCATGCCCCCCACCACTATGCCTACACCTGCTGAAAGTCCAGCAGAAACCCCGCCACCAAAAGAGCAAAAAGGCGAGGGCGACAAGGCCGACAAAAAAGAATACCTCGAAATACGATCCCCCATGGTGGGCACCTTCTACCGCGCCCCCGCACCCGACAAACCGCCCTACGTCAAGGTGGGCGACAAAATCCAAAAAGGAGATGTGGTGTGCATCATTGAGGCGATGAAACTCTTCAACGAAATTGAGTCGGAAGTCAGCGGCACCATCGTCAAGGTGCTCGTCGAAGATGCTACACCCGTCGAATACGACCAGGTGTTGTTTTTGGTAGAGCCGGATTGATCGGCCTATTAAAAAGCCGTGTACATGTTTAAAAAAATACTCATAGCCAACCGCGGGGAAATAGCTCTGCGGATTATACGAACCTGCAGGGAAATGGGCATCAACACGGTGGCCATCTATTCTACAGCCGACCGCGATAGCCTCCACGTGCGCTTCGCCGACGAAGCCATCTGCATCGGCCCACCTCCAGCCACCGAATCCTATCTCAACATGCCCAAAATCATGACGGCCGTCGAAATCACCAATGCCGATGCACTACATCCGGGATACGGATTTCTCGCCGAAAACGCCGAATTTGCTGAAATCTGCCGCGATTACGGCATAAAATTCATCGGCCCCACTCCAGAGATGATCCAAAAGATGGGAGATAAGGCCACCGCCAAAGAAACTATGCAAAAAGCCGGCGTGCCCGTCATTCCCGGCTCTAAAGGCGTGGTCAAAAGCCTCAAACAAGCCAAAAGCATCGCCGAAGAAATCGGCTATCCCATCATCCTCAAAGCAACCGCCGGAGGCGGCGGAAAAGGCATGCGCATCGTCCATTCCGCCGACCAACTCGAAGACCAGTGGAATATCGCCCAGCAAGAAGCGCAAGCCGCCTTCGGAAATAGCGGCCTCTACATCGAAAAATACATCGAACAACCGCGACACGTCGAAATACAAATCGCCGGCGACCAATACGGCAATGTCATCCACCTCAGCGAACGCGATTGTACCATCCAACGACGCCACCAAAAACTCCTCGAAGAATCCCCCTCTCCCATATTGACCAAAAAACTACGCAAACAAATGGGCGAAGCCGCTGTCAAAGCAGGCAAAGCCATCGGTTACGAAAGCCTCGGAACCGTCGAATTCCTCCTCGACAAAGATGGCAACTTCTATTTCATGGAAATGAACACCCGTATCCAAGTCGAACACCCCGTCACCGAAGAACTCCTCAACCTCGACCTCATCAAAGAACAAATCCTCATCGCCGCCGGCCAACAAATCAAAGGCAAAGACCGACTTCCACCGCCCAAAATGCACGTCATCGAATGCCGCATCAACGCCGAAGATCCCGCTAACGACTTCCGACCAAGCCCCGGCAAAATCGAAGCCTTCCACAGCCCTAAAGGACACGGTATTCGCGTAGACACCCACGCTTACGCCGGCTACGTCATACCCCCCTATTACGACTCCCTCATCGCCAAACTCATCGCTAAGGCCGAATCCCGCGAAGCATGCATCCGCAAAATGCTACGCGCCCTCGACGAATTTATCGTCGAAGGCGTCAAGACCACCATCCCCTTTCACAAAAAACTCCTCCAAGATCCCAATTTCATCAAAGGCCAATACGATACGAGCTTCATCGACAACTTCGACCTCAAATCCCTCGCTGAAGGAGAGTAAACCGCATATCCGGGATGTGGCGCACGCTCATCACACTGCTTCGCCCTTATGCCAAAAAGGTATTGCTCGCCATCCTCGCCAATGTTCTGATGGCCTTCTTCATGGTCATCAACATCCCCCTCTTCATCCCACTGATGGAAGGGCTGTTTCAAACGCGTAAGGAAGCTGTCTCCCCGCCCACCGAACCCCTGCAGTTTTCTAATGCACTCCAACACCTGCTCTATCAGCTCGACCGATTCTTACAGCAGTACCCGCCCTCTGTAGCCATCTGGTGGATCGTCCTCTTCATCGTACTTAGTTTTTTCCTCAAAAATTTCTTCCGCTACTTATCGCTCTATCTCATGGCTCCTGTGCGCAGCGGTATCTTGTACGATCTACGACGCAGACTGTACGACAAATTGCTCCTCCTTCCCCTCTACCAATTCGCCGACCGAAAAAAGGGCGATTTTATATCGCGCATCACCAGCGATGTCCACGAGGTGGAGTGGAGCATCATCAACGTGATCGAAATTCTCTTTCGCGAACCCCTGGTCCTTCTCGGCAGCCTCTTGTTCATGTTTCTGCTCAGCTGGCAGCTGAGCTTGTTTGTGCTCGTGTTGATCATGCTCATCTCCCTGATCATGAACCGAATCTCGGCCAAATTGAAGCGCCAATCCCGCGACATCCAGGAGGCGCTCGGCCAGATAAGCGCCATCACCGACGAGACTATCACGGGCATTCAGGTAGTCCGCGCCTTTGGCGCCGAGAACTATCTCAAACGCATCTTTGACCGATGGAACACCCTCTATCGCCAACGTCTCAAGTCCGTGCTCCGGAAAAAAGACCTCTCCTCGCCCCTGTCGGAATTTTCGGGAATCGTAGTGGTGGCCTTGCTCATTGCCTACGGTTCCCAGTTGGTTTTCAACGGGCAGATGTCGCCCGGCGCCTTTTTCGCCTTTTTGTTTGCTTTCTACAACGTCATCAGCCCTTCCAAGTCTTTCGCCACAGCCTATTACTCTCTGCAAAAGGGCATCGCAGCCTACCGACGTATCGAAGAAATCTATCGACTCCCCGAAGAGCGCGACGATACCGACACGGTGCCCTTTCGCGGCTTTCACCGCACTATCTCCTTCAAAGGAGTGCGTTTTCAATATCCCGATACCGATGCCGAGGCCCTTCATCAGATCGACCTCACCATCCAAAAAGGTCAGCGAATTGCCATTGTGGGTAGCTCGGGCTCCGGCAAGACGACACTCATCAACCTCCTCCTCAAGTTTTACTATCCCACCCAGGGCGCTATTTACATCGACGACACCGATTTGCGCCAGATCCGACGAAGCGATCTCCGCAAACTCATCGGCCTGGTGAGTCAAGAGCCCATCCTACTCAACGATACCGTCTATGCCAACATCGCCTTTGGCCGTCCGACAGACATGCACGAAGTGATGGCTGCAGCCAAAGCTGCACACGCCCACGATTTCATAAGCCAACTTGACAAGGGGTATGAAACCGTTGTCGGTGATCGCGGCACAAAACTCTCCGGCGGTCAACGCCAACGCATCACTATCGCACGTGCCATACTCAAAAATCCCGAACTACTCATCCTCGACGAAGCCACTTCGTCGCTCGATGCAGAATCCGAACAAATCGTCCGCCAGGCGCTGCAAAATATCATGCATCAGCGCACCTCGATCATCATTGCACACCGACTGGCCAGCATCCGCGACGCAGACACCATCGTCGTCCTCGACAAGGGAAAAATCGTCGAAAGCGGCACCCACGACCAACTCCTTCAACAAAAGGACGGCCTCTACCGCAAACTCGTCCAACTTCAGGAGCTCAAATAAACTCCTCTATCCACGAAACGTCAGGAGTGGAACCGACGAATGAAAAAACATGCGCTTCGACAGCGACCGGTGGAACAAGCGCTCCCATAATCGCCTGCGCGGTATAAACATCCCCAGCCAGTCGATCTGCTCCCTTTGTATGTAATCGTTGAGCGCGCACTCCACATCTTCATGCTCGATGATATCCATCTGCACCGCTTCATCCCCACTGGCCGGCACTTCGAGCATGGCCTCATCCGATGGATAATCCGGCGTGCGCACGTGCACGACGCGTATCTCCGCATTGAGCTTTTGGGCGATCTGCTTGAGAAATCCCAGCGGCACCCACGAGTGCGGATGCAAATCCGTAGCATAGGCAATGCGCCGCACACCGCGGTACTCCGCCTCGTGGGGTATGGACAACACCGGAACAGGCGACTTCAACATCGTGTGCGTCGTCACGCTACCCAAAATTTTTTCGATGAGCGAGTGTTCGCCCTTGGCACCCATGGCGATCATATCCGCTCGCACCTGCTCAGCAAATGCGACGATCTCATCGGGCACAAACATGCCAAACACCGCTTGCATCTCCCCCACCCTGTGAAAGGGCAAAAGCCCCGCCAATGCCTTTAAGTTCATCTCCGCCTTCTGACGACGCTCTTCTAAGAGCTCCTCCAAATTGAGAAAATCCGAATCCCCCTGCAGCACCGGCATGTCGTACACATGCACTAAGGATACGACCGCATTGAGCTCCTCAGCGAGTTCCCGCACATAACTAAATGCGTGTAGCGCAGCATCCGAAAAGTCCGTGGGAAAAACAATCTTCATCCGTCCACATTTCCTATCCGAAAGTTAATACTTTCAGCGGATTCCCACATCTCTTACTCTGTCCGTCTCGCCAGCAGCGAAATCTTCTATGAAAAATGTCTTCTACGCAAGAGGTATGCTCGAACGTACTCCCGCACAGCCTCGCGAAGGCTCATCATACCAGTGAGGTCAAACCCCGTTTGTCCGAGCTTTGTCATATCAGCTCGCGTATAGTACTGATAATGCTGTCGTACATCCACAGGCATGTCGATATATTCTATGCGTGGAGGTACACCCATCGCTTCAAAGAGGGCCTCTCCCAATGCATTGAAGGTCTCCGACTTGCCTGTGCCTGCATTGTACAGTCCACTTGCCGGCCGCATCTGCCAGAGGTGAATGATGATCCGCAGGGCATCGCGTACGTAGATAAAATCCCGACATTGCTCGCCATCGGCATAGTCCGAGCGATAGCTCTTAAATAGGCGCAACACCCCATCGCGCCGTATTTGTTGAAAGCCATGCCACACCACCGAAGCCATCCGGCCCTTGTGGTATTCGTTAGGGCCAAAGACGTTGAAAAATTTTACCCCATACCAATGGGGAGGGGCCTCGGCTTGCTGCAATGCCCACTTGTCAAATTCGTTTTTGCTCTTTCCATATGCATTGAGTGGTTGGAGTGCAGCGACAATATCGTGCCGATCGACAAAGCCCCATCGACCATCTCCGTAGGTCGCTGCACTCGATGCGTACACCAAAGGTATCGAATGCCGTGCGCACCAGCTCCACAACACCTTTGACGGTTCGAGATTGAGCCGGCTGAGGAGCTTCCAATCGCGCTCCATCGTATCGGTACGCGCTCCCAGATGAAAGACACCTACAATACCCTTCCCGTCGGGAAGGTGGGTATAAAATTGTTGTCGCGGTATAAAACGCAGTACGCGAGCGTTGCGATAATTGGCTGATTTATCAGGGCGCCGAAAATCATCAACCGCAATAATGTCGAGCTGAGGAAAATGTCGGTTGAGATGCGCGATCAAACAGCTCCCGATAAATCCCGCTGCACCGGTGACGACAACCTGGCCAGTCATGACACTTCATCAAACGCATAACTCCTGCAGTCCACAACTCGGCTGAAGATGCCGATCACCGTAGGCATTGTCGATGCGTCCCACCGATGGCCAAAACTTGCGGTGTTTCAACTCCTCCATGGGATACGCCGCTTCCCGACGAGTGTAACGGTGAGACCACTCGTCAGAGGCAATTTCTTGCAGCGTATGGGGCGCTTGATGGATCGGATTGTCTCTTGCATCGTACTCCCCACGCACAATTTTTAAAATTTCCTCCTTGATTTGAAGCATGGCATCGCAGAAGCGGTCAATTTCCGCCTTGCTCTCACTCTCCGTCGGCTCAATCATAAAGGTATTGGCAACGGGAAAGGATATCGTCGGAGCGTGAAAGGAATAATCCATCAAGCGCTTGGCCACATCTTCGACATGCACGATGTCTTTGTAAGGGCGAAGGTCTAAGATGAATTCATGGGCCACCATGTCGTTTTCTCCGACAAACAGCACGGGAAAGGCTTCTTCCAACCGCTTCTTCATGTAATTGGCGTTGAGCATCGCCACCTGCGCCGCTAATTTGAGACCGTCTGCCCCCATCAGGCGTATAAAAGCATAGGAGATCGGCAAGATACCCGCACTGCCAAAAGGCGCCGACGAAACAGCCCATTCCCTGGACATTCCCTTCATCGGAGCGTAAATATGGCCCGGTAAAAAGGGCTTCAACTTTTTGTTGACACAAATAGGCCCTACACCCGGCCCACCTCCCCCATGCGGTATGGCAAAGGTCTTGTGGAGGTTGAGATGACACACATCAGCACCAATCTTCGCTGGTGTAGTGATGCCGAGCTGGGCATTCATGTTGGCACCGTCCATATAGACCAATCCTCCATGTTCGTGCACGATGGCACAAATCCGGCGGATAGCTGACTCATAGACTCCATAGGTCGAGGGATACGTCACCATTAGGGCCGCGAGGCAGTCGCGATGCTCTTCCGCCTTGGCCTCCAAATCGGCTACGACGATATTGCCTCTCTCATCGCAATCCACAAAGACCACCTCCAATCCCGCCATGACCGCGCTGGCAGGATTGGTTCCATGGGCACTGCGAGGTATTAACACTACATTTCTATGCCCTTCTCCCCGGCTGTGATGGTACCGCTTTATCGCCAACAATCCCGCATATTCGCCCTGCGCCCCCGAATTGGGCTGCAGTGAGCACGCATCCAATCCCGTCAGGCGACACAGATATTCCTCCAACGCAGCAATGAGCTGGAGATATCCTTCGGCCTGCTCAGGCGGCGCAAACGGGTGCATCTCGCCAAATTCCTCCCAGCTGATAGGTGTAAGCTCCGAAGCCGCATTGAGCTTCATCGTACAAGATCCCAGTGGTATCATGGCATGCACCAGCGAGAGATCCTTTGTCTCGAGCTGCTTGATAAATCGCATCATCTCCGTCTCGGAGTGATAGCGATGAAACACCTCCTGATGCAAAAACCCCCCTTCACGCTGCAATTCCGATGGAATTTCGATTGCATGGTCGACTACATTTACTGTCGCTTCCTCACCCGTCAAGCACCATACGATATCGCGCAGGTCTTGTGCTGTCGTGCATTCATCCAGACTGAGTACAACCTTGCCGTCGCGATAGAAAAAATTGAGCTCTCGTTCTGCAGAGCGCTTTTGCACTACCGCACTATCGGACACTTCTACCGTGAGGGTGTCAAAGAATGTGCGGTTGACGACCTTCAGCCCCCTTGCGATCAACGTCTTATACAGAGCTACGGTCATCGCGTGGATGCGTCGAGCGATATTGGTCAATCCCTGGGGTCCGTGATAGACGGCATACATAGCTGCCAGAGTGGCCAGCAGGGCTTGAGCCGTACAAATATTGGAGGTGGCTCTTTCGCGTCGGATGTGCTGCTCGCGCGTCTGAAGGGCCATGCGGTAAGCGGGATTGCCGTGTTTGTCGACCGAAACGCCAATGATGCGCCCCGGCACCTGTCGCTTATATTCCATCTTAGTGGCAAAATATGCCGCATGGGGCCCACCGTACATCATCGGGATGCCAAAACGCTGAGAAGATCCCACCACGACGTCCGCGCCCCATGCCCCAGGCGGCTCTAACAGGGCCAACGCCAACAAATCTGCCGCTACGACCACATACACACCCTTGGCCTGTGCTGCACGTATGATTCCTTCGTAATTGCGCACATTGCCGTGTTTGTCGGGATACTGCAATACCACAGCAAAACACCGCTCATCGAGGAGATCCTCAGTGATGTTACTGTACTGCCATTCGATCTGCAAAGCCCGACATCTCGTCTTTACCACTTCAAAAGACTGATCAAAGAGCCCCTCGTCAATGAGTACCTTATTGCGGGGCTGTTTCCTATACTTTTTCGTCGCAAGACGATGGCACATCAATACTGCTTCGGCAACGGCCGTGCCTTCATCGAGCAAAGAGGCATTGGCAAGCGGCAAGCCCGTCAGCTCCGACACTACTGTCTGAAAGAGCAACATAGCCTCCAATCGACCTTGCGCAATTTCCGCCTGATAGGGCGTATACGGCGTATACCAAGCCGGATTTTCCAACACATTGCGCCGAATGACCGCCGGCATAATGGTGCGATAGTACCCCTGACCGATAAAAGAACGAAACACGCGATTCTTATCCGCTATCTTACGTATGTGATGGGCAAACTCCCACTCGCTCATGGCTGGCGGAAGCTCTATGGCCTGCTCCAAGCGAATATCCCCCGGCACAATCTTGTCGACGAGAGCCTCCAAGGAATCTAAACCCAACGCTTCCAACATGGAGGCAATATCTGAAGGCCTCGGTCCGATATGCCTCCACACGAAAGAGTTTGTCTCCATAGACTATTTTTTTCTCGTCTTGTTATGTGGTGGTTTGCGTCTTCTACGCCTCTTTTTCTTTTGCTCTTGCCCCGAAGCTTGCTTTTTACCCGACGACTTTTTCGACGTACGCGAACGCGTTTCCTTTTCGAGCTGATCGAGCTCCAAGACAAATTCCGTCGAAAGGGAATCCAACGCGGTCTTCGGCCTGCCTTCTTGTCTTTCGGCTTTCGTCTTAGCCTCGTCCTTCAAATCGGCCGGGAATATGCCCTCTTCGTTGAGCTTGATCAACTGGCGTACTTGTTCCTTAGTAAGCGGAGTGATGACGCTGCGCGTATCGCCGATCTCCTTGACATAGTACATCAAGCCTTTAAAAATGTCCATCTTCACCAAGCGCGCATGCCCCTCCTTGAGCTTAATCACCTCCGCATTGAGGGGAAAGTCGAGCAATGCTTCCAAATAAGTATCGAGTTCGTAATTGAGACAACACTTCAGCCTCCCACATTGACCTGTGAGTTTGGAGGGGTTGACGACGAGATTTTGATAGCGCGCAGCTGAGGTAGACACCGACTTAAATTCGGTCAACCACGTCGAACAACACAGCTCTCTCCCACATGACCCTAAGCCTCCGATGCGTGCCGACTCCTGCCGCACCCCAATCTGGCGCATCTCTACCTTGATACGAAATTCTCGAGCCAATTTTTTTACCAGCTCTCGAAAGTCGACGCGCTCCTTAGCGGTGTAATAAAATGTCGCCTTGCGCAAGTCTGCCTGATACTGCACATCGCCCAAACTCATGTCCAGCCCTAAGGAGCGAATGATCACGCGCGCCTTGATGAGCGCCTCCTTGTCGCGCTGGCGCGCCTCTTCCATGCGCCGTAAGTCCTGCTCGGTAGCGTGACGTATGATGTTGTGCTCGACATGCTCTTCGGCTATGCCCTTTTTTTTCATCTGCAATCGCGCAAGCTCACCCGACAGCGTCACTATGCCCACATCTCTGCCATTGCCCGTATCGACCACCACCCACTGGCCCGTGTAGATGTCCAGCTTGCGGGCATTGCGAAAAAATCCCTTAGTCGCTCCATTTTTAAAACTCACCTCGTGGCAATCGAAGGGCTCGGGATCCTCGATGTCGAACAAACTCAACCAATCGACAGTGCTCAGCCGCGTGCAGCCGAGCACTGTGCACATGCCCGACTTACCACATCCCTTTCGCACATCGCGTTTTTCAACTCGATATATATCTCCTTGTACGTCCTGTCTCATTCAGCTATCATTTTTTGACGCCTTGCACTCTTCCACAAGGCCTCCATTTCATGATTAAAATACATGTACCACAATCGCACCTGTACATTGCGCCGAATATCCGCAATGGACTGTTCGAGTACACTTTGCATTCCTGCTAACACCGAAAGTGGTACTTTTTCCGCAAAGTTGCGAATTATATTCCGCTCTTTAAAGAGAAAATGCGCTCCTTCCTTGCTTGAGGCACGCCATTCCAGCCCCTTTTGCAGCACAAAGAGCCATCCTTTTAGCAGGGCAAGGATATCATCCGTACTGCGCCTTTGAAGGGCATCGGCCTCCTTGCGCCACAAGAGGCGATCCCCCTTCATGATGCCCTCCATCCATCGCTCGAGGTATTCCAGATGATCCCCTTGCATAAAATAGCGCACCCCCTCGTAATCCCTCCCGTCAAAGCCTTCTACATCCATGAAATGATCCACGCCCACCGATGACTCCTCCAGCACATGCAGTAAATCCTCCTTCGAATAGGGAGGAACGCGAAATTTCCACACCCTTGAGAGCAGTGTAGGCAATATCGGATGGAGCTTTTCAGCTACAAAGACGATATACGCATCGTCGGGGGGCTCTTCGACCAGCTTGAGCAAGCGATTGCCTTCCTTGCCTAAATATTCCGGCATCCACACAAAGAGCACCTTTGCCCCACCTTCATAGCTCTTGAGGTACATGTTGTCCATCGCATCGAGAAGCGCCTCCGCAGAAATGTTGGCACGCGCCCTCCGGCTACCCCCTGACACAGGACTGGTGGCACTTTCTGCATCTTTCTTCTTACTTGCCCGCGACTGAAGAATGTCCACCCACTCTGTGAGCTGTAGTTCGGGATGTTCGACAATGCTCTCTGTCCACCATTTCAACACTTCTCCCACACGGGCATAACCCGATGGCACCGGCACTACACAGTGTAGATCAGGATGCATCAACTGCTCCATTTGTCGGCAGGATCGGCACCGACCACACGGACGCCGCTGGTCAGCCGCCAGACACAGCAATGCACTTGCCCACCCCAGGGCCAAGCGGACCTTTGGTGACCCCGACGGACCGTAAAACATCACCGCATGGGGATAACGCCCCTCCCGAAGGAGACGATCCATCTCTTCCTTCAACGATGGCTCTGTACGGATATACACCAACTGCCATTTCATACACTCCCTAAAAGACGTCTACCTCTTTAAAGACCGTGATAAAAAATATGTTCAATGGCCCTGTCGTATTAATTTCACTTTATACAACGGATAACAGTCGATACTTGTACCCCCATTTTGAACGATAAATGTTATAATAGACAACCATCAAAGCTCTTGCATTTATGAACAACTCCAATCGACAGGGCTTGAAAATCGGCATTGTATGTTATCCCACTTACGGAGGTAGCGGCATCATTGCGACCGAGCTCGGCCTCGCCCTTGCTGAAAAGGGCCACGCTGTACATTTTATCAGCTACGACCGACCCGCTCGACTCAACTCGGATGCCCTCAACGTCTACTATCACGAAGTCACACCTGCCCCGTATCCCCTCTTCGACTATGCCCCTTACGAATCAGCCCTGGTCAGTAAAATGGTGGACATCGGATTGTATGAAAAGCTCGACCTCTTTCACGTCCATTATGCCATTCCACATGCCACAGCAGGATATTTAGCCAAACAAATCCTGCGCGACTACAAGCGTCATGTGCCCGTGGTGCTCACCCTACACGGCACCGACATCACCCTCACGGGCAAGGATCCCTCCTATTTTCCCGTCGTAAAATTCGGCATCATGCACTCCGACCGCGTCACAGCCGTGTCCCACTTCCTCAAAGGCGAAACCATCCAAAAGTTCGGTATCCAACGCCATATCGATGTGATCTACAACTTCGTGCCTTCCCGACATCAAACACCCCCTCCCGAAATCGTACGCAAAATCCGCCAGCACTTCGCCCCCAACGGCGAAAGAATCCTCATCCACATCTCCAACTTTCGGCCGCTCAAACGCGTCGAAGACGTCCTCGAAGCCTTTGTATGCATCCAAAAGTCGATACCCTCTGTACTTCTCCTCGTCGGCGATGGTCCCACGCGCCTGAGCCTCGAAAACAAATGCCGCGAATACAAAATCTGTCATCGCGTGCACTTCCTCGGCAAGATGGACTCCATCCATGCCCTACTGAGTGCATCCGATCTCATGCTCCATGCCTCCGAAAGTGAGAGCTTTGGCCTGGTGCTCCTCGAAGCCATGGCCTCGGGAGTGCCCGTCATAGCCACCCGCGTAGGAGGCGTGCCCGAAGTCGTCGACGACGAAAAATCGGGATTCCTCGTCGATGTCGGCCACATCGACCACATGTGCCAACGCGCCCTGCAATTACTCCAAGATGCTCAGCTGTACAATCAAATGTCCTACAATGCGCGTAAGCGTGCCGATGCCTTTCACATCCATAAAATATTGCCCCAGTACGAGGCGTTGTATGCTGGAGTAATACAAAACGTCAAAACGCCATCAACATGAAAGCAAACCATCTGCTCTTTATCGCATTCAGCTCAGCTACCCTGCTCGCCTGTGACACTAAACCTAAAGGCGAAAAAGCACATATCTCCAAAGATGAAGCCGTGAGCAACATCCCCCATATTAAAATGGAGGATGTCCAAACGTATAAAATCGACACCTCCCAAAGCCTTGTCTACTGGGAAGGGTCCAAACCCACAGGTACGCACAACGGCATCGTTAAAATCGAAGATGGAGAATTCGGCGTCCTCAACGGCCAACTCGTCAACGGCAAAGTGGTCATCGACATGACCACTATCGAAAACCACGACCTCGAAGGCGAATGGAAAGCAAAACTCGAAAACCACCTCCGCAGCGAAGACTTCTTCGAAGTCGACAAATACCCCCGAGCCAGCTTTATCACCCATAAAATTACCCCTCTTAACAACGATCAAGACGGCGCAACCCATGAAGTAACGGGCACACTCATTGTCAAAGGCATCTCCAAGCCGATTAAATTTAAAATCAAATTCCACTGTCAAGACCGCACTTGTACCATCGAATCCCTTCCCTTCATCATCGACCGAACCGAATTCGGCATCAAATACAAGTCGAAAAAGTTTTTTGACAACCTCAAAGACAAATTCATCAACGACGAAATCGGTCTGCGCTTCAAAGTCGTCGGCACGACCACAGAAAAAGTGCAGTAACATTCAGTCCGCAAAGCGTGCATTTGAAGACCCCATCCTCAGGGTTTAAGCCGTCGTCTCTTCACCAACTGATTGCACTCTGGCTCCTTGCCCTCACAGCAGTGCCTCTGTGGTCCCAGGCCGGTGGTCTATATTCCTATTTTGCCGCTCAGGGACAGGTGCAGCTTCCACGTTGGTCGAATTTCGACCACTTCGGAAAAGATGCACTCCATCAAAAAATTCGACCGACATTCCATGCGAGCCTTCTCTATGGCCTCGATTTCGGCAACCGACACCGCTTAGAGGTCGGTCTCGGCTATGCCTCTGGGCAATATCATTTCAAGGATAAGTCTCCTTCCCCACAGTCCCTCTACTATTTCATACGCAAAAAATCCCTCCTCATCCCCCTCCATTACACCTTTGTGTGGACCCAACCCAGTAAGACCTACCGTAAGGACTGGCAGTACGGCATTGGGGTACAGCTGATGTACCAGTACGATCTACAAACTGAGGATCAATACTTTCGAGATTCCACTGTGCTGGCTCCAGCACAGTTTTTTACCCTCGACAATCCAGATTTCGAACTCTTGCTCCACCAACATCCGTCCTTGCAAAATTCCAGTCCTTGGTCGTCCGTACAATGGTACATCGGTATCGATGGAAATGTACGGTATTTCCTCCTCGACTACACCGCTGCCGAACTCTACCTCATTTACCAGCTCAGCCTTTTGGATCCTCGCCATAAAGACTGGCGCATCAACCTCACAGGCAAAAAATACGCCCGACCTCACATCCAATCCTATGGCCTGGGTTTGCGCATTGTGCAGTACCTCCCTTACTGGTAAGTCACTATCTTTGAGGCCGACACGCGATTTAATTGCACAAATCAATGGACGTCACCATCGACCATTCGCATTACAGCGCTGAGGATCTTTACCGCTGGTGTAAGCGCAACGCACAACTGCACTGTGCTCCCCGTATCACGCAGACCCTTCAAGAGAGTAGAGAAAAACTTGAGGCCCTTCTCCAACGTGAAAATAAGGCATACTACGGCATCAACACGGGCTTCGGCTCGTTGTGCAATGTGCAAATATCGCCACAACAGCTGCACATACTCCAGCACAATCTCCTCTTATCCCATGCCTGCGGCTTAGGCGAACCCGTACCCGAGGAGATATCACGTCTTATGTTACTGCTCAAAATTATCGGCCTTCGAAATGGATATTCGGGCATTCGTCCGCTTATTATCCATAAACTCATAGAGCTCTTCAACAAAGGCATTACTCCCGTGGTCTACGAATACGGCTCACTTGGCGCGTCGGGTGACCTCGCTCCGCTGGCACATTTGTGTCTTCCCCTCATCGGGAAAGGCGAAATATGGATAGACGGCCAAGTTCGGCCCTTTCAGGCACACCATGTCGACTTTCAACCCATCGAACTACGGGCAAAAGAAGGACTTGCATTGCTCAACGGCACTCAATTCACCTTGGCCCTTGCAGTGGCCTCATTGATAGAGTCCTATAAAATCTTGGAGGTCGCCATCATGACAGCAGCCCTGTCGATCGAGGCCTACCAGTGCGATGTGAGCTTTTTAGACCCACTCATCCATATCATCCGCCCCCATGAAGGACAAAAGTGGGTCGCACAACGCCTACGCCACTGGCTTGACCAAAGCGATTTACCCACCCGCTTACGCTATAGCGTGCAAGACCCCTATTCCTTTCGATGTGTGCCACAAGTACTGGGGCCAGCCTACGACACCTGGCGTCATTGCGAAAAAATCATCCACACCGAAATCAACTCCGTCACCGACAATCCCATCTTTGACCCCCACAACGGACGCATCCTCAGCGGCGGCAACTTCCACGCTCAAAACCTGGGTATCGCCTTAGATAGCTTGGCTATCGCCCTCTCCGAAGTCGCCAACATCTCCGAGCGCCGAACCTTTACCCTCCTCTCCGGCCAACGCGATCTCCCCGAATACCTCACACCCAATGCCGGCCTCGAATCCGGACTCATGATCGCCCAATACAGCGCAGCTGCCCTCGTGCGCCAACTCAAATGGATGGCCCATCCCGCAACTAATGATTCCATCGTCAGTAGCAACGGCCAGGAAGATCACGTCAGCATGGCTGCCCATGCAGGCCTAAAACTCTACAAAATGCTCCCCCTCCTGCGATCTACCATCGCCATCGAGTGGATGTGCGCCGCCCAAGCCCTCCACTTCCGCCATGCACAACTATCCACTCACCTAAAAGAACACGTCCACCACTACCGAGAAATCATCCCTCCGCTCCAACACGATCGCATCCTACACGACGACGTCTTAAAGACCGTCCAGTTCCTCTTCCGCTGAGGCATCGACTACCCGATGCTACCGACTTTTTGTCGCATCTTGCAGCAGGGCTTTTTCCTATAAAATGCCATATTGACACATAAACACTTCATTAACTGATATTTTGTGCCCATCCCAGCTATCGGCATAAATTATGTTAAGTAATCGCGTGTTGAATAAAATCGTAAACAAAAAAACATCAAGAATCATGAAAAAGTGGATTGTATTCTTCGTACTGAGCGTATTGTCCGTCTCCTGTACCAATGCGGAGACCCAAGTCGATCGTGTAGAAGCAAATAAAGAGTCCGTAGCTGTACCAGACACCTTAAAACTCCCTCAAGACACGGTCCGTAAGCGCATCCAGGCCGACATCGACACCGTATTGTTGCATCAAAGGTCAAAGCTCATCCGCGAAGCCGTCGAAGTGATTGCACAAACCCAGGCGTTGATCCTTCAGCTGGACAGTATTCACCAGGAAAATGCCGAGCGCATCATTGCCGAGCTCATTGGAAAAATCGAAATCCTCACCGCTGCTCATCCCGAATTGAGCCTACTTCCCATTGATGTGCACTCTCGTGTCAACGAAGTCATCACCGACATCCATGCCATCAAGGGAATCGTCGGCGAGGCCGAAAAGGCCATGGACAAAGGTTACTATCAGGTAGCTCGTACCTTGCTCAACGACCTGGCCAGTGAAATCGTAATATCGACCGTCAATCTTCCCTTAGCCACCTATCCGCAAGGACTCAAAGAAGCAGCCGTACTAATCCGTCAAAAGCGCCTTGCAGAAGCTTCCGACTTGCTCAAAAAAATGCTCAATACCTTAGTCATCACCGAGCAAATCATCCCACTACCCGTGATGAGGGCACAGCAATACGTCATTGAAGCCCTCGCTCTCGACTTAGCTAAGGCTGCCGATCGTGAAGAGATTATCAAACTCCTCGACAACGCCGACTACCAGCTCAAACTCGCTGAAGCGCTCGGCTACGGCAAACGCACCAAAGACTACAAAGACCTCTACAAAGCTATTCACGACATCAAACGCAGCATCGAAAGAGAAGAAGCTGCCGAAGCGATTACTCAAAGCCTGGAAAAATTAAAAGAACAGTTGAGCAAATTCCGTCAAAAACACTTTTCCACACAAAAATAATTGCCTAACTTTATCAGGGGAAGGAGGATTCCTTCCCCTGCATCTTACCAAAAAACAAAACCATGAACGTTAAGGACTTGCTCGACAAAATCCAACCCATCAAGGAGGATCTGATGCGCTATGTACGCTACCGACTACGCCTACTCGAACGAAAGGGCATTCTGCCCAAAAACATGCTCACCTCCGAAGAGATCTTTGACGAAGTCATCGCCGAACTTGCAAAAGTCACCAACTCCCACGACGACCTCAAAGACATCAAAATCTCCGCCTTCGAAATAGCTATGCTCATCTTAGATCGATACGAAGAAAAAGAACTGCCTCAAAAGAAAAAAGTACCCATCCACCAACTGCTCGAAGAAGAGCTCAAGACACTGGAAGAAAAATTTACCGTCGATGCAGATTACGACTACGTCCTGGTTGAAGAACTCGACGATATCTCCTACCACCTCGACGAATACAAGCCCAAAACTTATCTCTTAACCCCTGACCTCGAAGCACTTGTACTACAACACTTACAGTCCGACGAAAAATCCCTCACGCCATCGCAAAAACACGCCTTTGAACACGTCCTCAAGGCCATGCCCGATGGCGTGCGCAAAATATTCGAACTCCACCTCTTTGGCCAACTCGACGAAGACGAAATAGCCGACCTCATGGCGCTCAAGCTCTCCTTCGTCCAAAGAGCTATCGTACAGGGAAACAACATGTTACGAGCTATCCAAAACGTTAAGAAATAAGCCTGATATTAAACAAAAACAAACTGTCTCTTTTCAAGGATAAAATCATTTTATAAAACCAATAAAATCTTTGACTATGGCACGTACACAGACAATTGCAGGATTTCATGCGCTGACAAAAAACTGGTGGATACCGGTAGTCATCGGCTTGTCCATGCTCGGAATAGCAGCCTTTATGCTGCTCAATCCAGCGATAGCCTACTTGAGCCTATCCATATTTTTCGCGTGGATGATCTTCTTTTACGGAATCCTCCACATTGCCTTTGCCCTTTCCAACCGCAAAAACAACGATCACTGGGGTTGGTATCTCTTTACAGGGGCATTGGAAGTAATCGTCGGATTACTCATGTTGATCTTCCCACCACTCAGTGCGGAGGTGTTGCGCCTCTACATGGGATTCTGGTTTACCTTTCGAGGAGCTATGTCCATTAGCCTTGGTTGGACACTTAAAAAAGCCAGATTTCCCGGCTGGTGGTGGCTCGCCCTCATGGGATTCATCACCATGGTGTTGAGCTTTTTCATTATTTTGGATCCCCTCTTTGGCATCTTGAGTATCGTCATCCTGACGGCACTGTCGTTTGTCTTCCTTGGGATTCTCAATCTCGCCATGGGACTTGATTTGAGAAAGCTCAACAAACAATTACCTCAATCCGCTTAACCTCTTTAACACGTCGACATTTATGGTTTCACTACAAATCAAAAACCTGAAAGAAGTCCCTGGCGAAGCACAACGCCAGGAGATCCAACAACTCGCCGAAAAACTCCGACAAAAGTTTGAAGAGTGGTTTAAACGCTACTCCAAACCTCTTACCTTTGAAGTAATCGTGGCGCACAATGGTCGAGTATTTCGCATAAGCGCTGCCCTCGACATGAAGAGCAAAAAGGTCTTACACGCAGAGGAAGATATCGATCCCGTCGTAGCTGCACATAAGCTCTTCGAACAGTTTCGGCGCCACGTCAAGCGCCAAATCGAACTCGAGCGCAAAGACTACGAATACAAGCGCAAAAACCGCAAAAAGGGGTAGCCACCACACATATCGTCAGCGAAAGAGCCAGCGCCACCCCGGACGGGGAAGCCAATAGATAGGGGCCAAGGGAGTAGGCAAATCCTCCACCTTTTGGAGTTGAATAATTCCCATATACCCGACATCAATGGCCATCTTCGTCCGAGGGTGTGCGCACAGGCCTTTCCAGCATCGATACATATCGCGGTTCCACCGTATATCGTCGACGATGATCCATCCCCCATCGGGCATGTGTTGAGCAATAATTTCAAAATACCGACGTGTGGCCTCTCCTTCATGATGACCGTCCATATACACCAACTGCGGTGAAGGCATTCGCCTTAAGACTCCACCCAACACCTCCTGAAAGCAACCGTGAATCGCCTGAATCTTATGCGACACCCCAAGGTTATCCCACAATCTCTGCGCCTGCACAAGGGCTCGCTCATTTGCGTCGATCGTCCAGACACGTTCAACCGACGCGGCTCTTGCCAAATACGATGTACCCACCCCTCGATGAGTGCCGAGCTCTAAGACGGCATGTACGTTGAGATGTTCGGCCCACCACCGGAGCAAGGCCCCTTGTATGGGCGGAGTACTCGCATCAGCTTTTTTCCCCCACGGCAAGACGCGCAAACTCCCCGCACCCCAATGCCGCCCGTCAGTCATACTGCCCCTCTCTCGTCCCGCATCACAGTAGCTGTCCAATTTCGGCTCTTTCAATACTGGGCGATACTCAAAGGCGTATAGCGGCAAATCACAAGCTGAAACCATGCCTCTCTGACGGCTCCAAAGACTGTAGAGTACGTATTTTCCAAAGCCGAAGAGGCGAAAGGAGAGCACAGCTATCCACTTGCCATAGGCAGGCATACGAATACTATGGTGACGTAATTTTTTCCAATCTGCGGCGGATAATATTGAGCGCCTCCTCGAGCTGTTCCTGTCGGCTGAGATGGGAGGTATCGAGTACGATAGCATCCTCTGCCTTCCTCAGTGGCGAGTGGGCGCGCGTGGTATCCAGGTGATCCCTTTGACGTATCTGTCTTCGCACTTCTTCCTCGTCAATCTCATAGCCCTTTTCCAGAAGCTCCCGATGACGTCGCCGGACGCGAACATCTTCATCAGCTGTGAGATAAAACTTGATATCGGCATCGGGGAATACGACGGTACCGATATCTCGGCCGTCCATGACCACGGAAGCATTGCGCGCAGCAGCGCGCTGTTTTTCAACTAAAAATCTCCGAACTTCGGGGATCATCGATACGGCACTGACCTGTTCGGTCACACGCGGATCCCGCAGCTCATCTCTCACCACCTGGCCATTGAGGCGGATAAGCGCTTCGCCATTTTCTCTGGTCAATTCTAATTCGACGTCTTCCAGGTGTTGAAGGAGCTCTTCAATCGTCCAACCCTTTTGGATCATCAGCCAGGTCAGAGCGCGATACATGGCCCCTGAATCGATGTGGAGCCATTGAAGGTGGTGGGCCAGATCCTTGGCTAAAGTGGTCTTGCCACACGAAGAAAGCCCATCAATGGCAATGACCACTCTCTTGGTCGAGTGATCCTCTAATCCATCTTGCGTGTCGCGCTCATCCTGCATAAAGATCCATCAATATTCGTCTTCGTTGAAGAGAAAATCCTCCTTGCGAGGATAGTCCGGCCAGATGTCTTCGATGCTCTCGTATACCTCTCCCTCGTCTTCCAATTCCTGAAGGTTTTCGATCACTTCTATCGGCGCTCCTGATCGAATAGCATAGTCGATCAATTCATCTCGCGTCGCTGGCCAGGGAGCATCCTCTAAGTAATGCGCCAATTCCAACGTCCAGTACATATCCCCAATAGTTTTGGTTAGATATACCTTCAATACACTGATAATAACAGAAGTCCTTAAAAGGTTCGCACTGTTCCCACTTTTTTATAAAATCAACATGGCATCACCATAGGTGAAAAATCGATACTTTTCTTTTATGGCCTCCTGATAAGCCTCGCGCATGAGCTCAAGCCCACCAAATGCCGAGACCATGATGAAGAGGCTCGATTTGGGCATGTGAAAATTCGTAACCATACAGTTGGCGATGTGAAATTCAAAAGGCGGATAGATAAAGAGATTGGTCCAACCTTCCGACGGCCTTAGAAATCCTTGCGCAGTGATGGACGACTCCAATGCGCGCATCACCGTTGTGCCCACCGCACACACGCGGCGTCCTTCTCTTTTAGACTTATTGACGATTTCAGCCGTCTCCTCGGGAATGTGGTAGTACTCAGCGTCCATCTGATGTTTTGAGAGGTCCTCCACCTCGATATTGCGAAACGTGCCGAGACCGACGTGGAGCGTTAGCTGGGTGATATGTATTCCCTTGAGCTCTAAATATCGGAGTAGCCGCTCCGAAAAATGCAAACCCGCTGTGGGCGCCGCCACCGCCCCCTCTATCTCCGCAAAAATGGTCTGATATCGCTCTTCGTCGATCTTTTCAGCTCTGCGGCCGAGATACTTCGGTATGGGAGGTTCTCCCAAGCTGTACAACAATTTTTTAAACTCTTCATTGGTGCCGTTAAAGCTAAAACGTATGGTCCTCCCCCTCGAAGTGGTATTGTCCAGCACTTCGGCAAGAAGTACGATGTTGCCCTTTTTATCCTTAAAATACAGCTTATTGCCCACGCGGATCTTTCTGGCGGGATCGACCATCACATCCCAGAGCCGAAGCTGCGGATTCAACTCCCGCAAGAGAAATACTTCGATCTGGGCATTTGTCTTTTCCTTGTATCCGTATAGCCGTGCTGGTATCACCTTGGTGTTGTTAAAGATCAAGGTGTCCCCTTCTTCGAAGTAATCCTTTAAATCGTAAAATGTTTTGTGTTCAATGGTGCCCGTATCCCGGTGCACGACCATTAATCGCGAGGCATCGCGTTCCTCGGCAGGGTATTTTGCCACCAGCTCTTCGGGCAATTCAAAATCAAACTGCGATAACTTGCTCTTGACCAGCATTGCCATATCCTTTCCTATTATTTTATACTCATTTAAACAAACTGCACACCACCCAAAAGAGTTCCCCCCTTCTATTATCCAAAGCAACGCATCAACTGAGCAATAGTTTATACAACCCTTCGTTTACTTTTCGTATCGACCAACACGGAAAATCGTCGTCCATGATGCTGAAACTTCGAATGCTAACTGTCTTTCTCATCGCGCAACTCCTATTCATCACTGCACCCTCGGCACAAAATCACTCCAGTGATGAAAAAATCCGCTGGATGAATTGGGAAGAGGTCCAAGAGGCTTTGAAAAAGGAAAAACGTCCCGTCATCGTAGATGTATATACCCACTGGTGCGGTTGGTGCAAAGTCATGGATCGAAAGACCTTTTCGGACAAAGAGGTCATTCGATACATCAATAAGCACTTCTACGCCGTCAAATTCAATGCCGAACAGCGTGAACCCATTTCCTTCAAGGGCAAAACCTACGAGCTCATCGGTTCGGGCCGACGGAAGGTCAACCGATTAGCCTACGAACTGCTGCGCGGACGGCTCGCCTATCCAACGATTTTATACATGGATGAAAATCTTAACACCATCGTCATCTCCCCAGGCTACAAAGATGTCCCCGCCCTCATGAAAGAAATGCGCTACATCACCACAAAGTCGTACAAGACCACACCCTGGAAATCCTACCAATAACTGTTCAAGCTCGGGAATTTCTCCCGTACAACTTGATCAGAGCCGGCAAAAAGATCGCATCTGCCAACAAGGCAAAAAATATGGTGGCCGAACTGAGCAGGCCAAAATGACTCAAGGTGGGAATGGCACTAAAGGCAATGATGAGAAAACCCAGCCCCAAAGCCACTGAGGTAGTGACTACCGCACGTCCTGCGTAACGCAACGATCCATTCATGGCCTCCTGCACACTCCATCCCTGCATGCGATACCGCTTGTAGTGATGAAGGAGATGAATGGTGTCGTCCATGACGATTCCGAGCATGATGGGCGCCACAATCGAAGTGCCCGCCTCAAAGTCAATGCCTACGACCCACATCAACACAAACATCATCAAAATAGGCGTGAGATTGGGCACCATGGCCAACAGGCTCAATTGCCAATCTCGGATGTAGTAGACCAAAATGCCCAAAACCACTACGAGCGCTGTAAAAAAAGACCGCACCTGACTGAGGTAAATATATTCCACCATTTTAATGTACAAAGGCGAAAAGCCCTTCACCCGCATCCGAAGTCCCTCTTTTTGCAACCCACTCGCCCTACTTAAGGAATCCAGGCGATGGTGCAACTCCCGGTACCGACTCGCCCGCATCACCGGCACCCTCGACACGATCATCACTCGCCCTCCCGTTGAGTCAATTAAGGGAAAGGCTGCATCTTCAGCATGACTACCCCATTGCATCCCTTCCCAGCGCGTGCTTTTCCATCGATTGACCCCTTGCAACACCAAGGTGGGCTGACTCCGTAAAAGGTAATCGATCACATCGACGACCGACACCGTACCGTGTATCTTCGGATCCCTGCGCAATCCGCGTACAAAGCTCCGAAGCACCTCCTTGCGCTTACCAGACAAAACATGCCCCGTGTCACTCTCCACTTGTATGAAAAAGACAATATTGCCTCCCATGATCGTATCGATATGGATGAGGCTCTGTTTGTACACATTTCGCGGAAGCAAGTTGCGCGAATCGGAATCTACCCGCAAGCGAAAAAGCGCCGCAAACCCCAATACCGATATCGCTATAAAAACGTATAAAATGGGACGAGCATACCTGTCCGTCCAACGCACCAATCGCTTTACCAAGATCTTCGGATCAAAGTACAGCGGATTGGCCCTCGAATACAACTTTTTATGTCGTAAAATCCCAAAAGAGGTAATGATGTACGTCGACACAAATGCTATAAACATCCCTACAGCAGCGTACAATCCAAACAAGCGCAGTGCCGGCATCAGTGCAAGCGTCAATGTGATATAACCTATCGTGGTCGTCAATGTGGTGTAAAAACACGGTCGAAAACTAATGCGAAAGGCCCTCAAAAGGCGTTCCTCAACCGACAGACCATCCGTTAAAAAATAACTGTTCAGGATGTGAATCTCATCGGCCAGGGCATACACCATGATCACCGTCGGAATAATAATGGTCATCGAATTGAGCTGATGCCCCATCAAAAAATACAGGCCATACGTCAACAACACCGGCACAAACACCGACAGCACGGCAATCCATAAAAACCTCAATTCCGGCAAAAAGACCAGAAGAATCCCCACAATGAGCAGTAGCGAAACGATGGAAAAAAACAGGGCCTCGCGCAAGAGCGCCTTATTCACCGCTTCGTTGACAATGGGAAAACCCGCAAAGTGATAGTCTTCAAAATACGCGCCCACGATGGCGTGTAAATCCTTTAAAATGCGCTTGCGCATCGGACCGAGTTGCTCCGTCGGTTTCATTCGCACATAGACCACTGCATACCTCGCCGAACTATCCACAAGTAATCCGCGAATGCCCGGTATCTCCCAAATTTTGCGCTGCAACACCTCCTCATCAAAGCCGTCCCCTATAAGGGGCTTGAAGTAAACCCTCTGCAACAAAAGACGTGGCTCTTGCACTTTGTACAAGCTATAACTGCGATCGATATACGGCAAGGTGTCCAAGGCACGGTGTATCTGCCCCAACTTTTCAATAAACGAGCGTCGCCAGACCCCACTGTCGGATCGCAACAGTACGAGCGCAATCTCATCACTTCCGTATTCTCTCTGAAATTGTAAATACTCTACAATGTGGGGATCGTCCTTTAAAAACCATATCTGAATCGAATTGTCGGTGCCAAAATTTTTCCACAACAACCACGCACCCCCAAGCGTCAACCCAAAAAGAAGCACAAACAACCAGGTAGAATACGCTATTACCCACCGAAACACACGATCCATACCGACAAAAGTAAGGACTATTGGGATTTTATCGCTGCCTCTAAAATCCTGCTTATCTTTATCGCGTCGATTCATCGCGATGTACCACTAAAAAGTTATTGATGAAAGGTATTATCCTCGCTGGCGGCAAAGGCACGCGCCTCTACCCCCTCACCCTCGCAGTGAGCAAGCAGCTCATGCCTGTTTACGACAAACCGATGATCTATTACCCGCTCTCCATACTCATGCTCACCGGCATACGCGAAATCCTCATCATCTCCACCCCCGAAGACCTCCCCCAATACCAAAAACTCCTCCGCGATGGTTCCGACTTGGG
>WFXH01000105.1 GCA_015490715.1 Saprospiraceae bacterium | reverse complement strand
TGCACACACTATCCATGCGGTCGTGGCTGACCTGCCTCTCATTAATAGGCATCGCGGTATTGTCGCAATCGTGCATGCCGGGTAAGGACAAACCCGGCTACGAGTACATGCCCGATATGGCTCACAGCATTGCCTATGAGGCCAACTATGCAACCTATTACTCGTTTAATCAATTTGTGGACGAAGCAACCTATTATAAAATGGCGCAGCCACGTACGCCGGTCAAGGGAGCCGTCTCGCGCAACTCCGAATACTATCCCTATCCCAATACAGAAGAGGGGCGTCAACAAGCCATCGATGAAATTGTGATGGCGCCTACACCCATTACCAAAGAGGCCCTGGAAAATGGCAAAAAGCTCTACAACATCTACTGTGCAATATGTCATGGAGAAAAGGGCAACGGAGAGGGATACCTGGTGCGCGAAGACGGCGGAAAATACCCCGCTCAGCCTGCGGACTTTACCCTCAACAAATTCGTCAATTCGACCAACGGCCTGTATTACCACACCATCAAATACGGACGTAACCTCATGGGGTCCTATGCCGACAAACTCACCGTTGACGAGCGCTGGGATGTAATCCACTACATACGCTCCCTTCAGGCCAAAGCCAAGGGATTGGAGTACTCCGAAAAAGCCAATACCCTCAACGATTGGGCGATACCCCTCGCTGAGTGGAAAGACAATGAAAAGGTACAACAGTAGTTTAACGACGCGGAAAATCAGTTGCAGATGAAGACCTACACGATGACATCCAAGGAAAAAAACGTGCTGTGGCTCCTCATGGGCATCGGCATTGTTTCTTTGATTTTGAGCTATGTACTCGACGATATGCCGGGCAAGCCCCGCTTTTGGTCCAATTTTCTCCTCAACACGCTCTTCTTTACGGGTATCTCCGTGTTGGCACTCTTTTTCCTCGGGGCAAGCCTTGTGGCTTACGGCGGTTGGATCACAGTGTTCAAGCGCGTGTTGGAAGCCCTGTCGCTGCAAATACGTATCGGCATTGCGCTCTTCGCCATCATCGTCGCAGGTATCTACCTCGATTGGCATCACCTGTACTTGTGGGCAGAAGAACACATCGTCGAAACGGATAAAATCATCAAGGGTAAATCGGGCTTTCTCAATCCCGTGGTGTACACCATTGCCACCTTTGGCATTCTGGGGCTTTGGTATTTCCTCGCTTGGAGTATCCGCAAGCTCTCGCTCCGCGAAGACGCCGAAGGCTCCTTTGGAGATTTTCGCTTTGCGCGTAAACAAATGGCATTCGGCGCTGCCGCTGTCGCACTCATTGGTTACCTCAGTACTATTGCTGTGTGGCAGTGGCTGATGTCGCTCGACCCCCACTGGTACAGCACCCTCTTTGTGTGGTACAACGGCGCAAGCTGGTTTGTGGCCATGGCCTCCTTGGTCACGCTCATCATACTCTACCTGCGCAGCAAAGGGTATCTGTGCTATTTCAAAGCCGACCATCTCCACGATCTGGGCAAGTATCTCTTCGCTATCAGCATCTTCTGGACCTATTTGTGGTTTTCGCAATACATGTTGATCTGGTACGGCAATATCGGCGAAGAAACCGTGTACTTTAAGACGAGAGTGACAGAATATCCCATCTTGTTCTATCTCAATCTCATCATCAATTTCGTCATACCCTTTCTCGTGCTTATGCCCAACACTACCAAGCGCATGAAGGGGACGATGTGGTTTATCGCCCTATTGCTCTTGTTTGGCCATTGGCTTGATATGTTTTTAATGGTCAAACCAGGGGTGCTCCATGCCGTACAGGAATTGGGCGGGATGTCGCACGGCGCTGATGGCGGACATGGCTCCAGCCACTTCGTCGCCGGATTTACATTTCCGGGACTCATTGAGATAGGCGTATTTTTGGGTTTTCTCGGTTTGTTTTTGTACGGCACCTTGCGCGAACTGAGCAAGGCAAGCCTCTATCCTGTCCACGATCCGTATTTAGAAGAAAGCATTCATCATCACGTTGTGTGACCTTGATCATTGAAATGATTGAAGAATGGCATTAATTTTACACCACCAATAAAACCTACGGTTCATGACAGCTTTAGTAGCAACAATAGCATATGTCTTATTGCTGGGCATTATCATCCTGATCAGTTTTATCAATGACGTGCACATCGACATGCGTCGGGATGATCCCGACTTTCGAGTTAAGCAGTACCGACGCTCGGCAGTGGGATTATTGGTCTTTGCCGCACTGTTTTTTGCTCTGACCTTTGGCAGTGCATACTGGTACAAAGATTTCATGCTGGGCTATGGTCCGCATAAGGCTGCATCCGAACACGGCCCTGAAATCGATTCGCTGTTTAACATCACGCTATTCTTTACGGGTTTGGTCTTTGTACTTGCCACGGCTGCCCTATTTTGGTTTGCCTTCAAGTATCGCCATGTGCGCGGACGTGTGGCAAGTCAGTTTGCTCACAGCACCAAACTGGAGATGATTTGGACCGTGGTACCCGCTCTGGTGATGACCATCCTCGTCGTCAAGGGGATCGTCTCATGGAATAAAATTACTGCCGACGTCTCCGAAGACGAAGAGTATTTGGAGATCGACATTACAGGGCAGCAATTTTTATGGAATATCCGCTATCCGGGCAAGGATGGCAAGCTCGGAGCCAAGGATTTTCGCCTCATCGAACCCGGTATCAACGAGCTGGGGCAAGACTGGACCGATGAGCGCAACCACGATGACTTCTTCGCCGAGGAGCTCATCCTCCCCAAAGGAAGAAAGATCAAACTGCGCATCTACGCAAAAGATGTACTGCACTCCGTGTTTTTGCCCCACTTTCGCGTCAAGATGGATGCCGTGCCCGGCATGCCCACCTATGCGGTCTTTACACCAACTATGACCACAGAGGAATACCGCCGACGTCTGGCCAAAACCAAAACCTACCAGCGACCGGCTGATCCCGATGATCCCGAAAGCGACCCTCTCTGGAAAGTGTTCGACTTCGAGCTCGCTTGTGCCGAACTCTGCGGGATTGGACACTCCAGTATGCGCCGCGTCGTCAAAGTAGTCGAACCCGAAGAGTTCGACAAGTGGTTTAGCCAACAGAAATCCTACTACATGGAAAACATTCGCTTTACCGAACACGATCCCTATAAAGACAAACTTCTGCCTCAGGAGATCAGCCAGCGCAAGAGCGATTTTGAAACGCGCTTTAATCGGGCACTTAGCGCCGAAGAAGAAGCAAAGCGCAGCATCGAATTGCGTCATGTCGAGTTTAAGACGGGCTCGGCAGAGCTGTCTCCCCTTTCCCGATATGAGTTGGACTTCGTCGTCGAAGCGCTCAAAGCACACCCCAATATTCGCCTCGAAATAGCAGGTCACACCGACAACGTAGGCAACGAAGAGATGAATCAAAAACTCTCCTTGGCTCGGGCAAAAGCAGTGTACGATTACCTCGTCTCTAAAGGTATCGCCCCCGATCGATTGAAGACTGTGGGCTATGGCGCCACCCAACCCAAAGCATCGAATGCATCCGAATCGGGTAGGAGCGCGAACCGTCGCATCGAATTAAAGATTATAAAATAAAACAGTATAAAATCGCAGGAGCCATGGCTAAGGTACAAGCTCTTGACTACGACGTCGACAAGTATCTCGAAGAACAGGGATACGACGATCACTTTCATGAGCACGAACACGGCGATAAGTACAAGGTGAGCTTTATCAGCAAGTACATCTTTAGTACCGACCACAAGACCATCGCCAAGCAATACCTCATCACAGGTATGGCGTGGGCATTTATAGGCGCCTTTTTCTCACTCATCTTTCGCCTGCAGCTCGGTTTTCCCGATATGGACCTCTCCTGGTTGCGTCCCATCCTGGGCGGGTGGATCAACATCAACAGCGAAGGAGTGGGAAGCCTATCGCCCGACTTTTACTACGCGATGGTGACGATCCACGGTACCGTCTTGGTGTTCTTTGTCCTTACGGCAGGGCTAAGCGGTACATTTAGCAACTTCCTCATACCACTGCAGATTGGTGCTCGGGATATGGCATCGCCATTCCTCAACATGCTGAGCTACTGGTTTTTCTTCCTTGCCAGTGTGATTATGTTGTTGAGCCTATTCCTCGAGTCTGGTCCCTTCGCCGGAGGGTGGGTAGCCTATCCGCCATTGAGTGCTCTGCCACAGGCCATGATGGGTTCAGGCATGGGCATGAACCTCTGGTTGTTCAGTCTGGTCTTCTTTGTGGTGTCCGTGCTCCTCGGCGGCCTCAACTATATCACCACTGTGATCAACCTCCGCACGAAGGGTATGAGCTTTTGGCGCCTGCCATTGACGGTGTGGTCGTTTTTTGTCACAGCCATCATCGGCTTGCTATCGTTTCCCGTGTTGGTGGCGGGCTTTGTCCTTCTTCTTTTAGATCGACTGTTGGGAACGAGCTTCTACCTCAGCGACATCTTTATTGCAGGCGAACCCCTCCATCACGTAGGAGGTAGCCCCATACTGTACCAACACCTGTTTTGGTTTTTAGGACATCCCGAAGTGTACATCATCATCCTCCCTGCCATGGGTATCGTCTCCGAAGTGATGTCGACACATGCGCGTCGTCCCATCTTTGGCTATAAAGCGATGGTGTATTCCATCATTGCCATTGGATTTTTGTCCTTCCTCGTCTGGGCACATCACATGTTCGTGTCGGGGATGGATCCCTTCTTGGCCAACTTTTTCATACTCTTTACGCTCATCATCGCCGTGCCTTCTGCCGTGAAGGTGTTCAACTGGATTACGACCCTCTATAAGGGCAACATCCATCTGACAGTGCCCATGCTCTTTGCCATCGGCTTTGTGTCGTTTTTCATCTCCGGCGGTCTGACGGGATTGTTTCTCGGCAATGCACCGATCGATATTCAGATGCACGATACGTATTTCGTCGTCGCACACTTCCACATTGTGATGGGGGTAGCGGCTTTCTTCGGCATGTTTGCCGGCATTTACCACTGGTTTCCAAAGATGTTTGGTCGCTACATGAATCAGACCTTAGGTAAGATTCATTTCTGGCTGACCATTGTGGCCGCTTATATGGTGTTCTGGCCCATGCACTATTTGGGTGTCGCAGGTGTGCCGCGGCGTTATTACACTTTCGACAGCTTCGTCAACTTTTCGCAGTTTGATACGCTCAATCAGATCATCACCATCTTTGCCTTTGTGGGCTTTACGGCGCAGCTGCTGTTTGCCTTTAACTTCTTCTACAGCATCTTCTATGGTAAAAAGGTCAGCGAGCGCAACCCCTATCGTGCCAATACCCTTGAGTGGTCCGCTCCGACTAATCCGGGGCACGGCAATTGGCCGGGCAAATTGCCCGTCGTGCATCGCTGGCCCTACGACTTCCACAAAAATGGATCGGATTATCGGCCCCAATACGTGCCTTTAGATCCCGATGAGCGCGATGTCCATTGACAAATCACAATGCATCCGACGACATAAGATATCGAGACGTGGAGACGAAATACTTAGTAATAGCTGAAAAAGCAAAACCCGCTGTAAAAAGCTGGCAGACGTGGCTGGTCGATTGGCAGCTCTTTGTCAAGCTGCGCCTCACCTCCATGGTGGTGATGAGCAGCTTAATGGCCTATCTCATCGCTGCAAATGATGTACGACTTTCCGAACTGTGGCTCTTGGGTATAGGCGGATTTTTTATCACTGCCGCTGCCAATGGCCTCAACGAAGTGCTCGAACGCGAGGAAGATGCTTTGATGAAGCGCACACGACGGAGACCAATGGCAGCCTACCGATGGAGCCTCACCAATGGCATCCTCCTCAGTGGTGTCATGCTCATCATAGGCATCATCTGTTTGGGCATGCTCCATCCGTTGGTGTCCTTTTTGGGCTTTTTATCCCTGGTACTGTACGTCTTTATCTATACGCCCTTAAAGCACTATTCGCCTGTGTCGTCCATAGTGGGCGCTGTACCAGGGGCACTGCCCATGTTGATTGGTGCGGTGGCTGCTCAAAAAGAAGTGACCTCCCTGGGCATGTTGTTGTTTGCTCTGCAGTTTTTGTGGCAGTTTCCCCACTTCCTCGCTATCGGATACCTGGGCTATGAAGATTACAAGCGCGCGGGCTTTCACAACGTACCTGAAAGAAATGGTAAGGTCGATCGCAATATCGGTCTCCATGCTGCAATGTACACCTTTTTTATTCTCCCCGTGTTGGGATTGCTCTACTATTCGCACGCTATAGATGTCTGGTCATGGATTGGTGGAACGCTTTTGACCATCTTTTATCTCTATGCCACGCTGCACTTTCACCGGCATTTCAATAAGAAGACAGCTGTGCGCATGATGTTGGCCTCGTACTTCTATTTACCGATGATCCTCATGATACTATGGTTGGGCAAGGTCTAAAATATCGGGACGATTATCGGAATGCAACGTTTCATCCACAGGTGTTTCTCATGTGGCTGGGATTGGTGAGCATTGCGATGTTGTTCGCTGGCCTGATCAGTGCCTACATCGTGCGTCAAAGTGCAGGCAATTGGCTGGAGTTTCCCCTTCCGCACATATTCATCATTTCAACCCTGACTATTGTGATGAGCAGTGCGACCCTTGCATGGGCCTACCGCAGCTATCTGCGCGGCTGGCAGCGAAGCTATCGCCAGGGTCTACTCCTGACTTTTTTCCTCGGCGTGGCCTTTCTCGTCATGCAATACTACGGATGGTCCGAACTCTACTCGAAAGGGATAGGCATTTCCGGCAATCCCGCAGGTTCGTTCCTCTACGTACTGACAGGATTGCATGCCCTCCACCTCATCGGTGGCCTCTTTGCTCTGGCGGTTATCGTCTATCAAGCGTGGTGGAGGCACGTGCAGATGTCGCAACAGCAAGTTATCCGACTTAAAATTATATCCTACTACTGGCATTTCCTCATGATCTTGTGGATTGTACTCTATGGCTTTTTGTATTTCACTCGATAAAAAAAGCTTGCGAAATATGGCATCAACAGCATCAACGATGACGTCGACAATACCAATGACAGCTGAGGACAAATGGGGTGGGGGAAATGAACCCATGCGAGCGAGCTACGGCAAGCTCATGATGTGGTTTTTCCTGCTCTCCGATGCGTTCACCTTTTCGGGATTGTTGCTCGCCTACGGCGCCTTGCGCATGAGCAATGACGCATGGCCCCTGCCCGACCACGTGTTTTCAAGCTTCCCGGGAGGTATCCACAATGCCCCGCTCATCTTTGTGACGCTGATGACCTTTGTCCTGATCGTCAGTTCGGTGACGATGTTCAAAGCCGTCCAAGAGGGGCATCGCGAAAACAAAAACGGCGTGGCCTTCTGGCTCCTCCTCACCATCATAGGAGGATTGACCTTCCTCGGATGTCAGGCATGGGAGTGGAATACACTTATCAACAAAGAACACATGACCATCACGACCAACCCCTTCGCACGCCATACCGAAAACGGGGTCTATCTCGAAGGGGATGGACATCACATTAAGCCTGGCGATACCTTTAAAAAAGGCGACAGCTACATGTTGCACAAGCACAATGGCGAATGGGTACGCCTCAAATACCGTAACGAAAAGGGAGAAGTCAAACTCCAGCAATTCGGCCCGCAAGCCTTCGGCCAGCTGTTTTTCACCATAACGGGATTCCACGGATTCCACGTGTTTAGTGGCGTCGTGCTGCTGCTCATCATCCTCATCAACGTCATCAGCGGTGTGTACGTCGAACGCCGCAATGGCTATGAAATGGTTGAAAAAGTAGGCCTCTACTGGCACTTCGTCGACCTGGTATGGGTATTCGTCTTTTTGTGCTTCTACTTGCTCTAAACAAAAATTGAAAAATTATGACCACACTTACTGCAAAACAAGCCAATAAAATCGCCCTTGGTGGATTTGTCCTCCTCGGAGTAGTCACACTCGTCGAAGTCTTTATCGCCCTCCTCGGCAAAGGCTATCTCATCGAAGGCTTTCACCTTTCCACTTGGGTGATGTATTTGGGCATGATTTCCCTGAGCCTGTACAAGGCCTATTACATCGTCATGTACTTCATGCACCTCAAATTTGAGGATCTTTCGTTAAAATACGCCCTGGGCTTTCCCATCATTATCTTGATTTGGGCTGTCATCGCCTTCCTCGTCGATGGTGGATGGTACTACGAGCGAAAAATGAGCGAAAAAGTAGGCTTTGAAATCATCCTGCCTGAAGACAGGCCCAACGCAACCGAGTCGACCATTCCCCTCAATGGACATAATGGGAATGACTCGCATAATTCAAAAGAAAATGCGCACCATTAGGAATAGTGCAAGTTTACTAAAGCCCTCATGACGCTATTAAAAGAATGAATGAAGTGGCATCGGATTGAAATAAAGGGCGTTGCGCTGGCTGTATTGGTCCTCTTTCCCATCATTTCGGTGCTTTTTGTGTACTTTGGCCTGCGTTTTCGACAAGAGGTGCGTGGTCATCTTCAACCAAAAGGAAAGGTGGCTCAGTTTTTTCCCAAACAGTGGATACAGCTATCTAAAGCCTCCATTGACCCACAAGGTCACTACAACGTCTGGGTATTTCAAAGGTCTCCAAAAGATACACTACTTCTCGAAACCCTTCGGCGTGTAGTCCAAACCTTCCACACCAATCCTCATGTACAGATCATTCATTGGACGAGCGACAGCAGTTATTGCATGGGCTTTGATCCTCCCTATCGATGCATGACAACAGCAGATAGCAGCGTTTTAAACGATCCCACACTGGTGATCATCGATACCTCAGCTCAATTCGTCTCGAGCTATGCGCTCATCGATAGCAACGTCGTACTTCAGGCGCTCCGGGATCTGGCCGTGTTTATCCCACCTGAATAGACAAACGTACCGTCTATGAAGTCGAAGGAAAAAGCACTGTTGTTTTGGGACCGCATAGCGGTCATCTTCAGCGTGGCCATCTATTTCCTACTGGGCTTGATGCGTCGGATGAAATTCGACGTCGATTGGGATACCACCGCATTGCCGGCATTCAACGCAGCTATCAACACCGGGGTGGCTCTGTTGCTCATTGCCTCGCGTTGGGCCATTGCTCGCCGCTATGTCGAGTGGCACAAACGCGGCATGATCGCTGCCTTGCTCCTCTCCTTAGTTTTCCTGGCCTCTTACGTGGTGTATCATTTCACCACTCCAGAAACTCCCTATTGTAAGGACGATTGGACGCGTGGCGTGTACTATTTCATACTCACAAGCCATATTCTCTTAGCAGGGCTGAGTCTGCCCTTTATACTGCTGACCTTTAATCGGGCGCGTCTCGGACTCTACGACCGCCATAAGACCATGGCGCGAAAGGTCTTTCCCCTCTGGCTGTACGTGGCGGTGACTGGACCTATCGTCTATTGGATGCTCAAACCATGTTACACCTATTGACGTTATCTTATTTAGGTATGAAATCGTGCAGTTTTCGACATATCTTGGTCTTCGTCGCGAGCCTCTTCGCGCCGTCCTTGCTCAATGCACAGTGTCCCATGTGTCGCTTGGCGGCGGAAAAAAATCTCGAGCTCGGCGGTACTATGGGTTTAGGCCTCAACACGGGCATATTGTTCTTGCTGGCCATGCCGTATGCGTTAGTGCTTTTTTTCGCCTTTCTGTTGTGGCATAAAAACCGCCGAAGGAATTCGTCGTCTATCCGTCCCCCCATTAATGAAGTGTGACCAAGTACCCATGCTCCGACAAGCCCTGGACTTTCTCCGCGCACTCAAAGCCAATAACCATCGCGAGTGGTTTGAGACCCATCGATCCATGTATCTACAAGCGCGATCGGAATTTGAAGATGTTGTCGATGGGCTCGTCTGGCGAATTGCCCAAAGGGATGCCGACATCAACCCACTTCCCGCACGTGAATACATCTATCGCATCTACCGCGACATGCGCTTTGTGCGCGACGGCAAGCCCTATAAAGAACACTTTGGAGCTTTTATCGCCCCAGGAGGCCGTCGCAGTCACAGCGCGGGATATTACATTCACATCGAGGCCGACAACAGCTTTGTCGCCGTAGGTACGCCCCCCATCCCGTCGTTGCTCAAACCCATCCGAAAACACATCGTTCGACATGCGGATCAATGGCTCCATGTGCTCACCGATGCGCGATTGCGCTCCTTCTTTCCCAATGGCATCGATACCGAACGCTATCGGCGTGTCCCTAAAGATGTGCCCAGCGACTTTCCCCATCCAGAGCTCGTCACGTATCGACACTATGCCGTGACACATTTTATCGGCGAAGACTTGCTGCAATCGCAGGAGTTGGTCGCACACGTTCTCGAAGTGCTCCATACAAGCATGCCCTTTGTGCGTCTCCTGCGGCAAGCCCTGCCGAATGCGGCATAGGATAAAAGTGCGCAACTATAATCCGCCTTGAGGTTTGATCAGGGGGAGCGCATCTTCCACACTGTGTACGGGCAGCTTACACACCTTGTCGACGCAGACGAAGATGGTGTTTTGCCCATCGATCCATTTGTCTTTTAAGAGGACGAGTTCGTCATCTCTTTCGTAGCTGCCGAGGAATACGGCGTGGGGAATGTACTTGCGCATAAGCGCATCGCGAAGCGCGTTGGCCTTGGGTCCCGTAATCACGATTTCATACGGAGACCAGACTTGATCTGCGTAGACCCAGAGCCAGCCAGTAAAGTACATCGGGTAAGCTGTCTGTTGGATATCGGGGAGGATTCGGTGGAGCATTTTTTGCGCTCTGTGCCGGTATTGAGCACTATCCAACATTGTACCGAGGCGATACAGCACCTCCGCCATGACCGAATTGGAAGAGGGGATGACGTTGTCCTCCATCTCCTTCTTGCGCGTAAAGAGAGCGTCGGACAAGTCGGAGGTGTAATAAAACAGTACATCATTGGGATCTATAAAGTGGTCGTAGACGTATTGTACCAATTGGTGTGCATCGTGGAGGTATTGCTTGTTGAAGGTGATTTCGTACAGGTGGAGGAGTGCTTGTGCGAGGTTGGCGTAGTCGTCTAAAAAGGCTTCTATACCGGCATGGCCATCTTTATAGTTGCGGTAGAGCCGACCGCCCTCGCGCCACATGTGCTTTTTGAGAAAAGCGTAGAGCTGCTCTGCTGCTTTGCGATATTGAGCGTCGGAAGTCGCTCGATTCATGGCGACGTAGGCGTCGAGCATCAAGGCATTCCATGAAGTGAGTATCTTGTCGTCTGTGGCGGGGCGGGTGCGTGCTTGACGCGCCTCAAACAACCGCTGTCGCGCGTGCTCCAACACCTCTCGTATGTGGGATGGGGTGGAGTGGTACTTTTCTGCAAGGGATTGTAAGTCTGTAGCGATGTAGAGCACGTTTTTGCCAGCCTCCCAGTTGCCTTCTTTGGTGATACCGTAGTAGTCGCAGACGATGTGCAAGGTGTCGCCCTCGCCAAAGAGCTGTTGTACTTCGTCGTAGGTCCACACGTAAAAGCGCCCCTCTTCTCCTTCAGAATCGGCATCGAGGGAGGAGTAATAACCTCCTTCGGGGGCGCGGAGCTCGCGCTGGACAAACTCGACGGTTCGTTCCGCGATGTCGAGATAAAAACTGTCGCCGCTGACGCGATAAGCATCGGCATAGACCGAGATGAGTTGGGCATTGTCGTAGAGCATTTTTTCGAAATGGGGCACGTGCCAGCGCTCGTCGACGGAGTACCGCGCAAAGCCACCCCCGATTTGATCAAAAATGCCCCCTTGAGCCATCTTGCGGAGTGTCACTCGCCAGGCCTTTTCCGCCATGGGATCGTTGGTGTGGTAGTTGTAACGTATCAGATAGCGCAGGTTGATGGGCATGGGAAACTTCGGATGTCCTGCCCGACCGCCCAAATGCATGTCCATGGAGCTCCAGATCTTTTGCGTCGCTTGATGTAAAAAGTCGGCGCTCCATTCCGAAGGCTCGGCTTGCATCACATCCGCCGGCACGATATCCATACTGCGGATGTGTTGAGTCAGATTGTCGGCGTATTGGATGAGCTCCTGCGGGTTGTCGCGCCACTTGTCGGCGAAGTGTTGCAAGATGCGCATCCACTGTTCTTTGGGAAAGTACGTACCCGCCCATATCGGACGGCCGTCGGGTAGCGCAAAGGCGTTGAGTGGCCAACCACATCCGTGACGCGATACCAGCTGACAGGCCGTCATGTACACATCGTCTACATCGGGTCGCTCCTCTCGGTCGACCTTGATCGACACGAAATGCTCGTTCATCAACGCCGCTACTGCGGTGTCTTCAAAACTCTCGCGCTCCATGACATGACACCAGTGACACGCCGCATACCCAATCGATATGATCAGCAGCTTGTTTTCGCGCTGGGCCTTTTCAAGCGCCTCCTTCCCCCAGGGATACCAGTCGACTGGATTGTGGGCGTGCTGCAGCAGGTAAGGACTCTTCTCGTGGATGAGATGATTGGTGTATTTGTGTTTGGCCGTATCGGATTTTTTCCCTTTCATGAATTGACACGATGAGATGTATACAAAGTTGAACGCGATAAAAAACGCCAGAGCTTTAGACATGTACGATTCGGTCTTTGTCCAAAGATACGCCTTTTTAATGGATAACGGTCTACTGCTCCTTAGCGACGGAATACAAAGGGTTCCACCTAATTATCAAATGTATTCCAAAGATGAGATAGGTCTCTTTTTCATGAAGTAAGATAGTACCTGTCTACAATTTCATAATTGCTTCTTTTCAGCGTGTTATTTCATCTCAACGCATACAAGCCAAAGACTCCTGATGATCGCATATCTCCCTCTACAATTTTATATAAACCCCCTTGCGATACAGCGGGTAGAGCAACAGCCAACAGAGTACGGTAAAGCTCAGCGCAAAAGCTAGCGAACCCGGATAGGGCCCAAAAGGAGGAGCATACACGTGATCAAATAAGTACTTGTAAAGGGATACCGTCTGCCCGTCGACTTCCCAGCGCACGACATATACCATGACGCGCACCAAAAAGATCGACAACACAAAGCCCGACAGCGCGTTGCGGCCAAAGACCTCAAGCACCCAAATCCCCCTCGTCCAACCGCGCACATCGATCCAATAGATGCAAAGCGCCAGTACCGCAATGGCCATGCCCGAAGTGAGGAGCACGTACGACGATGTCCACAGCGATTTGTTGATCGGCATCCATTCATGTCCCAAGTATCCTGCCGCGATAAGGCCAAAAGCTACGGCCAAGCTGTGTACAATGAAATTGCCGTCCACAGGGCGATGCGCTTTGAGCTCCATGCCGTACAAATATCCCGACAGCGCAGTCACCACGGCGGGGAACGTGCTCAATACCCCTTCCGGATCAAAGGCGAAGCCCAGGCCATGCCACATGTGCTGCTCGCCGAGGAGCATTAAATCAATCTTTCGAACGATGTTGGCTTGTGGCCCATACGGATCCTCCCCCCCAAATGCGTACAACACCCACCAATAGGCAAGTAAGATGGCTGCTCCTACAGCGTATAAAATGGTGCGCCGATGAATATGGGTGATGAGCATTGCAGTGAAAAAGTACACCAGGGCAATGCGCTGAAGTACTCCCGAAATGCGAAAGTGCGCCCAATCTACCTGCCACGGCGGCACCATGCGCAGCGCCCATCCGATGAGTATCAACAAAATTGTGCGCCGCACCACCTTGCGCGCCGTGTCGCGGCTCCATCGGTATCCAAACTTCGAAAACGAAAAGGCCATCGACACACCCATGATGAAGAGAAAAAAGGGAAATACCAGGTCCGTAGGCGTCCACCCGTGCCACTCAGCATGGCGCAAGGGTGCGTAAACGTACGACCAGCTGCCGGGCGTGTTGACCACAATCATCAACGCAATGGTCAGGCCGCGAAAGACATCAATGCTCCGTATCCTCTGGCTCGCGTTCATACCCCGTATTTATTCGAAAAACAAATGTCGAACTAAGGCGTTGTGAATCCAGGGCCGCTTGTCCCTTTGACCATCGCAAAGTTCACATAAAGATGATAAAAAAAATCCAACCCATCGCATTGCCCCTGCTCTTTGGCGCGAGCTCTTTGATGTGCCTGGCCAATGCATGGGGCCAAAAATTACGACCTATGGAACATTATGAAAAAGCCACCCTCGCTGGTGGATGCTTCTGGTGTCTGGAAGCCGCCTTCCAACAACTCGAAGGCGTCGTCGATGTCGTCTCAGGCTATACAGGTGGGCACGTACCCAATCCCTCGTATGAGCAAGTCTGTACCGGCACCACTGGGCATGCCGAAGCCGTACAAATCACTTATGACCCGCGTGTGATCTCGTACGACGAACTCCTCGAGGTGTTTTGGACCATCCACGATCCCACTACCCTCAATCGACAGGGCGCCGACGTGGGTACCCAATATCGTTCTGCCATCTTCTACCACAACGAAGAGCAAAGACAAATTGCCCTTCGCTCCATCCGTGAGGTGGCCCAACCCCTGTGGAAGAAAAAAATCGTCACCGAAGTCGTACCCCTCGATACCTTCTATCCCGCCGAAGACTATCACCAGGAATACTACTTCCTCAATAAGGAAGCACCGTATTGCCGCATCGTCATTGCACCAAAACTCGAAAAGCTACGCCATAAGTTCGAACACAAACTCAAAAAGGAGGACAAATAGGGCATCGTTTCATATTAAAAAAATTTTTAATACATTTGCCCTTGAAAATTATGTATCAATGATGGGCAAGTACAAATATGCCGTTTGGTGGGTGTGCATGTGTGTGTTTGGTGCGATGCACGCACAGACTTGGGAGATGGGCATGGGCACGGGGCTATCGCTGTACTTCGGCGATTTGAGTGTGCCCACTCTGGAGGCTTATCGCCGCAATACCAATGTCGCTTGGACGGTTTCGGTCGCCTACAGGCCTGAAGAGTGGTACGCCTTACGCCTGCGATACCTGCATACGCGATTGGAAGGCGACGATGCATTGGCGCGTGTGCAATGGCAAAGGCAGCGCAATTTAAACTTTTTTACTCCCATCGATGAGCTGAGTTTCCAGATGGAATTCGATTTGGACGGTTTTTTCAATATTGCCTCCCCATGGCCCTTCCCGTATTTGATATTGGGGGCGGGAGTGCTGCGCTTCGATCCCCGTACGGAATACAAGGGTACAGTCGTGCGACTCCAGCCCCTTGGCACCGAAGGACAGGGCATGCCCGGCTATCCAGAGCCTTATAAACTGTGGACGACGCACATGATGATGGGAGTGGGGTATCGCATCGCATTGCGGTACGATCTCGATCTGGCCCTCTCCGTGTCGATGCGTCGTACCAACACCGACTATCTCGATGATGTGAGTGGATACTACGTATCGCGGGAGGAGTTGCAGCAATTCAATGGTGAAATGTCGGCCCAGCTGGGCAACAAGATTGGCCGGGAGACCGGACGCCTTCGTGGGGGGCCGCGCATTAAGGATTGGTACGACGTGGCTCTCGTCGAACTCCGGTATCGGTTCGACACAAGGCCATACAACTATCGCCCTAAGAAGCAGTATTATGGCCGATGCCCTTCGAAGTTTTAACACATCCCAACTCCGAGCAATACCATTTTACGATCGTTCGGCGTTTTTTCTATGAGACCACATTATTCCGTACGGAGAATGCTTGGTTAGGCCGTAGAGTATTTTGATAAACCCACTTCCCATGAAACAAAGAGGAGGAGTTTTTTTATGGATGTATGAAACGCCGGACGATATCTTCATCCCCGAAGAGCGTACGGAAGAGCAATCGATGATCATCGACATGGTGCGCCAATTTGTCGAAAAAAATGTGGAGCGCGCCCAGAAGCTCAGTGAGCAACGCGCCTTGATGAAAGAAGCTGCAGAGCTTGGCCTGGTCGGTGCACATATTTCCGAAGAATACGGTGGCCTCGACCTCGACACGCATTCCAATACGTTTATTGCAGAGGCCCTTGGAGGCATTGGAGGGTCGTTTGATACCACTTTTGCGGCGCACATCGGCATTGGTATGTTGCCCCTGTACTTTTACGGTTCTGAGGAGCAAAAGCAGCGCTATCTCGTACCCGCCGTACAGGCCGATCTCATCTTATCCTACTGTTTGACCGAACCCACGTCGGGATCCGATGCCTTGAGCATGCGCACGACGGCCACGCTTGCCGACGACGGGTCGCATTTTATCCTCAATGGTCAAAAGATGTGGATTACCAATGCGGGCTTTGCCGATGCCTTTATCGTCTTTGCGCGCACAGGGGAGCGTCAGTACGGTGCCTTTATCGTCGATGCCGATGCGGCGGGACTCACCCTTGGCGAAGAAGAACATAAGATGGGCATACATGGTTCGTCGACGCGGCAGGTGTTTTTTGAAAATGTACGAGTGCCCAAGGATCATCTTCTCGGCCAACTCGGCCGGGGGCATAAGGTTGCCTTCAACGTGCTCAACATCGGCAGGCTCAAGCTCGGTACGATGAGTGCCGGGGGGGCTAAAATGGTACTTGGTTTCTCTACGCAATATGCCAAGGAACGCATCCAGTTTGGCCAACCCATTGCTCATTTTGGGGCTATTCGCGAAAAGCTCGCGCGTATGGCGGCGGGCATCTTCGACGTAGAAAGCGCCGTCTACCGCATCTCCGATTGGTTGGAAGATAAGAAAAAGGCCCTCATCGCCGACGGTACGCGTCGCGAAAAAGCAGCTCAGTACGCTGCTATGGAATACGCCATCGAATGTGCCATGATGAAAGTGGCTGGATCCGAACTGCTCGATTACGTCGTCGACGAAAACATCCAGATACACGGTGGCATTGGCTTTTCCGAAGAGCTGCCCCACGCGCGCATCTACCGCGACTCGCGCATCAACCGCATCTACGAAGGGACCAACGAGATCAACCGTCTGGTCGTGCTGCGCCAGATGCTCAAGGGCGCAGAAAAGGGCGAAAATGAGCTCGTTATCCAATCCCTGGCATGGCTGCAAGGCAAAAAGTGGACGGATATTTCCTTCCCCGATGATCCTACCGATCGCACGGTGCACGGTATGAAAGAGGCCTTTCAACTCGTACTGGCCAAGGTCTTGGAAGCCCAAATGCAAGGGAAAGTCGATCTCCGTCAGAATCAATACGTCGGCCTTGCCCTTGCCGATATGGCTACGCACATCTTATTGAGTGAGTCGATGCGTCTAAGGGTCCGCAAACTCCTCCCAAAGGGCAAGTATAGTGAGGGGGTCCTTCGAGCTGTGCAGAGCGTATTGCTCGATGAGCACGGACGCGCATTTGCGGACTGCGCACGCAAGATAGCCTATCACTTGGGCTTTCAGAACGATTTATCCCTCATTGATGATTTAATCGCCCTTCAGGAGGTCGACCTCTTCGGCCAGTACGAAGTGCTCGCAGAGGCTATCTTGCAGGCCGATGGTTATCCCTTCACTGCGTGATCCGATGGGACAGACCAAAGCGCAGTGGATCGACCTAACCCACGTACTCGACAATCGCACCCCTGTCTATCCCGGCGATCCACCAGTGGAATGTACGCTCCTCTCTCGCGTGGAAGAGGATGGCTTTCAATTGACGGAATTCCGCCTGTCTTCGCACAGCGGTACCCACATCGATGCGCCATCGCATTTTATACGAAATGGCAAACAGCTCGACGAAATTCCGATCGATCGGCTGGTCGGACGTGCCATAGTGGTGGATATCGACGACGGTGCTGCAGCCTACGACCAGGCATATCGCTACCTAAAGACGAGGCAGTGCGATGTAGTGCTCTTTCGGTCGAGATGGGACCGCTGGTATGGTCATGATCGCTACTTCCTTGAGCATCCCAAACTTGATCCAGAGCGTCTGAAACCCTTGCTGGAGTATCCCTTGAAGTGGATCGGCGTGGATATGCCGAGCCCGGATTATCCGCCGTATCCGGTGCATGTCCTCTTGTTGTCTTGTGAAATCTTGATTGTAGAAAATTTACGGGGTTTGGAACGCTTACAGCGCGGAGTGTGCTATGAAATTTATGCCCTGCCCATAAAAGCACATGCAGATGGCGCCCCCGCGAGGGTCATCTGCAAGTCCGTAACAACTTAGGGATTGAGAAACACTGTGACCGCGGGAGGACTCGAACCCCCAACTCTCGGATCCGAAGTCCGATGTTCTATCCAATTGAACTACGCGGCCATTCAATTGCAATGCAAAGATACCAACTTTACAACAAATAACAGGCCAAAAGGATCGCACATTTAATCCTCATGCTCCTTGACCTGGAGTACAATCAGTGTCGGAGGCTAATCTGGACGATGTGCGTTTTCGTATGCGCATGTTGAGAATTTCCACGCCGAGGGAAAAAAAGATGGCGAAGTACAGATAGCCCTTGGGTATGGGGCCTGCCACTTTGCCGAAGACTTCTAAATGGGACGCATGTGCCCCTTCCAATACCAACATAAAGCCGATGAGGAGCAAAAACGCAAGGCCCAACATCTGTAGGGTGGGATGCTTCTGAATGATCTGGTTGATAGGAGTGATGAAGGCCATCATCAAAATCATCGAAATGACCACCGCAAAGACCATAATGAACATGGCTCCCTTCATGCCCGTCGTCATTCCAACGGCAGTCAGAATGGAATCTATGGAAAAGACCGCATTCAACAAGACAATATCGAGGATGGCGCGTGGTACTGAAAGAGTTTGATCATTTGCACTGTGATCGATACTTTCACGGCCCTCGATTTTGATGTGTATTTCCTTGACGCTCTGGTACAGTAAAAACAATCCGCCGCCCAAAAGGATGAGGCTTTTTCCCGTAAGGGTCCATTCGATATATGGACTTTGCCAGCTCAATAGGGGTGTATCGAGTACCATCAGCCATCCTACGGCAAACAGCAGAGCGATGCGCAGGAGCATGGCCATGCTTAATCCGACAATGGAGGCAAAGCGCTGGCTTTTGGCAGGCACGCGCATCGTGGTCAGTGAAATAAAGAGGAGGTTGTCGATGCCGAGTACGATTTCGAGAAAGGTGAGCGACAAAATGCTCATCCATGCCGATGCCGACAGAAAATTGGGCCATTCCATCCAATCCATAGACGACGATTTTATCCCAAAGATAGCGCATAGGTGTCCCCTGGTAAAATGCTGCATCGAAGGGGCGCTTCCTCAATACGGGTCGACGTCGATTGCCACGCGCACGGTCGAAAGCCCTTTTTGGTGATGAAGTGTTCGGATACCTTGATGTATGAAATCTTTGACCTTGTGTAGGGCAGAGCGATCGGGTTCGACTTTGATGAGGATGCGGAACAGGTAGCGGTTGCGAAGGCGGGGGATGGCATGAGGGGCATAGCCGATGGCGCGCTGACGGATGTGCTTTCGTAGCCATTGAAAGAGCAACTCCGTGGCTTCTTCGGCTACTTCTCGCTTGGCATGGCTGATGGTGAGGTGAATGAGGCGTGTAAAAGGAGGATAGCCGTAGCTCTTTCGCTCTTGTAGCTGGCTACGCACAAAGGCCGTATAGTCGTTGTTGAGCACGTAATGCAGTACGGGGTGTTGGGTTTGGTAGGCTTGGATGAGTACTTTTCCGCGTTCGAGTTGGCGCCCCGCCCTGCCGCTGACCTGTGTCAGCAGTTGGTACGCTCGCTCATGGCTGCGAAAGTCGGGATAGTGTAGTAGCTGATCGGTACCAATGACGCCGACCAGACCGACATTGTGAAAGTCGAGTCCCTTGGTAATCATCTGTGTGCCCACGAGCACGTCGATTTCGCCCAACTCGAAGGCTTCGATGAGGCGCTCGCGATGGGATTTTTGATGTGCAGTGTCCCAGTCGAAGCGTGCAACGACGGCTTCGGGCAGCTTTTGCTGGAGGATTTCCTGGATACGCTCAGTGCCATAGCCTTTGAGCAAGATGTCGTCATTGCCGCACTGAGGGCACTGATGGACGTATTTTTCGCGGTACCCGCAGTAGTGACAGCGCATGTCGTCGGTATAGCGGTGGTAGGTGAGACTGACGTCGCAGCGCACACATTGGGCTTTCCATCCGCACAACCGGCATACGACGATTGGGGTGTAGCCGCGGCGATTTTTGAAGAGCATGACTTGCTTGCCCTCTTGCAGAGTAGCTTGAATCTCACGTAGCAAGGGCTGCGACAACTCTGCATCGTCGATGCTGTGGCGATGCAGCTTTTTGAGATCGATGAGCTCGATTTTGGGGAGTGCGACACCGCGATGCCTTTGAAGAATTTCGACGAGACCGTATTTTTTGCGCAGGGCATTATAGTAGCTCTCCACACTGGGCGTAGCCGAGCCCAGGAGCACTTTAGCCCCAAAGGCTTGAGCCATGACGATGGCGGTATCTCGGGCGTGATAGCGTGGAGCAGGATGCTCTTGTTTGTAGGAAGGGTCGTGTTCTTCATCGACGATGATCAGTCGTAATGAGCGAAATGGCAGGAAAATACTCGATCGCGCACCGAGTACAATGGGATGGCCGTGATAGACGGCATGCCACACCGAAAGGCGCTCGCGCTCACTCATACCCGAGTGGTATGTGAGTATTTGATTGCCAAACACCTCTTTGAGCCGATAGGTGATCTGGGTGGTCAGTGCTATTTCAGGTAAAAGATACAGTATTTGGGCCGAGGAATCTTTCTGTAGGATATCCCGAATGAGCTGAATGTAGATATGGGTCTTGCCGCTGCCTGTCACGCCGCGTAGGAGCACAATGGAGTGTTGCTTCCAAAGGGTTTGTATTTGCTCGTATTTTTCGCTTTGTAGGGGCGAGAGGGTGTGGCTGGCGTACGAATCCCCGCGGTCGTCCAACAAGAGTTTCCACGTCGGCACTTCTTCGATCACGAGTATGCGCTTTTCCACAAGGGAGTTGAGCACATTGCGTTTAATGTGTGCCCTTTTGTACAGGTCTTCTTTGCGGACGAAGGGCTTTTCGCGCGTGAGCTGTACAAAGGACAACACGGCATTGGTTTGCTTTTCCGATCGGCGTACGTCTTCGAGGACAGTGAGAATGTGCTCTTCATAGGGCAGGCGAGAGGGGTGCCAGCGCAGGAGTTCCACCGTAGCAGGTCGATATCGCTCGACGAGTGTCTCATAGATGCGCACGGCATCCTTGTCCAAGAGCGATTGGACGAGTCGATAGGCAGGGATATCGGAATAGAGCTGTTGGATCTGTGCTAAGGTGAGATAGGGCTTTTGACGTAGTAATTCCAGTAAAGCAAACTCTTCATCTGTCCACAGACCTTCGTCGACATTACACTGGGGATTGAGGACGACGCGCGTCTCACCGGTGAGCTTGAGCCCTGCGGGTAGCGCCGCATCCATCACTTCACCGACAGTGCAGGCGTAGTACTGAGCAATCCACTCCCAAAGCTGGAGTTGCTGTGGATATAGGACAGGCTCTGCGTCCAATACCGATAGGATGTCTTTGATGTTGCGCACAGCGGGAGGCGTGTCGTGTACGGCTGCCACTATGCCCGTGTAGAGCTTTTTCCTCCCGAGGGCGACCTCCACGCGTTTGCCCACCGCTACGGTATCTTTGAGGTCGGGCGGGATGCGATAATCGAGTGTCCGAGGCAGCGAAAGAGGCAGGATGACGCGGGCATACAGATGACAGTCCTTCATAGGGCAAAGTTAGGAGAAAACTCAACGTATTTCAACGATGCGGAAAGAGGTACGCCGGTTGCGTTGGCGTTGTTCGGCGGTACAGCGCTCGCAAGGCCGGCACGGCACAAGGGGGTATCGCTCGCCGTAGCCCTTTGCACGCAACCGATTTCGAGGTATTCCCTTTTGGACGAGATATGCTACGACCGATTCGGCGCGTTTGCGCGAGAGCTCGTCGTTGTAGGCTTCCGTGCCAATGCAGTCGGTATGTGCTGAAATCTCAACCACCACATGGGGGTTGAGCTTGAGCAATTCCGCTAAGCTGTCTAAGGTTGGACGCGCATCGCGTCGAATGTTCCACCGATCGAAGTCATAGTAGATGTGTGGAATGACAATCTCGACTCCTTGTCTAAGTGGAAGCAACCACACATTGCGCGAGTAAGTATAACTCTCCTTGCCTTGCCATAGGGAACTGTCTCTGGTACTGAGCGTAAAACGCTTGCGCAAATATCCCTTTTTATTGAGTATGAAATCGTAGACGGTGTCGGCCTTCAATGGTAGAATGAGCAGGCCCTGACGATCGGTCTTTTTCAGATCGTCACCCACTTGGACATATACGCCAGGAAGGGGAAGAAGACCATCTCTACGCAAGTCGACAAGAGAATCTCCCGATGGGCGAAGGGTCCTCAGGGCCAAGAAGAGTCGAGTCTTCTTGTGAGGCTTTGGCTTTTGGGGTGTGGGCTTTTGCCGCAAGCGCAATTTGTCGATGCGGTAAATATCGAATCCTCCCATTCCGCCTTTGACGCGCGTACTGCTTACCAAACAGCTGGATTGTACAGTGGCTGTGTCTCGAACACGTAGCCGAATAAAGCCCACATCGTCTCCTCCTGAGTTGTACGGAAAGCCAAGGTGTTCGGTTACATAGCGCCCCGTGTGAGGGTCGATATATCGGAGATAGATATCCAGGCCACCGAAGCTCGGCAGCGCATCCGACGAATACGCCAAGGTATCGCCACTCCACATGGGATACAGCTCGTTATCGGGAGTATTGATTGGTGTACCCAAATTTTCCAGCTTTCCCCATTGTCCGTCGGTATACGATACGCGGTACAGGTCGAAACCGCCTTGGCCACCTTCGATGTCGCTGGCGAAGTACAGGTAGTTGCCATCGGCCGACCAGCTCGGAGTGGTGTAATTGTATCGTTCGTCGACGAAAGGTAGCATGACGGGCTCCGTCCACGTTTCGCCTTGTTGGGTGCTGGCCATAAGCTTACAGGTGGCATTTTGCTCGGGCGTAGAGGACATACAGCGCACAAAGACGAGCAGTTTCTCTTTGGGATGAGGGGCAGGTGTGCCGTCGTTGTGCGGGCTGTTAATGGGGGCAGGCAACTTTTCCACCGTATGGGAATGTGCATCCCACAGGTAGATGTCGAAATAGGGATTGCCTGTCCAGGCGTAGATCGGCTCATTGCTCGACTGAGCGCGATCCGAGGTAAACAACCATTGCTGCCCCTCCCAAGGGATAGGGATTAAGTCGTGAAATGGACTGTTCATAGGCATGCGCTCGATGCGGTAGTTGGTGTCGACGTATTGCTGTTTTGCCCGTAGAGCCAGTTGGATGGATTGCAGTTCCAATTGAAAGGCTGCGGGATCCTGCAGTTTTTGGCGTAAACGAGTGAGCACTTCGCGGGCCTGGTCGTATTGCTCCAGCTGTATAAGGCTGAGGGCATAGTAATATGCGACGATAGGCTTATTGCCGAGTTGAAGGGACTTGTCAAACCACGCAACGGCCGATTGAGGTTGACGCTGTTTAAGCCAGGATAAGCCTATGCGATAGGCCAAGAACGCACGTCGATCAGGGTCTTTTTCGCGCTGATAATCTCGCTTGTACAGCTCTACCGCCTGGGCATAGCGTTTGAGCGCGAAGGCATCGTCGCCGTTGGCGATGCGCCGGGTGTGTAAGCAGGAGACCGACATGGCGATCCACAGTAGTGCCCATCCGAAGGTGTAGTACCGTTTCATACCCTGTAATAACGAGCTACTGTCGTAAAAATAGATATTCCCCATTAGTGGGCACTGCGCGTTGACGCAAAGTTTTCTACTTTCGCACACAAGAGTCGTCGAATACATGGCCAGTAGGACCGTACAATGGGCGTATGTGTTGAGTGCTGCCCTTCTGCTGGGGCTGCTCTATTATTTCAGGCTGATCGTCTTGTATATCGTTTTGGCCTGGATTTTATCCCTACTCGGTCAGCCGTTGAAGCACCTCATGCTGAAGCATACGCCTTTGAGGCGGTTTCGGTGGGGCCACTCGGTGGCGGCGGGCTTGGTCCTGTTGATTTTTATACTGGCATTTCTGCTCTTCGTTTTGATGCTCATACCCGTATTTACGGCGCAGATACAGGTGTTGCGGCAGATCGATTATGCGTCGTTTCAAGATGCAGTGAGTCAACATCTGGGAGACATCCAGGAGTGGTTGAAGGAGCGCGACATTACAGATAAATTGGAAGTGATCGTCCAGCGCCTTGAAGATGCACTGATCGACTTTTTTGATCCCAGCTATATTACAGCGCTGTTGACGAGCTTTGTCGTCGGTGTGAAGGATTTTGTCATCGGTCTGGTATCGGTATTTTTTATTGGCTTTTTCTTCCTTCGCGAGGAGGGCATGTTTGTGCACTGGGTGAAGAGCTTTCTGCCCAATGCCTATGAGGATGAGGTAGACGAGGCGGCTGCGGAGATATCGTCCCTCTTACGTCGGTATTTTGGGGGTGAAATTATGCGCGCGCTCTCCGTGATGAGCTTCATCTTTATCAGCCTGAGTGTATTGGGTATAAAAAATGCGGGATTTATCGCCTTTTTTGCCGGCATCTTCAATGTCGTACCCTATGTGGGATCGTTGATGGGGGCGCTCATGGGATTGTTCATTACCTTCACCAATTACATGCACGCACCGTTTTTTGAAGTCATTTTTGTCAAGCTCGTCTCGGTAGTCGTGGTCTTTGTCTTGGCCCAGATGTTGGACAATTTTGTCATACAGCCCTTTATCTTCTCCAAGCAGATCAAGGCCCATCCTTTGGAGATCTTCATCGTCTTTCTCGCAGGGGCGCAGGTGGGTGGGTTTATAGGGATGTTGTTGGCCATACCCACCTACACGATGCTGCGCGTGATCGGTCGGGTGTTTTTTCAGCGGTATAAAATCATTCGCCGCATTACGCAAGAGCGGTAGCATCTCAGTCTTGAAGCGCAAAGACCTTTTTGAGAAGCTCAGTGGTGCGCGCATGTACATCGCTGCGTATGCGGCTCTCTTCGATGCGAATGCGGTCGAAAAGTGCGTCAACGGCTTTTTGGGCGATGTAGTCCTCTAAATGCGGATTGCGTTTTTCGACGAGGGGGATGGCGTTGTAGGTTTTGACGATTTTGTTCCAGAGGGTGAGTACGCCGGTGTGTTGTAGGCTCCGCACGATGACGGGTTTAAATGCTTCGACGAGCTGGCTTTCGGTGTGGACTCGCAAGTATTGCGTGGCTGCGTCGCGATTGCCTTTCAAGATGCGCATGGCATCGCGGATGGTCATCTTTTGGATGGCATCGACGAAAATGGGTTCGGCCTCTTGCATGGCCAGCTCGGCTGAGCGATTGATCTTGAGCAAGAGCTTTTCCTCGGCATCTCGAAATGCGGGAAATCTCCGAACCTTCTGCACAATGCCCTGGGCCTCCTCGGGAAGCACGATTTTATACGGAGAGCGATAAAAGCCGTCCCGCTTGCCCAAGTACTGTACACCGTGGCGCACGCCTATAGTGAGCGCCTCTTTGAGTGCATCGGCTATTTGTTGTTCGGTGATCGCGGGTGAATTGTTGGCCGCTACGTCTTGAAGCTTTTGCATCGATTGGGGATCACAGGAGAGGTGGAGCATCGTTGTGAGGACGATGACCACCCACGGCATTTGTTTGAGTTGCATGGGCTTTGCCTTTGTTCATTCCAACGCTGGGAAGGGGAAGCAAATTGCCAGACGGACCTAAGGGCGGAGAATACTTAGGTAGTGCACCCCAGGGGCATACTCCCGTTCGATATAGCTTCGCAACAACTCATAATCTTCCTCGCGATGGGCAAAGTCGAGCGCTTGCACATCGAGGATTAATACTGGGTAGCTCTTGATGTTTTTAAAATAGTCGAAATAGGCGTCTTGGATTTGTTGGAGGTACTCGGTGCGGATGTGTTTTTCGTACGCACGGCCACGGCGTCGGATGAGCTCTAACAGCTGTTCTACTGGCCGATGCAGGTAGACTAACATGTCTGGTGAAGGGAGCTGTTTTTGCAATATTTGGTACAGCGATTGGAAGAGCCTGAACTCATTGGTCGGCAGATTGATGCGCGCAAAGAGAAGACTCTTTGGGAAAAAGTAATCCGACAGATGCTGTGAAACAAACAAGTCGGGCTTGAGCAAGATGCGCTCGAGTTGCTTATAGCGCTCCGTCAAGAAAAACAGTTCTACGGGAAAGGCATATTGGGCGGGGTTTTCATAGAAGTAGGGGAGAAAGGGGTTGTCTGCAAATTGCTCTAAAATAAGGCGAGCATCGTATTGTTGTGCCAGGCGCTTGGCTAAAGTGGTCTTTCCCGTGCCGATATTGCCCTCGATGCAGAGGTATCGACGATGTAGCAGCTCCCGTTGCATGTGGTGCGTTTTATACGGCAAAGCTACATATAATAATTTTTTGAATATGTGGACAGATTCGACCGCTTCTGTTCTGGTAGAAGTTCGTCCTGAAAGGAACCCACTTGGTCGATACCGCGGGGAAGTTGTACCTTTGTAGCGTCAAAATGCAACGGCCATGTCTTTGATGAAAAACTTCAAGGTGAAATACTTTCTCCTCTTTGTATTGTCTGTGCTCGTCATGTTGTACTTTTACTTCTACGCCCCACAGTGGATCTGGACGACCTTTCCCTTTAT
>WFXH01000104.1 GCA_015490715.1 Saprospiraceae bacterium | reverse complement strand
GCGCGCTTTGCGGAGCACTTCCCAATAGAGGTATTCCTTTGTAGCACCATCGAACTTTGGTCGGCCGTCGGTGCTGTCGCCACACAGGAGGTGATAGAGCACTACGGGTATTTCATGCATGGGGAGCTCGGAGATATCGACAGATCGCCCCTTGTAGAGCAAGAAAGCAGGCACGTGAAAGCGATCGTAACGATATCCCTGTACATGGGTAGCACTGTGTGGGGGTAGATGATCGGCAAAGGCAAGAACGACGGCATTGGAATCGCGTTGGAGGATGGCATCGATAAACCTCCCCAGGGCACGCGTGCGATAGTACATGTAGTTGGCATAGAGACGGATGATGTCTTGCTCGGGGCTGACTTCGACAGAATCGGGACCCATCGCTGCATTCATGCGCGGCGGCCAGTGGCCATACATCGTGACCATGTAGACGAAATGCGGTTTGGGTATGCGGTCGAGATGTCGCAATACGAAGGCGTATAAGCTGTCGTCGGGAGCCGTTTTTCCCGACAGCCGAAACATCTTGTAGTATTTGGGGATCTCGAGCAAGTAGACCAAAGTGTCAAAGCCCAAGCTTCGGTACGCCATTCGGGAGTTGTAGTAAAAACTGCGATCTGCAGAGAAAAAAGCCGTGTGGTATCCAAATTTTTCCAAATGCCTTGGCAGGGAATACGTCGGATATCCGTCAAGAGTGACGAACTCTACGGCGGAGATGCGCTGAAGGGCAGGAGTGCCCGTGAGCATTTCAAAGGTCGTCTGACAGGAATATCCTCCGTATTCAGGTGAAATGACCGCGCAAAGCGTATCGGCCTGCAGATGTCGGCGTAAGGCGGGATGTATAGGCGAGCGGCTGAAACGATATCCGTCCCAAAAACGCGGGTCGACAAAGCTCTCCAGCTGAATGCAATAGATGTTGGGCCGCTCCTTAGGCGTGCACGGAAAGAGCATGGCATCCGGTGGCCGATCGAAGGGATATTGGTAGGAGCGCAGCCTCCTCCCCGACAGGCGATGCCGCCAGTCGTGAACCAAAAAGGCGCGAAAGCGCCCGTTGTACTCCGTCTCCTCGCGGTTGTTCCACTCAGCAAATCGATAATCCTCCACCAAAAAGTTGTGATACATCGGCTCATATCCCATCAACAACACCCACGCAAGAATCCCCATCAAGCGCAACTCCAACGCTAAAAAAGCCGCACGCACACGTCGAATGGCCTGGATATTATACCACCAACCACACATCCACCACCACAAAAATCCAAAGATGAGCACACCGCTCAATATCGCTGCTATGTAGTACCATATGCCCAAAATGTCTTTCGTGTTGGGGAGAAGTGTAATGGTCGACACCGTGGGCGTCACCCCGTGGATGTCGATTTCCAGATCGTATGCCCCCATCAATACCACAACGGCCAAGCCCGGCAGGAAAAAATCGCTCCTCCTGCCCGTCATCCCGTGAAGGGCAAAGAACAGTGCGCCCAAGATTAGCCATTCTTTGCCGTGCAATGTGGGATTGTCGTACAAAAACCACTCGGAAAGGCGCGTGTAGAGGTAGATAATTCCTGCATTGGAGAGCACGCTGATGGCCCATCGGCGAAAAGTCCAAGGTACCTTCCCCCTACACTGGAAAAATTTTTTCATGCAGATTGATAACTGTCGCGCTTGATTTGAAGTGCTACAAATGTAGAAAAATAAATTTGTACGCTCCGAAAAGTGCGAGCGTTCCAGGAAGACAAGCCCTTTCATAATGCTATGAGGCCTCCCAGGACCTATTGAAGGTAGTGGTCAAAGGGCGCACAATTTTATACAAGGATTTTCATAAAAAGGGAAATCTAAACGAGCATTTTATGCATAAAACAGTAGTTGTTACCTCAAAGGAGTGTTTTACAAGGCACACCTACTTGTGGTTGGAAAGTCCGAGATTAGTGTGAAATAGGGCTTCCTGTATAAAATGGTACTACAGAGCTCCTTGCGTGGGTCAGGGAAGATGCCCACGATATAGCTTGTTTTTCAAAAGCGGTTATGGCTTATCGTCATTCAACGCTGAAGCTGGCTGTCAGGGCTAGAGTTTTCATTACCAGTGCACAGGACGAACGACATGGAGCCCCGAGCGCCCTTGAAGCTGGAGGAAATAGATACCCTTGGGTTGGTTGGTCATGGGCAGAGCAATGGTTTGGGGCTTTCCATTTAAATAGATGGATCGCTGAGCGACGATCCTTCCGTCGATGCGGTAGAGGGAGAGAGTTGCATGTCCGTGCCGGTCGGTATGGATGGTGACGTAGATTTTTTGCGCATCGGCATGGGTCGTCAACACTGTATGTGCTCGCGATTTGGACGTTTTGGAGACGTCGGTGGTGAGGGGTTTGCCGAAGCGGTAGACCTGGACGCTGCCCCCGTTTATCCTGTTGTAATTGCCAAAGGGGGCACTGATAGCGATGGTATTAGAATCGGGCATGCTGATAGCGGCTCCGGACTCTCCCTCTCGCGGTCCGACGATGATGCTTCCCTTTTGTTGCCAGTCCGTACCCGTCCATCGGTAGACGCGTACATGGCCCGTGTTTGAAAATGGCCCCCTGTCATCGCTGTAGCGCGCCCCAATGGCGACGGTGTTGGCATCGGGCATGCTGACAGACCAGCCAGCTCGGTCCCATGCCACTTTGCCTAAAATATCTTGTCCCTTTTGTTCCCAGTTCGTCCCATTCCATTGGTAAATGCTCACCTGGCCTGTACCGGGACCGATATTTACATTGTCGTTGAATATCGCGCCGATGGCAACGGTATTGGCATCGGGCATGCTGACGGAAAAGCCAAATTGATCATCTGGTGAGGATCCGCCGATATAAGTACCCTTTTGGATCCATTGCGTGCCGTTCCAGTGGTAAATTTGAACAATGCCGGCATCGTGTCCGTTGTGGTCGGCAAAGGGAGCACCGATGGCGACGGTGTTGGGATCGGGCATGCTGACCGAAAAGCCGGAAAAATACCCTGCCCCACCATCGATATCTTGACCTTTTTGTACCCAATTATAGCCGTTCCACTGGAAAATGCGTACGTGCCCTGCGACGGTTCCGTTGTCTTGATTATAGGGAGTGCCGATGGCGATGGTGTTGGGATCTGGCATGCTGATGGCCCAGCCCGAACGGTCGCCGGGGTGCTCGCCGTCGATGTCCTGCCCTTTTTGGATCCATTGTGTCCCATTCCATACGAAGACGCGCACATGTCCCGCATCTGTACCTCGACCGTCGTTGTAGGGGGCACCGATGGCGACGGTATTGGGGTCGGGCATGCTTACCGCCCAGCCGGATTGATCGCCGGGAGCTTCGCCGTCTATGTCGCCGCCCTTTTGCTCCCATGTAGCGCCGTTCCAGGTATAGATGCGTACACTGCCGCGTTCGTCATCGGGATTGCCGGTATTGCCGTCGTTGTAGGGCGCGCCGATAGCGATGGTCTGGGCATCGGGCATGCTCACCGAGTGCCCAAATTCATCACTATCTTGGTGGCCTTCTATGTTGCTTCCTCGCTGCACCCATACGGAATCTTTCAACGCAAACACCTGGACGAGTCCGCGGTTGTCGTAGGGTTGGTCGGTGTTGCCGTCGTAATAAGGAGCTCCGACAGCAATAGTGCTGGTGTCGGGCATGACAAGGGTATAACCAAATTGATCGAGACTTCTGGGCCCAATTAATTTAAAGCCCCGCGGGATCCATTTGGTACCCGACCATTGAAATACGTGCACGCTTCCTGATCCTGGCCCTTTGTCATTGGTTTTAGGCATGCCTACGGCTACGACATCGGGCGAAGGCATGCTCAATGACCAGCCTGCAATTGCATTGTTTTCGCTTCCGAGTAAGTCCTCTCCCTTTTGCATCCACTCTGTTCCATTCCATGTATAGATGCGCACCTGTCCTGCGGAATTCTCGACTTTGTCGTTATAGGGAGCAGCGATGGCTATGGTTTGTTCGTTGGGCATACTAATCTTGAGACCAAAGTAGTCCTTGGGCGCATCGCCGACGAGATCGTTGCCCTTTTGGACCCACTCGGAGCCGTTCCAGGTGTAGATGCGCACCGCTCCTGCCCCACCGTTGTAGGGCACTCCAATAGCTATGGTGTTGGGTGTGGGCATGCTCAGGCTCACACCAAAGCGTTCGTAGGCTTTACCATTAATATCCTCGCCCTTTTTCACCCAAGTGGAGCCGTTCCAGGTGTAGATGCGCACAGCTCCCGCACGCGGGCCATTTTTGCTTGCCCATGTGGCGCTGATCGCGATGGTGTTGGCATCGGGCATGGCTACAGCTGCCCCAAAGGCCTCCCAGATGGTGTCTGCAAGCAAGGGAGGGCCTTTTGGGACCCAAGACGACCCGTCCCAGGTATAGACTTGCACCTCTGTCTGCCTATCCCTCGGCAAGGGTGCACTGACGGCAAGCGTATTTGAATCGGGCATGCTCAGGGCATAACCATACCACGATCCCGCTATGGAACCACTGAGTGGATCGCCCTTTGGCACCCAATCATTGCCATCCCATCGGTAGACGCGGACCTGGCCCGCATCAATGCCCTTTTCGTCATTGAAGGGAATTCCAACAGCCAGGGTGTGGGCATCGGGCATCACAATCGAAGTACCGCCAAATTGCTCCCCTCCCGATTCCGCTATCAAAACTTGCCCCTTCGTCTCCCAATCCTGACCGAAGAGTGATGACCACCCATGGAGTCCAACCATCAGTACTGCCGTAATAAAACAAGTTGTCTTTTTCATATTGTGTTGTGTTTTGAGTCTTTGCTCTTTTAGTAGATGGCAGATAAACCTTGCACGTAAGCCATAGCTGTCAAACCTGCATGGGCACCACTACACTTGTCCCACACTCATGACGTGTCTTGTTTCTGTCGTTTTGTCCACTCCTACGGATCAGCCGCACTGCAAATATACAGTGTATAAAAATTTGGATAAAACCCCTGTGGGTGAAAAATTTTTGGTTCAATGGGCAAAATAGTGATGAATATTGCTACTATCTTCGCAAAAACATTCCATTTTATGAAGATTGAGGGTTCTGAATAACCTTGTCGTTCGCTTCGGGATAGTTCGGTAAGGGGAAGGGCGTTGAGGGTGTTCCTTGATTCTGTACACATGGGGTAGGATGTTCTCGAATGCGCGATATTGCTCGTCGTGATATTAAGCCTATGTGGGGATGGAAATACAGAGCAAAGGCGAATTTTTTAAGGGGGCCGAATATTTTCTCCTCGTGAAATTGTTCTTTAGTCACAAGTCGGTGATGCCGGATGGATTTGTCGGTCTTTGCGATGAAAAGGCTAGGGAGTATTGGGGGGTAAACTGAAAAGACCAGCTAAGCGAAACAAGTGGGAGCTAAAAAGATGTTCCGAAAATGGAAGTTAGAATGCTTTGAAGAAGTACTGATCGGATTCTTGAAAAGTGCAAATATGAGGGAAAGGAGACTAAGATCATAGAGATAGAATAGTTGGGGGGGGTTCTATAGGTGGCTTTTGCCGACTATTTCATGAGAATTCAAAAAAGAAATTTTACAATGAAAATATTGAAAAGAATTATTCAATGGATAACCATCGTAATCGGAGGGCGATCGAATAGGTATCGCACGAAATACGTGCGGAAGGCGATTGAGGTAATAAAATACAACGCTAATCTGGATGGGAAAAATGCCAAGGGGTATCACTTAAATAGAAAACAAAGCGAAAAAATGCTCAACAATAAAGTCCGGCAAAGTGCACTGTTTTACATCGAGCGGTTGAAGAAGTATGCTTCTGCAGACGAACGCGAAGAGTTAGACGCGCTCTATCGAGAGATCCGCATCAATCGAAAATCCAAGGTGTGGAGGGACATTAAGCGGAATTTCTGGGAGGGATATGAGAGTTTTTAAGTGATAACATAACTAAAATCGATCGACCATGATACTTTGGAATGTGTTCAATCTACAAGGAAAAAAGGACAATGGGACGACGTACAAAGAGCCCGTCATTGACGTCACGGATTATCGCGACTTGCTCGTATTGATGCTCAGGGACTACGCACCGACCGGCCGCTTTGCAGCACTCAACGTGCCGGATGAAAAGTACGCCAGAAAACAGCTCGAAGTCTTGAAGAATAGAATCATCGTCTACATCGAGGCGGTGAAAGTTGCATACCAAGACGAACTCGACCAAATAGATGCCACTCAAAGGGAGTACGAACATTTGGGTCTGACAAACATAAAGAAGTCGTATGAAATACAGTTGGGCTACATCAAAAAGAAGATCGAGCGCTTGGATGCGCTACGCCAACAAGTGATCGAACAGAAGGAAAACTCTCCTTGGGCCCATGTCGAGAGCTCCTTTTGGCTTGGATTCTTAGAAGGTATGAACATGAAAATCAAGAGCAACGGCATAACCATTAAGAGTCAACCACCCATCGAAATCGATCAGTAGACAAACACACTGGAGATTAAAAAAACGGAACTATGGAAAGACGAAGACTGGGATGGCTCTATAGCCTTATGTGCTTTTTTGTCGGCTACAACAAAACACTCTTAAGCCACTGTAGCGAGCAATCGCGCAATCAGGTCAAGAAGTACTTTGCCGCCCTCGTGATTTTGATGATTTTGTGGGGATTTATCGGGTATAATCTCGGAAGGGTCTACTTTAAACTATCGTGGTTGTATGCATCTATCGTAGCTGCAGTACTCGTGTTTATGGTTGTCATGGTGGAGCGCCAGATTATACTGAGTTCAAAGAATGGGTGGATAGCATTTACACGAGGACTCCTTGCAGTAGCAATGGCCGTATTGGGCGCTGTCATCACGGATCAGATCATCTTTCAGGATGATTTGGAGAAGATGAAGATCACCGCTGTCCAAGAGGAGGTCGAGCGCCTCTTGCCGTATCGCACAATGCAACTTCAACAGCAGATTGCTGAAATGGATTCAATTATAAGCGTCAAAGAGTCCGAGAAAAACAAGTTGACCAGTGATGTAGAGCGACGACCGAGAATCTATACTTACGACGTAGAAGTCGAGCGCGACTCTGCAAACAACGTCGTCCGGAAAATTATCAATCGTCAATCGATTCCCAATCCGAAAATTGAGATGTTAAAAGACCTCAATGCGCAAATCAAGTCGTTGCGCGAGGAGAAGCGTCAAAAAGAAACCCAACTCCTCGATATGCGTCAACAGCTTGAAGAAGAGCTCAAGAGCAAGAAGGGCTTTATCGACGAGATCAACTTAATGATAAAACTCATTTGGGGAAGCTGGGGTGGTAGAATTGCGTGGGGTTCCTTTTTCTTAATCTTCCTGGCGCTGGAACTCCTCATCGTCGTGACCAAATACTTGGAAAGAGAATCGGATTACGACACCATGATCCAGTATTCGGCGCAGGTCAACAAATTGCACTTTCAGTTCCCACCGCCAGAGGTTCCTCAACTCGATAGCGGGCAATAAGAGATGGAAGTATCTCTGTAGTTCATCAGGGCATAGACTGTCGTGTACAATCGTCGGTTAAGCTGTGTCTTAGACATCTGGTGTGACGTCTTCGAAGCTTACATCGAGGCGGTAGCGCTTGAGGTGTACATGGGGAAGCACATTAGCAGCTAGGATGACCTCTTCGTCAAAATCAGGGGCAATGAGTATGCCGCGCACCTCCTGGCCTTGGTAAGTGGATTTAAGACTGCCCATGTAATGAAGTAGTTGGACGAGTGCATCGCTATCGGCTGTTTCGTTTTTGACTTCGATGGCGACGTAGCGGCCGTGGCGGTCGAGGGCTGTGATGTCGATTCTGCCGCCGGCAATCAAGAGCTCTTTGCCCTCGTCGACGATGTGGAGACCCGGCTCGAGCTGATTGATCTTGGCTCGGATGGCCTGCTGTAGTTCAATTTCATACGGATTGATCACATTCGACACGGTGCGCTTATATGGATTTGATGGCCTTACGGGCTGGTCAAGTACTTGAAAGGGATTGCAATCGGGATGATCGCGGATGTATTCGATGAGCTTGGTCAGTGGAGGGACAAATTGCTTTTTTAATTGCTCCGTTGGCAAGCGATAGTACTGCGGAGAAATATCGTTTAAGATCTTTTCTGCGATTTCCTGAGGCGACATATTGTCGCGGAGCATTAGGAGAATTTCCCGCTGGTAGCGCGAGAAGAGCGCGTGGTATTTGTCGTTTTCCATGGTGATCCATGCCCGATAGGCTGCCACTTGCATGGTGCGCAACCCGAAGACCTCGGCAATATCCTTTGACTGTAGCCCCGCCCGAAGCAAGAGCAATACCGCGCGCTTGACCTCACTGGTGGGTTCGATCATGACCGCTTCGACTTTTGTTTTAGACAACGAAGATAGCAAATATCCGCTGAGCTGGCGGTGTATATGCGGCTATGCCTGAGGCCCCTGCACTATTTTAGATAATCCTCAATAGAAATGCTATGGGGAAAGAAAGTGAAAGTATGCAATGATGATTAGAACAATCAAAAGGTGGATCACCCCTATGATAAACGCTACAAGACTGCCTTTAGCTGTACCAATCGGCCCATATATGGGATGGTGAATGAGACGTCCATATACATATCCCAGAGAAGTGAGTATTAAAAGGCCGAGAACTCTTATAGATGGTCTTTCTACAATGAGCAAATAAATATAAATCACAAGTGTGGCAACTAAGTTGCCGACAAACGCAGCGATCAAAGCCCTCTTAAAGGATATGGAAAAATTGTACAGCCACCGAACAATCCACTTAATGATTATGGCTGGGATAGTGCTGCCCAATAGGATCCCAAGAAGACGTGCTGCTAAGATGAGTAGGGCGACAAGTATGAAAACTAAGGTTTCACTCATGGACAAGACAGCATTTAGTCATCGAACATCTACTTGATGAACAATTTGGCTTATTGAAAAGGTGCAGAGAGCAGGCCTCGATCCCTTTTCCCTCCAAAAAAGGCAATGCAATGACCCAAATATTTAACAATACCAAATAAAACTGTGATCTGTATATCAAAAGTGTAAAAAATAAAAAACTACCTTTGCGATAAAGTGATGATTATATCTTTTATGACGAAAGTAATCTAAATGTTTGTGATATGAAAGCGAATGTATGGCATCGGTCAGTTTTTAGTCTGCGATGGGTCAGGGTGCAGGTCTTCCTCTGGTGGATTTTTGGGATCCTTTCGGTCTATGCGCAGCAAATTCAGTTGGTCGATAGGCAATCGGGTAGTCCCATACCCGATGTCTACTACCGCTACGGGGACGAGCAGGGCGTCTCCGATGCGCGTGGTATGATTGTCCTCCATTACCGCGAGGGGCAGGATTTGTACCTGCGGCATCTCTCTTATGTGGATCTCCAGCTCGACGATGCGGCTGTTCGACAGGCATTTGAAGACGGTCGGATAGTCCTCGAGCCACGCGCGTACGATCTCCAGCCCGCAACGGTAGTGCAGATTCGCCCCAGGGGCGAAAGTGCCTATCGAGAGGAGATTGATCCTGCTGGGCAGATCATGCACGACGGCGGATCGTTTTTATCCCAACTGCCCGGAGTCTATTCCGTAAAGCGCAGCGCTTCGTATGGATTTGACCCTGTGGTGCGTGGCTTTCGCGATCAGCGATTGACGCTGGTCATCGACGGGGTGATGACGGCGCACGAAGCGTGTCCCAATCGCATGGATCCTCCCTCGTCACAGGTGGCGCTCAACACGATGGACCGCGTAGAGCTCATCAAAGGGCCGTACCTCATGCGCTACGGCATGCCTTTGGGTGGGGTGATACACTTTCGTTCGGAGCGACCGCAGTTTTCTCCACAGCTGCGGCCTTTCGGACGGATGAGTTTGGGATATGAGACCAACGTGCAGACATTGCGCTCAGAGGTGATGGCCGGAGTGTCGGCGCCGAGCTACGATTTTCGTTGGTATACGGCCTATGCTCGAGGTCGCGATTACACCGATGGAGAGGGGAATGTCGTCCCGGCGGATTTTAATCGGCTGAATATCGGCAGTCAGGCTTCTGTACAGTGGGGAAGGCATTTGATGCGCGGTTATGTCAATTTTAACCAGTCCAAAAATGTGGACTTCGCAGGGGCACCGATGGATTTGATCAAGGACCGCACGTGGCTGGCACGGCTGGAGCACGCCTATGCGTTTCAAAAAGGCAGTTGGAAGAAATGGCGTACCTCCGTCTTTGCCACCCACGTCGATCATCGCATGGACAATACGCTCAAGCCCTTAGAGCCACGGATGATGAATGCCTGGGTCGATGCTGTGACCAATACTTTTGGTGGGCGCACGGAATGGGAGCGAACCCTTCAAGGTGGCTATATGTATCTCGGAGTGGATTATAAAATGGAAGAAGCTATCGGCGATCGCACGCGGGAGTTTTTGCGCGGTCCCATGGCGGGGAGGACTGTTGTGGATGGTGTCTGGCAGCACGGACGCATCCACAAGGGCGGTGTCTTTGCCGAATGGCATCGCAACCAGACGATCGCAGGAATGCCGATACTGTGGACGCTCTCCATGCGCGTGGATTACAATACAGCATCGGCGTTGGAGCCGACGGAGCGTTTTTTGGAGCTCTACGATGACTTGCGCTCGACCCATGTCAATACCGGCATCAGTGCAGGCGTTCAACATGCCCTTGGTCGGCGTCTCCACCTGGCATTTTGGCTTGGACGCACGCAGCGTAGCCCGAGCCTCACCGAGCGTTTTATACACTTTCTCCCCATCTCGATTGATCCGTATGAAATGCTCGGCAATCCCAATCTCAAGCCTGAGACCAATCACCAGATGGATGTCTTGATGAAGTATCGCGGCTGGGGATGGAAGGGGCAGCTCAATGTCTTTGGAAGCTACATTAGAAACTACATCAGTTCGGTGATCGTACCCGATTTGCAGCCCATCATGCCGGTAAGTCCCGGTGTGCGGCAGTACGTCAATATCGAATCCGCACTGATGTATGGCTTTGAGGGCAGTGTCGAACAGTTGAGGCCCATTGCAGGGCTAAGGCAACGAGTGGACGTACACTATACCGTAGGGCAAAATCTGCAAAGTGAAGAGCCCTTGCCGCAGATTCCACCTTTAGAAATCCGCTATCGGATACGGGGGCAATACTTCCGCGGGCATTTTGAGCCGTATCTTGCCGTGCGCTATGCGGCAAGCCAGGAGCGCATTGCTACGAGCTTTGGCGAGCGCCCAACACCGTCATTTACCGTCATCGACATGGCGCTGCAGTGGAATTCCGATGCCTTGGGAATGTGGAAACTCGGCGTTCATAATTTGCTCGATGCGGCGTATTACGAACACCTCACCCGTTCTGTACGTAGTACCCAACGACCCTTTTACAATCCGGGGCGCAGCTTTTTCGTCTTGTGGTCGAAGAGATTTTGAGGAAAGCGTTTTGACACCCAGTAAGCGATGGGGCAGGGGATGACCCTGCCCCATTTTGTATGTGCTGTTCCTTTTGGATCCTGTAGTGGCTTATCCCTTTTTGGTCATTTTCCTTTTCGACAGCATTCCAGTGTAATTGGATTGTCCCAATAAGGCGGGGGCGGCGTCTTGCGGTAGCGGAGATTTTCCGATCGATAGAGATGGATAGCCTCGCCGTGACAGTTGCAGATTTTATCCACCATTTCATCCAGCTTGTTTTTCATGCTTGTGAGGGCCTCTTTACTCGACTGCAAGATTTTTCGCAGGTGGACGCGTATGTTGGACATCTTCTCGATTTGGCGGTTTTTGTCGTCGAGGAGGGCGACGCGATGATTGGCCACGACTTTTTCCAGAGCTGTCCGCTGCTTAACCATTCTGTCGAGCATCTGGACGAGCAATTTGCGGTTTTTCTCGCGCTCTTTCAGGAGTTTTTCAAATTCGGGATGCGTGTCGTGGGAAGTAAAGGCCAGAGTAGCTCCGAGGAGGAAGAGCATGCCACTGATGGCGAAAAAGACAATAAGGGAGGTGTCTTTAATATTGATAGGTACTTCTTCAGAGCGGATGATCGAAATACTCCAGATAGCTACGACGGTGACGAGGAGCAAGACGAATGCCGCAAGCCAGTGCCCCCAGCGTTCGCGGTTGCCCGTGCGCAGGAGCAGACCTACGAAGTGCGCCCCGGCTCCGATGACCAAACCCACGAGTACGGCCCAGACCCACGTAAGGATTTGGGGCTCTTCGAAGGCCAGGAAGGCGAGGTAAACCGCCGTGACTTCAGCCCCACCGATGAGGATGAGCAAAAGGAAGTACAGCCATTTCTTGATGGAGATGATGGTGTTGGTGTCTTTTCTTCCGAGGCGGCGGGACATATCGTCGTACTCGTCTTCGAGTTTGTCCATGCGATGGGACACGTCGATGAGTTTGGGGTCTTGCTCGATGCGTTGGCGTTCGGCTTTGTATTTGGAGTCTAATGCTTTGAGCTTTTCGTCAAAGCTCTCTTCGATGCTCGCTTTCTTTTCGGCGATTTTTTGATCGGTGAGTTCGTCGAGCTCGATTTTAGCCTTTTTCGACAGAGATTCGAGATCGTGGATACGTGGCTCGCACTGTATGAAGAGCTCTTTGCACTTTTTGCAATAAGATTCGGTGATTTCCGATTCGACGGAGTGCGGCAGTTGGGTATTGGACTCGGGTACTTCGTGGTGTCCGTCGCGGGCGCCGTATTCCTTGGCCCGGCGCATCTCTTCGTCGTGGAAGCGTTTGAAGTCTTCTGCGAAGTCGTAAAGGGCTGCATCGAATCGATTGGAAATGTACTTGATGCGATCCTGAGAGATGTCTTCGTCGAAGGGGAAATTTTTGTCGTTATTACCGTCTTGTGAAAAAAATTCGAGAAAGCCATTGGAAGAAAATTCTCCCTCGGCATCTAACTCATCTCCTGGCTCGGTTCCATTAGAGGAGCGATTAGAGGGCCTCCAGGTTAGCAGTCGTTGGAAGAGTTTGTACTCTTTTTTCATAGGCACAACATTTGCGTTTTATATAAAGACATTTTAAAGCGGCCTTTCGGTGCAGTGGTGGGGAAAAAACTTCAAAGAATTGGCATACAAGGTGGACAAAACTCCCATTGGATAGGAGATAAACTGTCAGCTATCGAATTCGGAGTGGGGTGGCAGGTATTTTTTGTCCTTTTTATACTGCTGAAAATCCTTGAGTACTGGATAGCGAAGGCGTTCGGGGTGATTGGCGATTCTGGCGGTGCGGAGGAATTCATTGACTTGGATGGTATCGCGCCAGGAGAGGATTGGGCAAGAGTTGGCCTTGTGAATTTGTTGTAGGTTCTCATCCATGATGACTTCAAACTCGTTGGTGTAATACACGGTATCATTATAGCGCAGGCCTTTGAGCTGGACATTTTTGATGCGGACGGTGCCGTATCCGAGGGGTTTGGCCATGCCGAGGCTGTGATAATATTGATCAGCCTTATTGTGAAAGGTCAATGCCGAGAGCAGTGCGCCGATTTCAGCGGGTTTGAGATTGTGAAAGCGGATTTTACCCTTGAAGGTGGTGCCTTTTTGGAGGGGGATAAATTGCGTGCGGACGTTTGGGTTGTATTCTTCAGGCTTCAAATCGGTTGTGTTGGAAATCGTCATCCCCTTCTGCGGATACCTCTTGAAGCCACGCAGTTCAGCATCATCGTCGTCGTATGTCTTATACTCTTCCACCTTACACTTTTCGCCTTCTTGTTGTAGGTAATAAGGATAATAAGACGCCTTTGGAGAGCCGAGGATGGTGTCGACCTTGTCGGCTGTTTGGGGATTGCCGATGGCAAAGGCATGGGAGAAGAAGACGCGCCCTTTCAGTGGGTCAGTTCCGTTGATGCTGCCGAAGATTACTTCGGCGAAGTCGAATTTCCACTCTTCGCTCTTGGGATCGGGATAGGTGTTGAGGGGGGAGAGCCCGTGGATGCGGTAATTATAGGGCAGTTTGTACATGTAAGAGAGCCCCATGTGCAATACTCCGTCACCGCTTTCATTGAGAGTGAAGAAGACGGGCACTTTCTCTCCCTTTTCTAAGTACCTTCGCCACTCCTTCCAATCGGTGCTGATTTGCTTTTCGTTGTCGTCGTAGTAGATATTGAGGAAGTCGCTTTTGACTTCAGGGCTTACCGCAATGACTTTGGGTGTATTTTGACCTTCAGGCTCGAGGAAGACGAATTCGGTGGCTTTGCCGGCTTTTCTCGAATCATTGCGAACGCCTGGCTGACCTGTAAAGACGATGTAGCCCTTTCTGCCGTTGCCGCCGTTGGCCTTTTTGGCCATTTTCTTGTTGTTCTTATTGGTAAAGGTGGTAAAGCGGACTCTTTTCGATTTTTCAAACACTTCATACGGACTGCCTACGAGCTTGTATTTATCAAAGGCGTGTTTTAGTTTCTGTACTTCATCCTTATTTCTAACCTTGTTGTGCAGGTTCGTTTTAAGTATTTTATCCACCTCCTTGTGGGTAATGAAATGGGGTTTTCCGTAGTCTTCGATGTACCATTGGTCGTCCTTTTTATAGAGGAAGCCGCAGCGTACTTTGCTTTGTTTGAAATTGTGCATATAGGGGTTATCTGGGGTGAGATCGCGATAGGCAAAGCGGCGATCGCTGACCGGGAGGAGACGGCAGCAAGTCAATATTTCCAGGACATTGCGCAGCATACCTTTCAAAGAGGTAGCGGGTATGAAATAGTGCTTTTTCCCTTGGACAACGATATGGCAAAACTCATCCGATGCATCTTGGCCCTGTCCGGTGCCATTGCGGATAAAGATGGGGGTGACGGCTTCGATTTCAAATTCGATTTCTCCACTTTCGCCGTCTTGAAAGGGGATGTCGTGGCTCACTTGATCCGCCCAGGAGGGTTTGAATACGAAGGGTTCGGTTAAGGCGGGTATGAAATTGTAGGCCGAGACGACACAGCCCGAGTCTTTTTTCTGCTTTTTGTGATACGGATGATGTTGTTTGTGCTTTTTCATACGCTTCATTATTTTATTTTTTATAAAAACCAGTAAAAATCATTGCTGTAGGTCGGAGTACGGGCATGCCCTCGCATAGAGGATCGACTTGGGGGGACCATATCTCGTGGAATTGGAGAACCAGCTGTTCATTTTCAGACATGCGCGGATGGGCGTAGTAAAGGCGTGGTATCAGCTCGATGTCGGTATTTTTCTGTAAGGCGGTCAGGTTATAGATGTAGCACTGAGGGCTGTCATGATAAGTGATATAGACGGATTGCTGGGTGTTGCGATCGAAGAGCCATCCCTCTTGGACAAACGGCCAAGTGGAGTCGAGCCATTTCTCTGGGATAGGTTCATCAAAGAGCAGGATGGGTTTGTGCTGGTCGCAGGGCCATAAATAGCCGGTGTACTTCGACTTTGGGATTTCGGAGATCGGTATCTTTACGATTGCATCATTCATAGCGGTAGATTTGTTGGTTGTTTTTATACAGAGCACCAGTAAAGAGTCCGTGTCCTTTGGTAGTCATACCTCCGAGTGGTAGTAAGCCGCGACATACGTCAATAAGGGCGTCTTCGAAGGCACCGATGACTTCAGGATCGGAGACAAGGTCTTCGACATAGATGTCGATAGTAATAGGAGTGCTTTCGTTATCGATATAAATTGCCTTTTCGGAGTACAATGCGGCTTCCAGAGCGCCACCCGTAAATCGGTCGATGGCGACGTGATCAAAGATTTTATACTCGAAATTCTCTTCGAGGTAGAGGTCATTGATGAGGACGCGTCCACGATGGGGCTTTCTTTGTGCACTTTCCTGCGAATGGTCTGTATCGGCGCTGTCTCCGAAGAGTTCGTATACGGCTGCATTCTCGGCTTCGATGATTCGGCGCAATCGCTCATCGCCTGTCCACTCTTCGGCCCACCGCTGTTTTCTCTTGTTGTAGTGGAAGCACGTGCGGTGGCGCAGGGCACCTTTGATGGAAGACGCCGGAATAAAGGGGACGGGCTCGTCACGTAAGACCAGTCGGCCGTTGAAATCGTACGAAGCGACGCGTTCGGATGCAGGGAGGGCGTCGACTTCGTCATCACCATATCCGCTGCCGAAAAAGAAGGTGCCTTCGGGATAGAGCTCGAGGCGATAGTGCAAAAGATTGTCGCTTTGCTGCTGTTCTTTTGGTTTGGGCGTGTTTTTGATGACGGTCGATGGTGAAAAGTCGAGTGGTTTGTGGTCTAAGTAGGCGTTGAAGTCGCTCTCTTTTTGGAGGTCATAGACATGTTCGATAAGTCCGACAACTTTTAATTTTCCGTATCCTTTACGGGTTCCTTGACCGATGCGGAAAAGTGGGTGATGAAGTGCTCTTTTGAGTTCGTTCCACAGCGACTCGTCGTCAGGTGTCCCACGCAGTTCGATCTCGGACATGAAGCGCACGCCTTTGTAGAGTACTTCGTTGGAAAAGAGGCCTCGCTTTTGGGTGTCGGCCACGCCGCGGTGATTGATGCGAACGTGTGGTCGTACGGGTAAATACTCGATGAGGGGAGAATATCTCTGCCACATTTCCGTGTTGTCGGCGCGGGGGAAGTCGTCGTCGAGTACTATGTAGGCTGGGCTCACGATAAGGCGGGATCCCATTCCATTTACGCCGAAGTGCTCATGGCGAGTGGGCTGTTGAAAGCCAAAAAGGCCTTCCCACTTGTCGCGATTGTCGTCATCCGATTCCAATTGGTGGCGTAGGACTCCGGCCAGAGCAGTACCCGGTATCATAGGGAAGCCCCATGCATCGCGTACGATGAGACCATCGGCAAAGACGGAGGATTGTCCACTACCGACAAAAATTGGGGTTTCGGCTTCGAGTACCAACTGAAGAATGTATCGATGTGTCGACATTGCGCATGATGATTTTAAATTGTGACATCGCTATCTGCTTCTCTATGGAGTTGGGCGGTCTTTGCCATCTCATGTGCGAGGAGGATGAGAAAGTCGACCTGCATGTCTTCATCCATGGTTTGCAGTTGCTTTTTAAGCGCTTCGCGGATAGGCCTTTTCCAGTACTTTTGTGCACGTGTTCCTTCGGCCAGGTAATCGTCGACGATGTATTGAATAAAGGACTCGGAGGGATACTTCTCAAGTTTCCATCGGAGAGCGCGTTCGCGCAGGGCGCCCCATTGGCTGGAGCTGATGCGTTTAAACATCGATTTCGATGTGCTTTCCATAAAATCGTGGACCATTTGATAAAGCTGGTATTCCCTTTCACGCTTTACTTTCAATTTTGCCAGATGGCCGATTAGGGGATTGGTGGATTGCAGTGCCTCGGCAAGAGCATGGCCTGTTGGTGAAATTGAAGGGAATTCGGGGGATTGTACTTTCCAAGACCATTCTCCGGAACTCGATCCGTTGAGGAATTCGGGATTGTACACGACGCGCCCCAATCCCTCGGATCTGTAGGCACCTATTTGGGTGGGCAGTTCGGCAATGGAGATTTCTTCCTGGATGGTGACGACGAGTACAGAGCCCGGGACGATGACATGGCGTTCGGTATTGAGGGCAGTCCTTTTGATGTTCCAGGTGGAATAACTGAAGGTTCGGACCTGGCTCTTTGACCAGTCGATTTCGCTGCTTTCGGGGAGATGGAAAAGGGAAGGTGTAATCTCAAAAGTAGGGTGCCCATATGGATTTAAGACTGCGATAGGCGTATCGACGTAAATGTAGAGATAGCCTTCTTCGGAGAGAGATGAAACCGTAGATGGAGGAGGGATCGTTTGGATATATACCTTACCGTATTGGGCAGTCTTTGATTTGCCCACACTGTGGATGCCTTCGAGGGATTGCACTACCAGATCTGTGAGGCGTTTGTTATCGTCATTGATGCGGAGGGAGAAGATAAATTTTTGACCCGGCAAGAGGGATTCAAATCCAAACATTGCTTCGTCTTTTGCTCGTCGGGTCTCTCGATCGAAAGCGGCTTTAAGGGCAAATCGTTTTTTGACCTGCAGATAAAATTTGTCGGTGGTAATGTATCCACCTCTCCTTTGGACGAGTTGCGTATTTGGAGCGGAGTGTTGGTCGGGGAGCTTGTGATACACGTAATTGGTATGTTCGATGATGGAAGTTCCTTTTTTGCCGAATATGGCCAGGGGCAGGTGATAGCTCCTGTGGCGATCGTCCATGACGGGCAGTGCATCGCCAAACGAGTAATTCCCCTTGTGGAAGACCTGCAATCGTTCGGAAGGGGAGAGTTGTTCGTAGAGATTTTTTGCCGCAATGCCCAGGAAACGACTACCGGGGATATAATCCCAAGATAAGACATTTCCGGTGGAAGTGGAGGTGGTGGGTAAAATCAGCTCGGAAAGTGCTTCGACGATGAAGTAAATTTCTTTCATGGATGTAGCAGTTTATTGTTGAGAATTTTTGATAGATGTTACTGTCCATCGGCACAGGCCAAAGCCGCGGTTGCGCTGCAGACCGAGATGCCTACACCATTTTACGGCTAAATGGATGAGCTCGGCTTGGCGTTCGGTTAGATTTTGAATTTGGCCCGTGAGCTTTAAAGGCATGACAAATTCGATGGCTCGAAGTGTGTGAGCTTGAACGATACCGGTCTCCGGATCAATAGCTGTTTGGGCAAAACGGCGATAGAGAAAGGGTTGCAGTTGGTGGTTTATGATCTCGTGGCGCACATCTTTTGGCAGCTGTGCGTTTGTAAAAAACACGGGTGATTCGATGGGAGGAGGGTCACCGGGCTTTTGTGGTGTATAGCCGAAGATTTGGTAAATATCGTCCATGGAAGCTATCGTAGGTTGTACTTCTACGATATCGGTTAGGGCATCGCGTAGTAGTCCTTTAATGGTCTTGCCCGGGATATAGGGAAGGTCGTTTTCATCGCGTAGCACCATTTCATCGACATCAATGCCTGTGTCCAGGCCTGTACCGCAGTGCCAGTCGGAGAGCATTTGGATTTGGTAGTAAAGGGTCATCATGTTCGAAAGTCGTTTTAAGTGAGGCTATATATCTGAAATGCATCGTAAAGCATACCTAAGTTGTCGTGGAAGTCATGCACGATTTTATAGAGGGTGGGATTCACCTGTCTTAATCTATTGAGAAAGAGGTTGGCCTTGTGGGGCTCGCTTTTGTAGTATTGGAGGAGTTGGCGCAGCTTGCCGGCCCCACCTTGAGGGCTTTGATTGAGGTCTTGGAGGGCTTGGACGGTTTGCATGAGAGTTTGGAGATCTTTGTTGGATGTGTTTGCATGATGGATGAAGTAGGGGCCTGTGTCAAAGACTGGTTGGTTGTGGATATCGCAATGTGTGCGTCTTTTCATTTGATCGAGTGGTTCGACAAAGGAGCTGAGTACGCGATAGAGGGAAACGGCCGAGGGCGTTTGGCCGTTGTGAACTTGTTTAGCGCGTAGCTTGGCTTCTTTGGTGAGGGCACCTGCCAATTCGATGGCGTAAAAGAAGGGGTAATGTGCCTTGATAAAGGCAATCCCTCCGCAGGCAGTGAGCTGGGTGTAGCCGAGTTGTGTGTGGTATTCGCTAAGTACTTCTCTGGATTCTTCTTCGAAGGTTTGGATGAAGGTTTGCGCGAATTGCAGGGCGAGGTCGGCCCTGGTGAGCACGGTGACATCGTCCCCACCCAAGATAATGGGACGCAAGGGGTAGTATTTGGCATCTGCAGCGAGAGTGTGGAGAGCCTGGCTGGCCCTGTTGGCTGCGGTAGTGGTGATGTGTTTGATTTTTTCGGAAAAAGAAAAGTAATCGCTTGGGTGGTGGGAGTTTTCAGCGAGTCGTTGGAAGAGTTTGCCCATATTATTGCCGTCGATGTAGATAAGCGCGATCCACGATTTATCCGAGGACTTAGAGGAGGTGGCGGCTTTTGGGGTGAGGTGTTCGGTGTTGAGAGGGATTTTATTGGGATTTATGGTTCTGAGACCGGTAAATTTCTTGTAAAATTCTGTTCGGTTTTGCTCTTCTTGAGTTCGCTTTGCTTGGGTTGCGCGTCCAGATTTTTCACTGGGGTTACTGCGATCTGTATAGAGGGCTAGTTCGCCGGTGAGGCGTACGCGTTCGATGCCCATATAGCCTACGGAGGGGATGAAGAATCCGTGGCCACTTTGGGCTTGCAGACGATTCCACAGGGTAGAGATATCGTTTGCGAGCGATGTAGAGGCTGGCACAACAGCTTGGACCATATCGATATTGGGCACGTGTTGTTGGACGTAGAGAGGAAAGGAGTGGACCCACTTTTTACATGTGTCGTGGTTGGTGTACAGCCAGATGGATCCTGCTGCACGGCG
>WFXH01000103.1 GCA_015490715.1 Saprospiraceae bacterium | reverse complement strand
TATCGAGTGCGGTTGGTAGATGAGCGGGGCTGTGTGTCGGAGGACGAGCTGTTGATTGTGGTGAAGGTGGATCGGGACGTGTACGTGCCGAATGTGATTTATCCGGAAGGGGGATTGAGCGGGATGAACGACGGTTTGTACGTGTATGGTCGCCCGGAGTTGGTGGACAGTGTGTTGGAGTTTCGGGTGTACGATCGATGGGGAGAGGAGGTATGGAGATTGGAGGGGGGCTGTGGCTTTGATGAGCGAGGTAGGAGTGAGGCAGGTTGGGATGGACGTATGCACGGACGTGTGATGCATCCTGGGGTGTATGTGTACTACGTGGTGGTTCGGTTTAAGGATTTGGGAGACGGCTCACAACCGGTGAAGACGCTGTATGGAGATTTTACGCTGATACGATAGCCTACGGTTTTATACGGTACAGCTTAATGAGGCTCTTGCATGGGTGAGGAGGGGTATTATTGGTATGGATCGTCGAAGGTGCCGGGCGGGAAGAAGGGTCTTTTGGGCGTGTCGTCGTGGTCGAAGGGTAGATGTTGGTTGTGGTCGTCTTCGTCGGGTTCGCGATAGTCTTTAAAGAGGAAGGCGGCATAGATGCCGGAGAGGAGGCCGAAGAGATGGCTTTCCCATGAGACGCTCTCTTCGATAGGGAAGATGCCGATGAGCATTCCGCTGTACAGGACCATCACTGCCAGGGCTAAGACGATAGCTTTGAGACTTCTTCGGAAGATGCCCGACCAAAAGATAAAGGATAGGAGCCCGTAGACTACGCCGCTGGCTCCGATGTGGAAGGCAGGGCGTGCCAGGAGCCAGACAGTTAGCTCTGTGGTGAGGTAGATGAAGAGGACGACTTGCCAGGCAATGCGTGGATAAAACAAAAAGATGATGAATATGCCCGCAAAAAGAGAGAGAAGATTGCTGAACAGGTGTTCGAAGCTACTGTGAAACCACACCGAACTGAGAATACCCGTGATGGAGGTGATGTTTCGGGGCACAAGGGCTACATCGCGGAGCCGAAACGGAGCGAAGAAATATTGGATGAGGTGGATGGCGATGAGAATGAGGGAGACGATTCCCGCGATGTGAAGTGCTTTGCGCACACGTGCTTTAAACGGCTGTACATCCTGCAAGGACATCACGTGCAATTTGACCTCATGACAGGATATCGATTATTTTCAAGAGGGTGGGGTTGAGCTCGTGATGGTATTTGACGGCTTTTTCGAAGGGAGTTTGAACGATTTGTTCGTGTCGTTTGCCGATCATCACGCCAGTTTGGCCATTTAAGAGTGCTTGTACGGCTTCGATACCGAGTTGGGAAGCGAGGACGCGATCAAAACAAGTCGGGCTTCCCCCTCTTTGGATATGGCCTAAAATGGTGATACGGATGTCGTAGTCTTTAAATTGTCCCTGCACCTTTTTGGCAATGTCGATGGCTCCGCCGAGTTCGTCGCCTTCGGCTACCACGACGATACACGATCTGCGTCGGTGGCTGAGTATGCGCCCGAGTTTTGCCAGCAGATTTTCGATGGTGACGATTTGTTCGGGTACGAGGACGGCTTCGGCCCCGGTGGCGATACCGCTGCGCAGTGCGATAAAACCCGCGTCTCGGCCCATCACTTCGACGAAAAAGAGTCTGTCGTGGGCATTAGCGGTGTCTTTGATCTTGTCGATGGCCCACATGGCGGTGTTGGTCGCCGTGTCGTAGCCAATGGTGTAGTCGGTGCCGTAGATGTCGTTGTCGATCGTGCCGGGACATCCGACGATGGGAATGTCGTATTCATTCATAAACTCGAGGGCTCCGCGAAAAGTGCCGTCGCCCCCGATGGCGACGAGGGCATCGATGCCGAAATGTTTGAGCTGTTCGAAAGCAATGGCTCGGCCTTCTTTGGTGCGAAACGCATCGCTGCGCGCCGATTTCAGGATCGTTCCCCCAAGCTGAAGAATTCCACTGACGGAATGCCAGGTAAGTGGGCGCATTTTGCCCTCGATCATGCCCTTATACCCCTGTTCGATGCCATAGACTTGAAGACCTTGGCGGATGGCAGCACGCGTAATGGCGCGTATACAGGCATTCATGCCCGGGGCATCACCCCCGGAAGTAAACACGCCAATCCGCCGGATCTTGGTCTTTTTCATGCTGTTTGGTGATTGAAGCGTCGCTTGACGAGCGTGAGAAAATGCTGGATCTTCTTGTACTTGTCGGGTTCGTTCCACTGAAAGGGATAGACGACTTCGCGTGCCAGGATCTCTTTGGCTTGTTCTAAGTCGGTGGCGTTATTGACCTTGTCGATAATGGTGCGAAAGGCCTCTTGATTGCCGTTGAAGAGCTCGCGTATAGTAAAGATGCGCTCATTGATGCTCATGGCTTTGTGAATGTCGTCGATAGGACTAAAGCGCAATTTGTCGGAGAGCTCGTGGATTTCAAACGATTCGAAGATGCGATCGATGAGTGCACGTGCCTCTTCATATTCGTTGGAGATTGCGGCTTCCCCTTCCTTAGTGGTAGCCGCTGCATTGCCCTTAGCAGCGTTGTCGACAAATTCGGTAAAGCTCTTTTCAGGAGGATCTTGCACATTGGATGAGCTCGCCTGTGCTTTTTGAGAAGCTCCTTGGCTGGGTGTCTGGACAACGATTTCATACATCTGAAGCAAATAGCCCTTCAACAAGTCCAGCTCCAGCGGATGAATATCTTGATCATCCCGAATAGCCTCGGTGAAGTAGTAAATCTTATGTGCCAGCGCCTTGAGCTTTTGCTTATCGATGCTGTTCATGACACATTATGGTTTTTTATAATATGTATCAAAAATACTGCCAAACCGTACACCTCCGTTCCCACTTTGACCCCCGATATCATAACAGGACAACGCAAGAGTGCAGCTGGTTCATATGAATTGCGAAATATTTATGAAAAATTCAATATTGGGGGAAATTCCCCTATCTTGCGGGGAAAAAACAATGTGGCAACGTATACAGACATTATGGCTCGTATTGAGTATTGGGTGTATGCTCTACGTCTTATTGGGGCATGTGCCGCTTTGGCATTGGGCGGTCGCATCTAATCAAGTGGTGACAGATCCTTTGCAAGAGGAGTGGCTCGGTGGCGTGAGAATAGATAATTCGATGCTCACTGCCCTCCTCTGGTGGGTGGTACTTCTGCTCTTAGTTGGGGCGCTTGTGAGTTTTCGTCGGCGGCCTTTGCAGATGATGCTGGTGCGATGGGCCATCGTTTTGAGCCTTTTTGTGGTATTGTTTTCGGGGTATTATGCGTATTTGCGGTATGCCGACTACGAAGCGCTTGTTGGGATGCGTCCTTCTTGGGGTGTGGCACTATTGGCGTTGAGTGTAGTTTTTGATTATTTGGCACTGCGCTACATTCGTCGCGATGAAGAGTTGGTGCGTTCAGCCGATAGGCTGCGCTGATGGAAGGCTCTCATCATGATAGGAGTTGGTACCAAAATAAGAGGATTGCATGCCCTCTTTTTCGTGGGTCTGGTGTTATGGGCACTAGCCTTGGCGTATTTGGGCTATGGCGTACGTCAGACTGAATTTTATGCGATACTTGTAGGATATACCGTAGCCTTCATCGGCTATGCCCTGATGTTGCATACCCAAATTCTCGGTGTAGAATCGCGCTGGGTGTGGTGGGCTGGAATAGGGCTCAGGATTCTACTTCTCGGTGCCCTTCCAGCTCTTTCGGACGACTTTTATCGATTTCTCTGGGATGGCTTTGTCTTTCGTCATGGTTACAATGCCCTTGCGTATCTGCCATCGGAGCTCATTGAGCAGTTTTCAGACTCGAGCTATGCGCAGGTGCTGTATGCGGAGATGAATTCTCCCGATTACTACACGGTTTATCCGCCTGTGTTACAAGGGCTTTTCTATATCGCATCGCTTCCAGAAAATGTCGTCTTTGGGGTGTGGATTCTCAAGGTGTTTTACCTGATGGCCGAATTGGCCACGGGCTATGGGTTGTATCTCTTGCTTCGAAGATTTCGGCTTCCACACTGGTATGCCATGTTGTACTGGCTCAATCCCTTGGTGATTGTGGAGCTCATGGGCAATCTTCATCCCGAGGCAGTGATGCTTGCGTTTTTTTGTTGGGCCATGGTGGCCTTTGCCTATCGAAAGTACTATAAGGCGGCGGTCCTCTATGCGCTTGCGGTATTGTCCAAGTTGTTGCCGTTGATGTTTGTCCTCGTCATTTGGCGTGTTTTACCTCGTAAGTATCGATGGCCATTCGTGGCATGGACGACAGCGGTACTTCTTTTGGGTGCTTTGCCGTGGTTGGATGCCAGCTATGTGCGTCATTTTTTTGAGAGTCTGGGACTTTACCTACATACCTTTGAATTTAATGCAGGGTTGTACTACCTCTTTCGCTATGCATGGGGGCTGGTGGCGGAAGTTCATCCCAAGATGATATGGGCTCCGCTGGCTTTTGGGGTGGTGAGCCTTTCGGTGGTGGTGCTGAGTCTTTGTACGCCGATGAAGAGGGCATGGCGAGATGTGCCCATTGTGATGCTGTCCATCTACCTTGTCTTTGCACTCATGAGCTTTTCGCTGCACCCGTGGTATCTCGTCCTGCCTGTGTTTTTAAGTGCGCTGTATCCCAATATATCCGTACCCACATGGTCGTACATGATTACGTGGACGTATTGCACCTACCGTCACACGCCCTATGCGGAATGCCTGACCTGGGTGGGGGTGGAGTATTTGCTCCTTGTGCTGTTGATTGTGTTGGATTTTCGATTTAATCCGAAGCTACGAGCGTTTTTTTGGTCGATGAAATGTAGGAGAGGGGAATAAAATTTTTCCACATTGTCCCATTGAGATTTCCACACTGAAGAAGGCCCACCATTTCATACGCGATAACTACACATAGATATCACGGTCGATAATCCTGAGGAGAGGCGGCTATTGGAGGGATGCGCGTTGAGTGATCGCATTATAAAAACATTTAATGTATAAGAAAAATTTCGTATATTTGAGAGTGGATACGAATTCACAGAGCAAGTCTTCTGATGAGTGTCATCGAAAGTGGGGGGCTGGGTGTAAAAGGCGATGGACATATTAAAATTGCTCTACATTTGTCGGAAATATTGGACGAAAGGGATAAAACGTAGGTGAATGGAACAGCCGCTGAAATCCATACGAGGGGGACGACGTGAAAAGAGCGAGGAAATTGCCACGGCGATATACGGCAAGGTCATGCCGCAAGCGGTCGACCTGGAAGAGGCCATATTGGGAGGGATTATGCTGGAGCGCGATGCCTTTACTACCGTGCTCGACATCTTACGCCCGGAGAGCTTTTACCGCGCTGAGCACCGCATCATCTATAAGATATGCATGCAGCTGTTTGAGAAGAGTCAGCCCATCGACCTGTTGACGGTCACAGAAGCCCTGCGCAAGGCCGGCAAGCTGGAAGAGGTCGGCGGTGCGGCCTATCTCGTCTCCTTGACCAATAAGGTCGGCTCGGCAGCCCATATCGAACACTACGCCCGGATTGTGGCGCAAAAGTATATCCAGCGTGAACTGATACGTGTCTCTACGCGCATCATCGAAGATGCCTTTGAAGACCGCAAAGATGTCTTTGACTTGCTCGATGAGGCAGAGCAGGGTTTGTATGAAATCACCGACAAGAATCTACGGCGCGGATACATGCACATCTCCGATTTAGTGGTGCGCGCTAAGGAAAAGCTCGAGACCATCGCCAATGCGAAGGACGATCTCACGGGCGTGCCCAGTGGTTTTGAAGAGCTGGATCGCCTCACTAATGGATGGCAAAAGTCGGACCTAATCATCGTTGCCGCACGGCCGGGTATGGGTAAGACCTCCTTTACGCTATCCCTTGCTCTCAACTCCGCAGTGGAGTACCGAAGGCCCGTGGCCTTCTTTTCCCTTGAAATGTCCGCGCTGCAGGTAGCACAGCGCCTCATCTCGATGCAAGCCGAGATTGAAGGTAGCAAGCTGCGCAACGGTCAGCTCGAAGACTTCGAATGGGCACAACTGCACCGCGCTATCGAACAGCTCTCCGAAGCCCCGCTCTTTGTCGACGACACGCCCGCCCTCAACATCTTTGAACTGCGTGCCAAGTGTCGTCGCCTCAAACAACACCACAAAATAGAGCTCGTCATCGTCGACTATCTCCAGCTGATGACTGCTACCCTCAAGGATAAAAATTTCAACCGCGAGCAAGTCATCAGCACCATTTCTCGTGCGCTCAAGGGATTGGCCAAGGAGCTGGATATTCCCGTTATAGCCCTGGCACAGCTCTCCCGACAAGTGGAGACGCGCAGTACCGTCGATCGCCGACCTCAACTATCGGACCTCCGCGAGTCGGGAGCCATTGAACAAGATGCCGATCTCGTGCTCTTCCTCTATCGTCCCGAGTATTACAAGCTCGAAGATGACGAAATGCCTCCTGGATATACAGAGCTCATCATCGCCAAGCACCGAAATGGCCCACTGCGCACTATTCCCATCAAATTCCAGGAGCAGTACACCAAATTTGTATCCCTCGAAGAGGATCCCTTGCTCAGCCTGTCATCCAAAATCAACGAGGGGGAGCGAACCGACGATCCCTTCGGCGGTTTTGATCCTGAGGACATGGTCTTTCCGACCGACTAAAATGCCTCGTCGTCATGTGGTTGAGCAAATACGTGGCGAAGAGCGGCCTGTGCTCGCGTCGCAAAGCAGCTGAACTCATCAAAAAGGGAAAGATACAAGTCAACGGCAAGACCGTCACCGAGCCGTATTACGTCGTGGAAGAGGGCGATACGGTTACGTATAAGGGCATGCGACTCTCCCCCGTCGACAATCCCGTCTACATACTCCTGAACAAGCCTAAAAATGTCATCACCACTCTACGTGACGAGCGCGGCCGAAAGACGGTACTCGACTTACTTGCTAAAGAAGATCGCCAGACCAAGCTCTTTCCCGTAGGAAGGCTGGATCGAAACACTACTGGCGTGTTGCTTTTGACCAATGACGGTACCCTGGCCCACAAGCTCACACACCCCCGGTTTGAAGTGCAGAAAGTCTACCACGTCAAGCTGGACAAACCACTCAGCGAAGCCGATATGCGTAAGATCGAACGAGGAGTACAGCTCGATGACGGTCCCGTCGAGGTCCATAAAATCGGGTATCCCGATCCCAACGATAAGAGCTGGGTGGGCATTTCGCTGCACTCTGGTCGTAATCGCATCATCCGTCGATTGTTTAAAGCCCTGGGTTATCGCGTCAAAGAGCTCGATCGCGTCGCCTTTGCTGATTTGACTACTGCAGGGCTTGCACGGGGTAGCTACCGAAAGCTGAGCCCCCGCGAAATCCACTATCTGAAGTATCAACTGTAGGAGTCCTCAAGCATTATGGATTGAGTACATTCTGAATAGCCTTTTCGAGGTCGCGAGGATTGACTGCGGCGATTTTACCCTCACGATCGATGAGGAACGCCCGTGGTATGCTGCTCACGCCGTAGACTTTAGCCGGCTCGCTGGCCCATCCTTGCAAATCGCTCACGTGGTAGGGCCATACGAGCTTGTCTTCCTTGATGGCGGTAATCCATCGTCTTCTGGCCTGTGCCTTTGCCTGGGGTGTGTTGGCTCTCCGATTTCCATCCAGCGAGACACTGAAGACCGTAAAGCCCTTGTCCTTGTATTTGTGATATAGTCGCACGATTTCGGGATTTTTACGGCGACAGGGCCGACACCAGCTCGCCCAAAAGTCTAAGAGCACCACTTTCCCCTTGAGGTCCGATAGTCGGTAAATCGTTCCATCGGGACTGGGTAGTGCGATGTCGGGAGCAGGCATACCCACTTTGATGCGCTCCATGGCCTTCTTTTTCTCCGCCTGTGCTTTAAGCGAAGCGGTATAATTGGCAAATTCCTTCGTAAAGGGGAGATCGGGATATTGGGCTTGCAATCGCTCCAGTGCATCTTCGAAGAGATCGACGTAATCGGTGCTGCGTCCAAAAAACAACTGTGTGATGGCTGCACTGAGCAGGGCATTTTTGCTTTCCTTAGCCTTCTTTTCAATTTCGGTGGCCCCTATGCGCTTTGCAATGAAGTCTGTGAGCAGCTGATGAAATTGTTCGGTAGCTGCACTTCCCTCCACACTGTGGATGGTAATGTTATTGCGGGCCATATTGGTACCCGATGCTACGGGATAGTTACCGCGCAAGTGTACTTTGGATAGTTCTTCGGTTAAAATGACGGGTATTTGCTGCCGATCGATTTGTATGAGATAGATGCCGGGACGGAGGGGTGCTTCAAACTCAAAACGAAAGTGCCCCTTTGCATCCGAGGTAGTCTTTAGAAGCATCGTGGGTAAGCTATTTGCGTGAAATTCCAAGAGTCGGACCTCCTTGCCTTTCGGTAGATTGTCCAATGTGCCCTCGATACGGAAGCCCGATGCATTGTTGCAGGCTATTCCGAGGAATACAGCGATGAAACTCAATACTGTGGTGGTGAAATATTTCATACGAGATGATTTAGTTGAAAGTGCAAATTTAGGCCTTTTCCTCCACATATTGTGGAAATTTTTAATTTGTACGGGTATAAAATGGTACGCAGCCACGGTATGAAATCGTTCAGTTCCCTAACGCATGGGACAAGGCATTGTGGTATATACCCGCCCAATGAGTGATATCTTTTAGTGGACCGATATTGAGGGAAATGCTGCCCGTGGTGACGCATCCCAATAGCGCGTACGGAACTTGCGCTTTTGACAGTTCGCTTTCGACCGACATTCTGTGCGATGGGTCTATACTGATGATCACGCGCGTTGGAGCTTCGCCGAAGAGTGCGGCATCGAGGCGAGAGTCGTGTGGCACGACGACTTCGAATCCCAGCTGACGAGGCAAGGCGCTTTCGATCAGGGCAACCAGTAGCCCTCCCTCGGCTATATCGTGTGCCGACTGTATACGACGCTGTCGGATGAGGCTGCGCAAAGTGTGCTGGAGTTTGAGCTCTTCTTCTATGTCGAAGGGGGGACAGGGGCTGTATTCGACTCCGCGAAAGTGTTGTAGATAAACGCTGCAGCCGATGACACGGCAGGGGTTTCCGAGCAGGTAGATGAGATCACCCGGCTGTCGGAAGGCCAGAGATGTGGCATACTCCAAGTCTTCGACGATGCCGATCATGCCGATCGTAGGTGTGGGGTAGATCGGTATGGTTTGGCCCTGGATTTCCGACTGGTTGTAAAAGCTGACATTTCCTCCGGTGACGGGTGTTTGAAACGCGCGACAGGCATCGCCCATGCCGCGCACGGCATGTACGAACTGGTAGTACACTTCGGGATTGTAGGGATTGCCAAAGTTGAGGCAGTTGGTTATTGCCAAGGGGGTGCCGCCGCTACAGGTAATATTGCGCGCGGCTTCGGCCACGGCCATCATCGCCCCGCGGTAAGGATCGGCAAAGACAAAGCTCGCATTACAATCGGTCGTTACAGCTAAGGCACGCCGCGTACCCTTGATTCGTACGAGTGCGGAATCGTATTGGTCAGGCGGGTGTACCGTGTTGGTGCGTACCATGAAGTCATACTGTTCGGTAATCCATCGCTTCGATGCAATGGTTGGATGGCTGAGGAGCTGCTCCAGTACTATTTCGACCTCTTCGGCACCTCCGACATCGGGGATGTCGCTCTCCGAAAAGGACTCAATGGCGTCCATATAGCGTGGCCTCTGGTAAGGGCGATCGTATACGGGGGCTCCTCCTCCGACGACGAGGGCATCGGCGGGTATTTCGGCTACGCGTTGACCCCGGTGATCAATTTTGAGCAGGCCGGAATCGTCTGTATATCCGATTTTAGCCCAGAGGAGATTCCACTTGTCGAAGATGCGCAGTACCTCCTCTTCGCGCTTGGGGTCGAGTACAAACATCATGCGCTCCTGGCTTTCGGAGAGGAGTATTTCCCAGGCTTCCATAGACTGTTGGCGCAGTGGCACTGCATCCAGATTGAGATGCATACCTGTGCCGGCTTTGGCGCTCATTTCGGATGCACAGCAGGTGATTCCTGCAGCTCCCATATCTTGGATGCCGACGACTGCTCCTGTGCCGATGGCTTCCAGCGTGGCCTCGAGGAGCAATTTTTCCATGAAGGGATCGCCGATTTGGACGGATGGTAGGTCTTCATGGGAGTCTTCACCGAGGTCGGCACTGGCAAAAGTTGCACCGTGGATGCCGTCTTTGCCCGTAGCTGCGCCGACAATGTATACGACGTTTCCCGGCCCTCCTGCGGTGGCTGAAGCGATCTTGTCCTTTTCGACGATGCCCACCGACATAGCATTGACCAAGATGTTGTAGTTGTAACAGGGATGAAAGTGTGTTTCACCCGCCACGGTGGGTACGCCGAGGCAGTTACCGTAATCGCCGATGCCCTTAACTACTCCGCGCACGAGACGCTTCATGATGGGAAAGTCCAGATCCCCAAAGCGCAACGAATCGAGCGCTGCTATGGGCCGCGCACCCATCGAAAAAATGTCGCGATGAATACCTCCCACCCCCGTTGCCGCACCGTGATAGGGCTCTATATACGATGGATGATTGTGAGATTCAATCTTAAAAGCACAGGCTAAATTACCGCCGATGTCTACAAGACCGGCATTTTCGGCACCTGCCTCTACTAAAAGGGCGGGACCCGAGCGGGGCAGGGTACGCAAGTACTTGATGGAATTTTTGTACGAGCAATGCTCCGACCACATGACGGAAAACATGCTCAACTCCACAAAATTGGGTTGGCGGCCGAGGAGGGTGACGATGCGCTCGTACTCCTCTTCGGTCAGCCCCAATTTTAGGGCGATGGACACATCCACTGGGCTGCCCTGCTGCATTGGATTTGCAAATTTGGGACGAAGATACACAATCCTCTGCCCATTTGCGGAGAAGCTATGCATCAAGCCAACTTCCGAAGCTCTTCTACAACCTTGGGCACTCCGGTTGATGCCTTTTCTGCGAGGATGTGTAGATTCTGCCGGTTTTGTAATTCGTAAGAAATCACTGGTCGGGGATCAATGTAGTAGATGGGACTTTCAGGTGGGACATAACCTATGAGCCCTGCGGCGGGATACACTTGGAGCGAAGTACCTACAATGATCGCTATATCGGCACTTTCGAACAACGGCACCGCCTCTTCGAAGGCATCGACGGGCTCGCCAAACCATACGACATAAGGGCGCAGCTGGGCACCATCTTCTGCCACGTCACCCCAATGGACGTCTTCCCTCCACTCGTACACCAGCGACGGATCGCGCTCAGAGCGCACCTTGAGCAATTCGCCGTGAAGATGTAAGACCCGACTGCTTCCTGCGCGTTCGTGTAGATCATCGATGTTTTGTGTGACGATGTATACATCATAATACTTTTCCAAATCGGCAAGGGCATAGTGCGCGGGATTGGGCTGTGTTTGAAGGAGCTTTCTTCTTCGCTCGTTATAAAATTGTAGGACGAGCTGCGGATTACGGCGCCATGCCTCGGGGGTGGCAACATCACGTATGTCGTATTCCTCCCACAATCCGTCGGAATCGCGAAAAGTGCGCAACCCACTTTCGGCGCTGATTCCCGCCCCTGTAAAGACGACGATATTTTTTAGGGCCATTTTTGTCGAAAATTTTACACAGTAATAACGTTTCACTTGTACCTTTGTACATATAAAATGCATGCGCCACAGGAGCAGGACCCCGAAAATCCCCACGCCATATGCAATATCGAAGGGTATCGCTGTCGCAAACGCTATTTATACACGCTCAGGGCAAAGAACTCGAACGCCAAAATCGCAAAGTGTACAAATTCGGCTTCGGCCAATCTCCTTTTGCACCACCCCAATACGTCTTACAAGCGCTGCGCGACAATATCCACCACAAGGAATACAGCTTGGTACAAGGTGATGAAACCCTGCGACACTACGCAGCACGATTTCATACACAAATACACGGCATTCCTGCCGCCCCAGAACGCACTCTCATTGGTCCGGGCTCCAAGATGTTGCTCTACACCATACTGATGGCCTACCCGCCGAGCGATGTGCTGATTAGTGCGCCCTCTTGGGTGAGTTACGGCCCTCAGGCAAAGATGGCTGGTCATCACGTCATACGCATCCCCACGGGCTTTGGCTTGCGATGGCGCATCACTCCCCGACAACTACTACGGGCGATGAGCAAAAAGATTCATCCCCACAGCATTTTAATCATCAACTACCCCGGCAATCCCGATGGGCTGAGTTATAGTGAACAAGAGCTATCTGAGTTGGCCGATATTGCCCGACGGCATCGGATGCTGGTCATCTCGGATGAGATCTACGCCTTGTTGACTTTTGAGGGACAACACTACTCCTTTGCACGGTTTTATCCTGAGCGCACCATTGTCACCACGGGTTTGTCGAAGTGGTGTGGAGCAGGTGGCTGGCGCCTTGGTGTGGCCTTTTTATATCCCTCGATTAGTCGAAAGTTTGTGGATTCGATCCTTGGGGTGGCTTCGGAAACCTACTCCTGCGCTCCCGTACCCGTCCAACACGCCGCCCGCGCTGCCTATCGGGATATTCATGCTGCTCTGGACTACACGGAGCGCCAGCGGAGGATACTACGACAGGTTGCTCAGTATTGCTACGAGGCATTGCATCGGGCAGGGGTGCAAGTGCATCGACCACAGGGGGCCTTTTACATGTTTCCCGATTTTAGCCCGTTTAAAGACAAACTTCATCGGCGTGGCATCTACAACGCCCGCCAGCTTTGTCAAACACTATTGAACGACACCGGAGTGATGCTCTTGCCTGCGTCGGCCTTTGGCATGCACAATCTACTGCTGGCTGCTCGGCTCTCTTACGTCGACTTTGACGATCCCCTCGCTAAGGCAGACTTCGACGTCTGCCGCGATTGTCCGCGCATCGTCGAAGGCATACAGCATCTGACGGATTGGTTGAGGAAGTTGTGAGTGGGATCAGGAGAAGGCTGTTTACTGAGTTGTCGGAATAAATTGCGATGACATGGAATATGCAATAACCAGAGAGATAGATTTAAAAGCTTCACATAAAAGGCATGTAATTAAAAACATATCTAATGCAATAAAGACATTTTTGTCAAACAAAGATTATGGCGACGGTCTTCAGCATTTTTATATTGGGTGTATTTGTATTAGACCAAGGCCTGGATACGAAGATTGGTTTAAGGTGAGAAGGACAAGGTATTATAAAAAAAACTACCGTAGAAAGTAAAGATGGAAGTAAAAAAGTGCTTTATGGAGTGTAAGGTTACGACATCAAGCCCGATTATGAAAAGTTTGTGTATAGTTCGGATGAGGAGTCTGAGAAGATATTAGACGGGGAAATATTGAAATCCCTATCGCATTTTGATCGCTTGTCCAAGTGTGTAAAGAATTTTGATGCCAAGCGTTTTAAGAGGGACTTAGAGCTGTTTTTGAAGGAACAGTATAATCTATAGACGGTTAGAGGGAGATGCGGGGTTTCTAACGTAATAAGAGATTGAGTTTTGTATTTTGTCTCATCCAATCATACATGTCATATCAGCAATTAATGTATATTTAGATATCAATGTCGCTACAGCTATAATGGGAAAGAGCGGGAGGAGCGTGGAGAGTTTGGTACCCTGACGCACTACGACTACGGTTTTCGGGTGTACAGTCCGGGGTTAGGGCGGTTTTGGAGTGTGGATCCTGAAGTAAGGAATTATGTTGAAATGAGTCCATATGCTTATACTTTAAATAATCCGATCCAATACCTCGATTATTTAGGGCTATTTCCAATCAAGCCGCGTTTTAGAGCCAAATACCCATTGATAACTGCATTTATTGAAAATCAATTACGTGAGTATATACTAAATAGTCCAAGAATGTTGAGGGTATTGAGGGAGTATTCAGCAGGAGCATTGACTATCGAGCAGATAGAGAAGGATTTTGCATCAGAGGAAGGGCCGATCATAGCATCTAAGTCCTATGAAGAGTATGATGGGACCATGAAAGTAAGGGGTGAATATGATTACTATTCAAATACCATATACTTTTCAGAGAAGGAGTTATCGAGGTTTGAGAAGATATTGAGTAATCCAAAGGAAGAGGTACGCCAATGGGGCAAGATGGATTT
>WFXH01000102.1 GCA_015490715.1 Saprospiraceae bacterium | reverse complement strand
TTTGCATAAACTCACGGTAACTATCCAACATCGCCTCGCGCGTACCGTAGATGTCAAGGTGGTCGGGATCCAGTGAATTGACGACGCAATACCAGGGATGTAAGTGGAGAAAGGATCGATCGTACTCGTCCGCTTCGACGATGACCCACTCACTTTCTCCACGCAGGTAATTGGTCTGGTATTGCGGTATAATGCCTCCGACGAATGCGCCAACCTTTATGCCGCACTCGCGAAGTACGTAGGTCGTCAACGCACTACACGTCGTCTTACCGTGGGTGCCTCCGATCGCCACCACTTTGCGATGGCGTGTCACTTTCCCCAATACTTCTGCTCGCTTATAGATGGGCTTACCCAGCGATTGGGCTCTTTTAAAGAGCTGTAGCTCTTTCGGTACGGCTGGTGTATAGATCACCACATCGACCTCTTCCGTCATGTGTTGGGGTGTATCGCTATAGACGATATCCATTCCCTCCTTCTGAAGGGTTTCCGTCAGGGCCGTCTTGGTCTTATCGTACCCCAGCACGCGCACTCCTGCATCGGCAAAGTAGCGCGCTAAAGCGCTCATGCCGATACCACCGATACCGATAAAATAGGCCACTTGTATGTTTTTTCCATCGATGTGCAAGGTCTTCTTCATTGGCTCAACAGTATTGCTATTTCAGCGATTCGCTGGGCCGCATTGGGCCGATAAAATTTGGCGATGTTTTTCCTCCACGTAGCGAGCAAATCTTCGCAACGGAGGTACTGTAGGGCCATAGGCAAGGCATTTTTTACCGCACTTTGATCATCAATCATAGCAGCGGCGTCGTGCCGTACCAATGCCTCGGCATTTTTGTACTGATGATTTTCTGCCACATTGGGCGATGGGACGAAAATGGCCGCCGATGGAGTAGCGGCTATCTCGCTGATGGCAATCGCACCCGCTCTGCTTATGATGATGGACGCAGCGCGATAAGCCGCAGCCATATCGTCGACAAAAGGTACTGCGACGACCGAAGGCAGCGTCGCTACATCGCTGTCTTTGTACGCCTCCCAATATCCTTTGCCCACTTGCCAAAGTATTTGAACATCGTCAACATGTCTTTTTAATAGCTCATAACTTCCAGCAACGGCTTCATTAAGCGTTTTTGCCCCGAGGCTTCCACCGATCACGACAAGCGTTGGCCGCCTTGGATGAAGGCCGAGTCGTTTGCGCGCCTCCTCAGGCGTATAGCGGTTATGTGCGATTTCCTTCCGCACGGGATTGCCCGTTAAGTGGATTTTATCCTCGGGAAAATAGCGCTCCATCTCCGGGTACGCCACACAAATTGCAGCGGCCTTTTTGGCCAACAGGCGGTTGGTCCAGCCAGGATAGGAATTTTGTTCTTGTAGTACTATTGGCACCTTGTACCGATAGGCGATTTCTAATGCCGGGCCCGCTGCATACCCACCTGTACCAATGGCTACATGAGGGCGAAATCCCCTTACGATCTTCCATGCCTGATAGAGCGATGTAGCCAGGCGTAGGGGAAAGAGCACGTTGGAGCGAATGCTCCGCCGATTCCAGCCGCGTATCCACAATCCCCGGATCGGATAACCGTGCTTGGGCACAATCTGCATTTCCATTTTGCCACGCGCGCCGACAAAGAGCAACTCGGCCGACGGCTGAAGTCGCCGAATGGCTTCCGCTATCGCCAGAGCTGGAAAAATGTGACCACCCGTGCCCCCGCCACTAATGAGTATGCGCATCCCTTTGTAATCTTTTCTTAAACTCGGTGTTGACCCAGTGACTTGCACTGAGAAGTATGCCAATGGCAATACTCGTAATCAACACCGAGCTTCCACCCATACTGATAAGCGGCAAGGTCAACCCCGTCACCGGCACCAACTGTACAGATACTGCAATATTCATAAAAGCCTGTACGACGATGTTCAGTCCCAGCCCCACGGTGACCATCGCCGCAAAGACCGATGTCGATCGCGTCGCTATGACCACCACACGCCACAACAAAAACAAATAGACCATGATGATAAATGCGGCGCCCATTAAGCCGTACTCCTCTGCAATAATGGCAAAGATGAAATCCGCATAGGGATACGGCAAGAAATTGCGCTGTATGCTGCTGCCCGGCCCTTCGCCAAAGATATAGCCGCGAGCAATTGCCATCTTAGCCTGCTGCACCTGATATCCGCCTTCTGGCTGATACAAAAACTCCTCAATACGACTCTTCCAGGTATCGACTCGCAGCAAATCTGGAAACACCGACTCCAATGCCAGCAAGATGAGCAAAAACATCACGGCTGCTCCGATTAAGAGGGCTATATATTTCCAATCCACTCTTCCGATAAACAGCATGATCAAACAGACGCCAAACAACAGTGCCGCTGTCGACAGATCCGACGGCGCTATCAATCCCACCACCACGATAATCGGTACTAAGAGCGGCAAAAAGGCTTCGCGAAATCCCTTGATCGCCTCCTGCCGCGAAGCGATTTGCGCCGCCACATAGAGGATCAGCGCAATTTTCGCAAACTCCGACGGCTGAAAGCTCATGCCAATGATAGGCAGCTGGAGCCAACGGCGGGCTTCGTTGATCTCCAGACCAAACAACATCGTCGCCAGCAACAACACTACACTCAACAGCCATAATATCGGTGCATACCGCAAGTACTTCTTAAAAGGCACCATCGAGGCCAACCATGCTGCACCAATGCTCATCACTAAAAAGATCGTGTGCTTCAACAGATAGTATTCGGTATCGCCTCCACCCCTACCAAAAGCCAGGGAGGAAGTCGAACTGTATACCGCCAACACCGAAGCCACGGCCAAAATGCCCATGACCGCCCAAATTCCCCGATCGCCCCTCCGCAGTTGTACAATATTCATAAGCCTTTATTTCCTTGTTGTGTGTTTTTCTCGATTTTGTATGAAATCGTACACGCACCGTTTAAAACACTCCCCCCGGTGCTCGTAATTTCGAAAGAGGTCAAAGCTCGCACAAGCCGGAGACAGTAAGATGACATCACCCGCCTCGGCCAGTTCAAATGCACGTTCCACAGCACTGCACATGTCGGTGACCTGTTCCGTCACGGGCACCATCCCCTCAAACGCCTGCCTTAATCGATCGACGTCCTTGCCAAGCGGCACCAAGGTCTTTACCTTTTGGCGCACGATGTCTTTGATCACCTCGTAGTCGTTGCCCTTGTCCAGTCCTCCCGCAATCCACACCACTGGTCTTTTTTGGGCTTCGAGGGCGAAGCGCACCGACTCGACGTTGGTCGCCTTGCTGTCGTTGACGACTTCAATGTCGTGCCATACGACGACGCGTTCCAGGCGGTGTGGCTGCAAGCGATAGCTCTCCAGCGCATCGAGTATTTGCTCCAGACTGCAGCCTATATCGCGGCAGATAATCGCCGCGATGCTGGCATTCAAGGCATTGTGCCGCCCCGGCAAATGCCTCGGATCGAACTCCCAAACTTCCGAGGGCCCCAGCCACAGCGTACCCTCCTCCGGCAAAGGCACTTCTACTGTTCGTGGCATCGGTCTCCTTTGAGAGAGCAATGTTCGCGCATAAGCGGGTAATGGCCCATGGACGAATAAGTCCTGCGATTTCATACGATCCAATAGATGCATTTTTGCCTCTACATACCGCTCAAAGCTGCCTCCGTAGCGCTTTAAGTGATCCGGCGTAATATTGGTGATTGCTGCCCATCTCGCATGCAATCGGTCGATATCCTCGAGCTGAAAGCTGCTGAGCTCCACCACGTAATGAGACGCCTTTGGGTGCTCAACGACAGCCCTACTGAAGGCAAATCCAATATTTCCACATGGGACGGCCGCAATTCCGGATTGCTTTAAAATATGTGCAATCATGCTCACCACCGTTGTCTTGCCGTTGGAGCCCGTGACACCAATGAGTGCACCACGACAGTGACGATAGGCCCATTCGACTTCCGAAATGAGTTCGACCCCGCGCGCCTTAAGCTGCTGTACTACTTGGGCTCCGGTCGGTATGCCGGGGCTCTTTATAGCTAAGCGTATTTCTCGGTTTTCTTCAATTCGATGGCCTCCCTCTTCATAGGGAATGCGATGGGCCTGCAAGAGCGCCTTGTACTTCGGATGAATCTCCGAGCTGTCCGACACGATCACCTCGTATCCTCGCTCCTTGGCCAATATCGCCGCATAGACACCGCTTTCGCCTCCGCCGAGTACGACAATCATCTCATCGAATTTTTAACGTCACCACCGTCAACACCGCCAGAAACACCTGCACAATCCAAAAGCGCGTCACGATCTTGGCCTCGTGCAAACCCATCTTCTGAAAGTGATGATGCAAGGGCGACATGCGAAAGATGCGACGACCCTTGCCGTACTTGCGCTTTGTATACTTGAAATAGGCCACCTGCAAGATGACCGAAAGGCTCTCAGCGAAAAAGACGCCGCACAAGATCGGTATGAGAAGCTCCTTGCGCAAAGTGATGGCCAGTATCGCTATGATTCCTCCAATCGTCAAGCTCCCCGTATCGCCCATAAACACAGAGGCGGGGTACGAATTGTACCACAAAAAGCCCACACAAGCGCCCACAAAGGCCGCCGACAATATCACCAGCTCAGCAGTATGCGGCAAATAGAGAATCTTGAGGTATTCCGATATGACCGTATTACCCGACACATAGGCAAAGATGCCCAAAGCCACTCCGATGATTGCCCCTACACCGGCCAAAAGCCCATCCAGACCATCGGTCAGATTGGCCGCATTGGATACCGCCGTCAAGATAAAGATGATCGCCACGACATAGACCAACCATCCAACCCACTGCAGTGCTCCATTGCCCCGTACGACCAGATTGTAATCAAAAGCATTGTCCTTGATAAAAGGCATATTGGTCAAGGTCGACTTCACGTATGCGTATTTGACCTCTTCCGTTTCGACCACCTTTTGGATGGGGTAGTTATGCGACACTGCCCGTTGGTAATCCATGCGTACCACCGATTGGGGATGCCACCACAAGACGATCCCCACTATCGTGCCCAGGGCGACTTGACCGATCAACTTGACCTTCGCCTTCAAGCCCTCCTTCTTTTTGTGAAAAATCTTTATGTAATCGTCGACCAGCCCAATTGCCCCCAGCCAAAGCACACTCAACAACAACAGCTGTATATACATATTGGTCAAGTCACACAACAACAACACGGGTATCACGATCGCAGCAATGATGATCACGCCTCCCATGGTGGGGGTACCCGCCTTCGACTGCTCCCCCTCCAAGCCCAGCTCCCGTATGGTCTCTCCAATCTGTTTACGCCGTAAGTACCGTATGATCTTATCGCCAATGCCGATGGCTATGATGAGCGATAAAATCAATGCCGCCGACGATCGAAAGCTGATATAGCGAAACAAACCCGCTCCCGGGATATCGTAATGCGCTTCAAGCCAGTCAAAGAAAGCATAGAGCATAGGTGATCTTTTGTTTTTTACTTTAAAAAACAGTGTGCAGCAGGTGTCATACCTTCGTATAACGCCCTGCTGCAACTGTTAAACCAACCTGAGAACGATAATAGAACCTACTCTAAAATATCTTGGACATCACGTGTCTTTTCACGACAATTGCATCCACACTTCCCGATCCGAAAAGGGTATTTTTTTCTCACCGATGATCTGATATCTTTCATGTCCTTTGCCGGCGATGACCACTACATCCCCGCTTTCGGCAAGGGCATGGCTCAATCGAATAGCCTCCGCGCGGTCCTCAATGATCCACACCTTGCTGCGCAAATCCGCCGGGATGCCCTTTTCGATTTCCTTTATGATGTCTATAGGATCCTCGTTGCGAGGATTATCCGAGGTGAGTACCACCACGTCGGCCAACCGCGCGGCAATGTATCCCATGTCGGGTCGCTTATCGCGATCGCGATCTCCTCCACAGCCGAAGACGACAATCAGCCTCGACGAAGGACTGACCATCTTACGTACATGCTGGAGGAGATTTTTCAACGCATCGGGTGTGTGCGCAAAATCGATGATGGCTGTCACCCCTTCCGGCGTCGGTGGCAGTATCTCCATGCGCCCCTCAATGGGCCGCAATGCACTTATGGCCTGTAGTACATCCTCCCGATCAAAGCCCCCAATCCTCAGCGCTCCATAACACGCCAGTAAGTTATAAGCATTGTACGAACCCGTGATAGGCGTATACACCCGAGCCTGATCCATTTCCAGTTCCATACCGCTGAGGTCAGCTTGTAGGACCTTAGCCTTATAATCGGCCGGTCGCATTAAAGCATACGTGTATTTTTTTGCCCTTGTATTTTGAGACATGACCTCCCCCCTCGGATCGTCGATATTGACGAGGGCATGTGCTTCTGGGGAGAGTTCGTCGAAAAATCGCTTCTTGGTGAAGATGTACGATTTCATATCGCCGTGATAGTCGAGATGCTCATGAGAAATATTGGTAAAAATGGCCGTATGAAATCGCAGACCTTCGATTCGTCGTTGGTCGATGGCATGTGAGCTGACCTCCATACTGACGTATCGTATACCTTTACGCACCATCTGATGCAACAATCGATACAGTTCCAACAAATCCGGCGTAGTCAATCGCGAGGGAGAAACTTCTCCCACCATGCGAATGTCGATGGTCGTGATACAACCCGCTCCGACACCAAGCGAAGTCCACATATCGTAACACCACCGCGCTACGGATGTCTTTCCGTTGGTGCCCGTTACGCCTACGAGCTGCAACTTCGAAGAAGGATCGTCGTAATATCGCCTGGCCATCTCCGCCATGACGGCTATCACGTCGTCCACGACGACCAAACATACATGAGGAGAAAGCTCTACCTCCGATGTGTCGGATACTATCACAGAAGCCCCAGCCTTCAACGCATCAGGTATAAAGCGCTTTCCATCCCGATGGATACCTTTCAACGCAAAGAAGACGTGCCCCTCTTGAGCCTGAGCACTGTGCGAGGACAAACCCCTCACCTCAACAGATGTGTCTCCTTTGATCTGTAGAATTCCCCGGTCGGGTAAAAGCGCTTTTAAGGGTTTTCGAATCATTATTCCAGACTTAATACGACGGTTTGGTTGTGCGCAGGGGTGCCGGCTGGGATGGATTGGTGTTTCACCTTGCCCGCACCTCGCAAGACGACCTTTAACCCAGCGCTTTCGAGTAGGTACACGGCGTCGCGCGCACCAAGTCCGCGCACATCGGGTACCACACCCATACTCACGGCCAGCGGTCTGCTGCGCATCCCTTCTGCTCCCGGGTGAACTTCGAGCCACTCACCCTCCGTCGAGGCATCGACTTGCTCCAGTCCCATCCATTGCAAAAGCTGCATCACATCTCCAGCATATCCCTTCAGGGGCGGCACCTGTGCACTTGCCAACGGCTCTCCTCCAAGCTCTACCTTCGGAATGAGATCCACATCCATCATGTAGAGACGATCCACGATTTCACGAAATACCGGTCCCGCTGCAGCTGCTCCATAATACGCGCTATCTTGAGGGATATCCATCAACAAAACAATCATGCTGTATTTCGGCGCCTGTGAGGGGAAATACCCCACCATCGAAGAGTGATAGCGCAGCGATTCATTGGGCTTGTAGTAATTGGCCTGTGCAGTGCCCGTCTTGGCGCTGATAGCGCACATGGCCTCACCCAGAGGTTTTTTCGCTGTACCGCGTATGACTACCTGGCGCAATAAGTACTGTGCCTTTCGCAAAGTGGCATTGCTCGCAATTTTCTTTCGCAACACTTTGGGCGCGTTGCGCTGTATTACTTGGCCATCTTTCACGACTGCCGATACCAGATACGGTCGCATCAGTTTTCCATTATTGGCCACGGCATTGTACAGATTTAAGATTTGCAGCGGCGTGAGTTTAACCTCGTAGCCTATGGCCATCCAAGGCAGAGTGGTACCGCTCCAACCGGTCTTCTTATCCCACGCCCTCTTGATAAAAGGAGGCGTTTCTCCCAGCAGGTCGATACCAGTGGTTTCCGCCAGGCCAAATTGACGCAATCGATCGACAAAGGCATTTTGCCGCTTGTGAAAGACCCTCCAAGCCGCTTGCGCCAACCCCACATTAGAGGAAATGACAAAGGCATCTTCCAATGTCGCATAGCGCAATCCGTGATGGGAAGCATCGCGCATGATGCGATCAAAAAACTCTGCCCGTCCTCCGTTTAAGTTTAATGGCATATCGATATCTGCCTTACCACTTTCGAGTAAGGCCATGACAGTGGCGAGCTTAAACGTCGATCCGGGCTCTATGGCTGTCTTCACTGCGTCGTTGTAAGTCTCTCGATACCTTCCCCGATCATCCCTGCGCAGATTGACCATGGCCCGTACAGCACCTGTGCGCACTTCCATGATTACCACCACACCCCGCTGCGCTCCGCTCTTCTTCATGCCCTCCACCAGGGCGCGGTGCGCAATGTCCTGGACCTCCACCTTGAGCGTCGTGTGGATATCGCAACCCTTTTGCGGTGCCACATAGCTGTGCTCACCCACAGGCAACCACACTCCCCCTCTCACACGCTTCATCAAGCTCTTGCCATCCTTACCCGCCAACCATCGATTGTACGATGCCTCTAATCCATAGGCAATGACCCCACTCTTATACTTTCCAATGGTGCGCGAAGCCAGCTCACCATAGGGTTTTACCCTCTCCGTCTGACGGATAGCTATAAACCCTCCACGGTTAGGCCCACGACGAAAGATGGGCCAGCGCTTCATAGCTTTGAGCATGTGATAATTGACGCGTTTTTTGATGAGCAGATACCGATTGCCCGCACGCCTTGCCTCCACCAGGCGCTTTCGATGCTCCGCCGGGCTGAGCGTCGGATCCACATACACCGACAAGTACCACGCCAGCGAATCTATCTGCGTATAAAATGTCTGATCGTCGAGCCCATCGGCACGCGTGTCCATGCGCACTTCAAAAAACGGAAGCGACGTGGCGAGCAAACGCCCCCTTTCGGATACGATATCGCCTCGATCGGCTTCGATAACCTTCCACTTGAGATTCAAACGCTTGACCTTCTGCCTCCAATAGTCCCCCTCGATCACAGAGATGTGCACGGTGCGCCAGAGCAAGACGCCTGCAAAGACAACTAACCCGAAGGTCACCAGGTACAGTCGAAAGAGCAATTCGCTGCGTCGTTGACTCATCATCAACAAAGGGATTATTTGATGAGATACACTTGATTGCCGAGGTCGATTTCCTCACCCAGGCCTGTCTCAGCAATGAGCACCGACGGCGTCGTATTGCGCACCATGCGCGTCTGGATGTCGACGTACTCCGTCTTGACCAGCTCAAGCTTCTTCTTCATCTCCTCGAGCTTGCGCAACTGCTTCTCGGCATAATGCGAATTGGCGATGTATAAAACGCCCAGCACTCCGATGAGTATGATAAACGGCAGATTGGCATAGACCCAATCCGAACTCGATCGGCGCTTTTGGTATTTCGACTTTCCCAGTAAATCCATACGGCATACGATTTTATACGACAGATATTTTTTTATACTATGAAATCGTGCGATTCAAACGCTCGGCAACGCGCATTTTGGCACTTCGCGCACGCGGATTGTGGGCAATTTCCTCCTCCGACGGCCGAATCACCCCCTTAACCAGGGGCCTGAAATAGCGAATTACTCGTCCGTAAGCATCGCGCTCTTCGCCTCCCTCGGGATGACCGGTTTTGATGAGATTTTTTACTAAACGATCCTCTAAGGAGTGATACGAAATCACCACCAATCTACCCGAGGGCAAGAGCAAGTCCCGCACATCCGACAACACCTGCTTGAGGGCGCCCAATTCGTCATTGACCTCGATGCGCAAGGCCTGGAAGACCTGTGCCCAATACCGCTCAGGCTTTCCTCGGACTACGGGGCGCAAGCGCTCGACAAAATCGCGAATCGCATGAAACGGTCGACGCTGCCGCTGCTGTACGATCCATCGCGCAAGCTGACGGCTGTTGCGCACCTCTCCATAGCGACTAAAGAGCTCCACCAAAGCAGACTCCGCATAGCTGTTGAGAATATCGCTCGCCGCACGACGCAGTCCCTTGCTCATCCGCATGTCGAGCGGCGCATCGAGGCGATAACTAAACCCCCTTTCTGCCACGTCGAGCTGATGCGACGAAACCCCCAGATCAGCTATAACACCATGCACACCCTCGACACCGTAATACTCCAACCACTGCCGCAAGTGTCGATAATCCGACAGTATAAAGGTAAAACGGTCGTCGTCTACAAAAGAGGCTTCGCGATGCGCATCCTCATCGCGGTCGAGCGCAAACAAGCGACCGGAGGCACCCAACTTTTCAAGGATCTTTTTGGAATGACCACCGCCCCCAAACGTCAAATCGACATACACGCCCTCCACATCATACACCAACCACTGCACACTCTCCTCCAACAATACCGGGCGATGGTATTCCATATATTCGACATTGCGCGCGCATCAATCATTCTGAGCACCCCGCTCCCCACTATTCCAAATCCGACGCGGCACCTCCTCCTGCACCTTTAGATCCTCCGCTTCCGATGCTCGGTAGGCAGCTTCGCTCCAGATCTCCACCTCATCCCCCATCGCCAGCACCATCACCAACCGATCGATACCCGCATATTCCAGTAGCGCTGGCGGTATGTGTATCCTACCCACCTCATCCAAACGCACGTACCGAGCCCCTCGATAAAAAGCCCGCTTCAACGCCCGCTCTTCTTTAATCAGTGGATTCAACCCTTCAATACACTTAGTCTTTTCCTGCCATACGTCCTCCGGGTACAACACTAAACACCCGTCCGGACTCTTCTTGAGCACGAAGCGATGCACATTACCTCGCATCAATTGCTTCAACAAATCGGCCGGCAACTTCAACCGACCCTTGGCATCGAGCCTACAGGCATAATCTCCCAGCAATTGATACTTCGTCATCGCCTCTCAGGTCATCTTTTCACCACAAAGGTACACACCTTCCCACATTCTCCCACTCTTTTACACAAAAAAATTACAATTTTCGCATATATTTTATACCCTGATTTTTAAAGGTATAAGCAAAATGCGAACGCCCGCTGCCCGATATCAACATATCCTTGTCAATAACTGCCACCCCTACCGTCGTAGAGGCCGCTGTCCAAAGCACATCATATATAAATAATCGTAATTGATAATGCTTTGAACACTGCAAAGATAAATATTATTTTTTTTACTAACCTATAATTACCTAAAAATTCCTGAACTACCCTTTAACAATTTCCATAATGTGTTGGAGGACATCGACCAGCGCCCCGCACAACTCGCCGCTCGGCATTGGCTGCACATTGCGTATCTTTATTCGTCAAATATCGCCGATGGATTGGCCCATTGTCGTCATAATCATCCTCAGCTTTATCTCGCTCCTGCTCGCTATTGAGTGGTATCGCACAGCTCAACGTGCCCGCACTCTCCAGCAAAAACTCCAGCAGCTCGAACACCTCAAGGAGGAATTGCGCGCTCATCTCGACGAAACCTCTAAGGCATTGCACCAGTACAAGGCGCGCCTTGCTGCACAACGGGAAGCACAGGATTACTACAAGAACATGGCCAACCAATTAAAGCTACAGCTCGAACATTTTACACAAAACTTTCTCGCCGACCAGGTCACGCATCTCACGAAGACCGGTAGGCGTGAAATTCAGACGACCATCGAGCCCTTTAAGGAGTCGATCGAAAAATTCAAAGCCCGCATCGACAAGTTTATCGAAGACACCAATATGCGCCACGCAGAGCTCAAAGAGCACATCCATCTCGTCATCCAAAACAGTCAAGCCATGAGCGATGAGGCTAAACGCCTCACCAATGCCTTGAAAGCAGATGCTAAAACCCAGGGTATCTGGGGCGAAATGCTCCTCAAGCGCATCTTAGAGAGCTCGGGGCTCCAACAGGGCACGGAGTACGAACTCTATCCCCGCCTGCAAGACTCCAATGGAAGGAGCTACATACCCGATGTGGTCGTCTATTTGCCGCAAGACCGCTACATCATTATCGATGCCAAGGTCTCACTCACTGCGTACGAGCGCTATGCCAATGCCGACGACGAAAGTCAGCGAGAGCGTTTTTTACAAGAGCATGTGCGCAGCGTCGAACAACACGTCGAAACTTTGCATGAGCGAAGGTATCATCACCTTCTCGAGGGAAGTCCCGAACTGACCTTGATGTTTATGCCCATCGAGCCCGCCCTGGCTGTCGCTCTGCGTAAAGACCCTTTGCTCTACCAGAAGGCCTTTCAAAAGCAAATCGTCATCGTTACCCCTTCGACCCTTTTGGCCACTCTGCGCACCATTGAAACCATATGGCGCTACGACAAACAGCAGAAATACGCTCTTCAGATCGCCGATGAAGCAGGCAAACTCTACGACAAGTTTGTGGGCCTCATCGAAGATATCCACAAGCTCGATCGACAGCTCGGAACCGTCCATGCTACACTGACAGATGTAAAAAAGAAATTAAATGAAGGCAAGGGCAATCTCGTCGACCGCATCGAAAAACTCAAGCAGCTCGGTGCGCGTGCGCGCAAGAGCTTACCTAAACCCCGTCGATAAATGAATCCTCTGATGTCGCATCCTCTGTTGCCCCTATCTCCGTTGTCGTTGCTGTGCCAAGCGCTCTACTGTCTGGCGCTGGGGGGCACGCTCTCCTCTATGTATGGTCAGACGACATCTGCATACGCTTACTATTACGTCGATTGTAGAGGGACATATCGTTACTCCCCTGACTTAGCCAAACGGCTCCTCACCTCAGATACGGTGATGATCGACAGTGCCCTGTTGGATGAAGAGGAATTCCTCATCGGCAAGCCCATACTGTGCATTGCGCACGACCGCATGGCCTACTTTTACGATTCCCTTCACCACTTCTTCTATTTCATACCTCAAATCGCGAAAATGGACACCGACTTCATAAATATCCTCATCGCCGATAGAAAAGTCGAATTGTGGGATTACCTGCGCGACAGCACACACTACCATATCTTGTTTGGTTATAAAAACGAAAAGCTCGAGCACAATGCAAATTACGCCATCGTCCATGTGCAAGAGGGGCAAATTCGCAAACTGCTGTTGTTTTACGACGACAAGACGATCGTTTGGTTGCGACTTAGCACCATCTACCGCAATGCATTTGGGTCAGACACTTCACTTGATTAAATGCCGTCGACGTTGAAACACATCGTCACATTATCGATGATTGTCGTGCTCCTGGGGACTTTTGCAAGGTCGTGGGCCCAGTATCCTCCCTATTGGCCTGGACCTGAATTGGGAGATTTGATGCTGGATATCGACAAAGAGATCGAGTTTTTACGCCTATGGTATCCCGCAGATGATATCCTCGCAATGACGGTACGCGATACGAACAGTTCCTACAGCGGTATTTATATCTTCTACTACGACAGAAAAATGCGCCTCCAGAAGGCCGCTTACCAACCATCGACGAGCCCTCAAGGGCGACAGCTCTTGTACCAATTGCGCGAACAATGCCATTCGATTGGTCCCCTCTATTGGGAGTGCTATGTGCCAAGTACCCGATCTCGGTATACCTTCCGTTACGAGATAGCCCTATTGCCCTTAGAGGAGGATAAAATGGTATTTTACTATTTCAGGGACAGGCATTTGCATAAAAAGTTCTGACTGCTAAGCATCTTGAGCTTCCAGGGGTTGCGGCCCATGGCCCACTTCGTCGGCAAGATATCGCGAGGGATTGCGATAAAAGGTGGGTAGTGCAGTAGCTAAAAACTCCCAGATTTCCGCCTCATACGCCTGCGGATAGAGCAGATGCACATTAGGTCCTGCGTCGAGGGTAAAATACATGGGCAAATCGCGAGTCCTACGCCAATTTTGGATGGCATCGATGACTTCGAGTGTCTGAGGCTTTATCAGCAAGTACGGCGTTGGCGAGCACATCATCAGGGCATGCAGGGTAAGGGCCTCCGCTTCGACGACACGTCCGAAAGTCTCTACGTCGCCTTCTTTCATCGCCTTTAGCAGCACACTCAAGTGCTCTGTCGCCTGTTGGTAGCGCGTAGCAGCGTAGGGATGGCTCTCCATCATGGCGTGTCCTTGGCTACTGGAAATCGATTTTGGGCTTTGATCGACGATGAGTATGAGGTCTTTCCACAGCTCTGCAAAATCGCGATAGGCCTTGGCCAAGGGAATTGCATAGCTGTCGGATGCCTCAGACACATTGGGATGTGCTCCCCAGAGAGCAACTTGAGGTACGACGCTTCTACAGGCACTACCACTTGCTCGACGTGCCAAATTACTCACTTCACGATAGTGCTGGTGGAGATCAAAGACGGCTCTTAGACATCGATATTTCCACTCCACCAGGCACAGGGCCAACGCACTCATGGCTGATGCAGAGGAGGCAATCCCTGCAGAATGGGGAAAGGAATTGCGCGTGTGAATCGTAATGGCGTACTCGCCCAGAAAGGGCATTTCGGGCAATAGGCGGAGCATAAAATCGTAGATGCGCTTTCGAAAGTTGTCGGCAGGACGGCCTTCGAAGTACAGCTTCAACTCGATAGGATCATCCGCTTGCGTGCGCTTCGACCAGTAGAGCCACATATCCGTGAAGGCATGGCTAAGGGTAAAGCTCAGGGAGGGATTGGCGGGGAGTTGTTCGCGTTGTGGTTGCTTGCCCCAGTACTTGATCAGTGCAATGTTCGATGGGCTACGCCAACCCACCACGCCCTCTGGCGGGCAGGTGTGCGGCACCTTTTGATCCGTCGAGTCAATCATCGCACTGCTGACCTTCGAGCTCCTCCAACGATTTCATAATGTCAAAATCGTCCAACACAATGTCGAGAATGGGGTCTTCGCCAGGAACATATCCCCTTTTTAAATTGTAGCCGTAAATCTTCCCGATATTTTGATAATAGGTAGCGGTCCACCATCCACGCGTCTCGCGAATGAGCCGATAGAAGGGAATGCCCAGCTCTCGCTCGATCATCTTGATGAGGATATATCCCTGTGTACGTGTGAGATTTTTTAGCGGCTCTTTGTACTCCTTTTTCAGTGCTTTGTTGAGGCGATTGATGTAGCGGCGTCGCTCTCGTCGGGACATGTGGGCAGTTTCGCGCTGAATTTGACGGTATAGGCGCATAGACTCGACGGCGTAGGGATAGACTGTCCTGGCGTACCGCATGTAGCGGTAATACTTCTGGTAGTCTTCCCAGTTGTGAAAAATGCGTTTGCGTACGACCTTTACTTCCGGCAAAGAAGAGAGAATAATAGTATCGTCGCCTTGAACGACGGCCGTGACGATATAACCGACGCGGTCTTCGTGCACGATGGTATCTACCTCGTGGAGCTCTTCAACATTGTGCCCTACGAGCTGAGCAAAACCTGTCTGCCCAATGAGCCAGAGGAGACTCAGTAGACCCGTTATCCACCAACGGATTTCGACTATGGGCATTATCGATGTGTATGACGGCGTTGTGACAATCATTGTAGTACCAACGCCCCGTCTGCCTCTCTTATTTTTATAAAATATGCGCATCTTTGATGGATAAATCCATACCGTATGTCGACCAAGGGTACCAGCAAAGCGCGAGAAGAGCGGCGATTGTATCGCCTATTGTCGGAAGGGATGAAAGGCAAGGTCTTTGTCGACAAGGCCATGCGGTACCTCTATGCCACAGATAGCTCGGTGTATCAATCGATCCCTCGGGCAGTGTGTTATCCCAAGACCGAAGCCGACATACGACACATCGTTGAGGTATGCCGTCGTCTGGGCTTGGGGCTCATCCCGCGTGGTGCGGGCACATCACTGGCTGGACAGACGACGGGCGACGGCGTCGTCGTCGACATGTCGGTATATTGGAACAACATCCTTTCCCTTGACGAAGCGGCGCGCACTGTGTGGGTACAGCCCGGTGTCGTTCGCGATGCGCTCAACGAATACTTGCGTCCCTACGGTCTCTTCTTTGGTCCCAATACCTCCACTTCTAATCGCTGCGTCATCGGCGGCATGGTCGGCAACAACTCCTGTGGTTCCTCCTCGATCAAGTACGGTACTACGCGCGATTGGGTGCGCTCCGTGCGAGGATTTTTATCCGACGGCAGTTTTGTCGAGTTCGGTCCACTCTCTGCTGAAGAACTCGACCAAAAGTGCAAGCTCGACAATTTGGAGGGACAGATATACCGCGACATATGCTCTATTCTCTCCGATGAGGAGATACGAAAAGAAATCCGCCGCAGCTACCCGCCCCCTCAGCTGCACCGCCGCAATACAGGTTATGCTTTAGATGTGTTGCTCCAGATGCATCCCTTTACCGAGGGTGGCCCGCCGTTTAATCTCGCAAAGTTGGTCTGCGGCTCAGAAGGAACCTTGATGCTCGTGACGGAAATAGAGCTCGAGCTCAGCCTCCTTCCCCCAAAAGAAGTCTTGCTACTGGCTTTTCATTTCCGAGATTTGGCCTCGACGATGGAGGCCGTCCCCTTCTTAATGGAGTTTCGACCCTATGCACTCGAGATGATGGACCGCCACATCTTGAAGTGCACCGAAGGAATCCCCCGTTATGCTAAGCTACGCGAATGGGTCCGCGGCGAGCCCTTTGCCATTTTACTGATGGAGTTGCGCGAAAACACTCCGCAAGAGCTCGACACACTCCTTACAGCCGTACTCGACCGCTGTCGTAAGGCTTCTATCGGGTATGAAATCGTAGTACTACAAGGCCAGGACATCCAAGCGGCTTGGGAGCTCCGAAAAGCAGGCCTTGGCCTATTGGGAAATATGCCGGGCGACCACAAAGCCGTTGCTTGCATCGAAGATACGGCCGTGCCCATCGACCAGCTGAAGGATTACATCCTCGATTTAGACCAAATGTTGCGATCTTTCGGTCAAGACCCCGTGTACTATGCCCATGCAGGGGCTGGTGAACTACACGTCCGCCCCGTACTCAACCTCAAAGACCCCGATGAGGTCAAGCGATTCCGTCAGATCACTGAACGGACGGCCCACTTAGTGGCTCGCTACCGGGGCAGCCTCAGCGGTGAACACGGCGATGGACGCGTCCGAAGCCCTTTTATACCCATCGTCCTGGGAGAGACCTTGTATCAACTATTCTGCCGCATCAAAGACACCTGGGATCCCAACGGAATTTTTAATCCGCATAAAATCGTTCGCCCCCTTCCCATGGACCAGGACTTACGCACCACACCCGGAGTACCGACACCGGATATCCCCACGGTAATGCATTTCGACCACGAGGGAGGTATCGTTCGGGCAATAGAAAAGTGCAATGGCAGTGGCGATTGTCGCCGACAATCTCCCTATGGCGTACTGATGTGTCCCACCTATCTCGCCACGCGTGACGAATACCAATCCACGCGCGCGCGAGCCAATCTTGCGCGCATTGTGATGTACGAACATCACACACTTGGAGTGAAAGACCTCAAAGACATCCTGTCACATTGCATCAGCTGTAAGGGGTGCAAGTCGGAATGTCCCTCTACGGTAGACATCGCCGCATTGCGTGCCGAAGTCTTTGCCCAATATTATCGCTGGCGCATCCGCCCCCTGCGGGACTATTTCTTTGGCTTTGCCTATCGCACTTTTGCCCTTGGCAGTCGCTTCCGCAAATGGTCGAATGCGCTCTTGTGTTCTCCTAAGAGCAGATGGCTACGCCGCATCTTGCGCATACATCCTCGGCGATCCCTACCGCTCTTCCACGACAAGCCCTTTGTCATTGCACAGCAACGCTTTGTGCCCACATACCCCAACCAGCGTTGTATCTACCTGCTCGCCGACGAATTTACGCGCTATCACGAACCCGATATACTCCGCAAGTGCATTACGCTGTGCAACCGATGGGGATACGAAGTGCGCATCGCTCCCGTGTGGGACTCCGCTCGTAGCCAAATATCGAAGGGATTCCTTCGCGCCGCAAGACGCACAGCAATCGCCAATGTGCGGCGATTGCGTGAGAAAATCGGTCCCGACACACCGCTCATTGGTCTTGAGCCCTCGGCAATTTTGGGCTATCGCGACGAATATCCGCGGTTGGTACCGCGGCACCTCCGCAAGGACGCCCAACGCATTGCTGCAGCTGCAATGACCTTCGACGAGTGGCTGGCCGGCGAGATTGAAGCCAAGCACGTCTTCCTGCGTACCTCCCATGGTAAAACGCCCGTACGTATAGCTGTCCACACCCATTGCCATCAAAAAGCCCTTGGCGATAGCGATGCCACCGTGCGCATATTGCAAACATTGCGCAGCGTAGAGGTGGAGCAGATACCCTCCGGCTGCTGCGGCATGGCCGGCTCTTTCGGTTACGATGCAGACCACTACGAAATGAGCATGAACATTGGCAAGCTCGTCCTCTTCCCCCATATCCAATCCCTATCCCCTTCGACCATCCTCTGCGCCAATGGCGTCAGCTGTCGACACCAAATACGCGACGGCGTAGGGCGCCAGGCCTACCACCTGGTAGAAATCCTCTACGAACTCACACGGCAATAGCTTCGCTCCGCCCAACGCCTACTCTTCTTCCTCAAAATGCCGACAAATAATGCACTTATCCAGCGAATGTCCACGCGCCGGGCAGTACTGCCGACCGTAGTAGATGATTTGAAGGTGCAGCTTGGGCCAAGTCTCTGACGGAAAGAGCCGTTTGAGATCTTCTTCCGTCTGACGCACGGTCTTACCTTCGGTGAGTTTCCATCGCTTGGCGAGTCGATGGATGTGCGTATCGACGGGGAAGGCAGGAATACCAAAAGCCTGCACAGCTACCACAGAGGCCGTCTTATGGCCTACACCCGGCAATTGTTCTAAGGCCTCTAAGTCGGCAGGCACTTGACCTCCATATTTTTCCACCAAAATTCGCGAAGTCTCTACGATGGCCTTTGCCTTGTTGCGATACAGCCCACATGGCTTGATGATTTCCTCGACGGTGTGGAGAGGCAGCTTGGCCATTTTCTCTGGTGTATCGGCTAAGGCAAAAAGTGTCGGTGTCACCTGATTGACGCGCGCATCCGTACACTGAGCCGACAGGATTGTGGCCACTAAGAGGGTGTACGGGTCTTTGTGCTTCAAGGGCAGCGGCACTTCGGGATAGAGCCTATTGAGTGTCTTTAAGATATATGCTGCGCGCTTTTTCTTCTGCTTATCCGTCAACATCGCCGATGTTTTGATGAGCATAGAGGGCTGCCCCGATGATACCCGCATTGTTGAGGAGCCGCGCCGGGGTGATGGGCACTTCGCGCCACGAAAAATGGGGCTCGAAGAGTTCAAACTTCTTAGACAAGCCTCCACCGAGGACAAAGGCATCGGGCGTAAAGATGTCGTACAGATAGCGGAGTGCGCGTGAAAGCTTTCGACCGTACTGCTCCCACGACATGCCTTTCGACTTGCGCGCCGCATTGGATATGTACTCCTCGAGGATGCCCTTTTTGTAACGCATACTCCCGATTTCAAACTCGGGAATCAACTGCCCATAGTAAAAAAACGCCGACCCCACGCCCGTACCGAGGGTGAGGAAGAGTAGCTTGCGCACTTCGCGCAAGCCCGGCACATAGCGCACCTCTGCCAACCCAGCCAAATCGGCATCGTTGGCCACTGCCACTGGACTCCCCAATGCCTCTTCGAAAAATTCCACTGCCCGCACGCCCTGCCAGCTGGGATCCAAATTATTGCCTCGCACGACGACCTCCCCCCGAATTAACGCCGGCAATCCAATCCCAACAGGGCCCTCCCAACCCAATGTATCGACAAGCTCAGCCACTACACCAGCTACGCGTTCTGGAGTGGATGGCTGAGGTGTGGGAACGCGCACGCGATCGGTGAGCAGCCGCATTGCCTCAACATCGACCACCGCCGCTTTAATACCCGTGCCACCGATATCCACGCCAAGCATCGCAGAGTCGTTCCGCCCCCCTTTGCTCATGTTCAATCCGTTAGTAAATGCAATTCACCTCGACCGACAAAGTTCGCAAAGTTCCATAACATGCCCCTTTTAAGTCGCTTACATTCGTAGAGGGTTTGTATAAAATCGTAGGCACCAGAGGGCAATCTCAAACGATCCTTTGATGCGACCTATAGGTCTTCATGGGTTGGGGAGCGTCGACATCCAGGTCGATGTGGACGAGTCCTGGTCTCTTCCCCAATGTCAAGCTGCCCAGGATATCGTCCATGCCCAGTGCTTGGGCACCGTGCAGCGTTGCCCATCGCAAGACATCCTGCCAATCCAAATAACTCTGGTACCGCAGGATGGTGCGCACCTCTTCCATGATGGATAGGCCCCAGTTGGAGGCAAGGCTGTCCGTGCCGATGCACATACGCGCTCCTTCTTCGACAAAGAGTCGATAATGCGGCAGCGTGTTTTCGATGTACAAATTGGCATTGGGACAGCTGACCCAATAGACCGATTCAAGCTGGGCTTGAGCCATGCGAATGTCGTCCCTCGTCGTTTGCGTGTTGTGGACAAGCAAGACACGGCCATTGACGGGGAGGAGATCCCTTTCTAAAATACTTTGAAGAGAGGTCTTACCCGTCGGCTCGAAGGCCTCGATTTTGATCCCTAACTCGCGATAAAACTCGACGAGGGCTCCTGTGCCGCGCATAAAAAATTCGTTTTCCGCTGCCGTCTCCTGATTGTGCATACTCAGAGAGAGCCCATTCGGATGCTCTGAGCGAATGCGCCGAAAGAGCGCATATGAGACTGAATACGGAGCATGGGGCACGATGCTCACTTTATGAGGTGCCTGATCAAACTGCTCTGCTAGGGCTTGTGCGCGTCGGTATTCTTCCTCGGCGTTGGAAGGCTGCCATAGGTCAAACACTTCTACGAAAGTGTGGTAGCATAGGCGGCTGCGTTTCTTTACAGCTGCGGTATGGTCGACATTGCTGATATCGCCGACTGCAACAATACCGTCACGCCACATCGCGTCGTCGGCACGCTGTGCGCGTTCGACGATTTGCTCCAGCGATGCCTCCCGCTTGCGGATGATATCGCGTATAAAAGGTATAAGCCCCGTACCTGTGGGAATCATGTCCTGCATGTGCGACAGCTCCAAATGACAGTGCGCATTGATAAATCCCGGTAGCAGCACCCCTCTATAATGTGTGCACGGCTGGTCCTCAGCCAAGGATGGGCCACCTACGGCAACAATCGTACCGTCATCGTCTACCTGTACGACGCCTTTGGGAATAGGCGGCCCGTCCATGGGTAAAATTAAATCGGCTCGATAGCACCGAATAGCCATGTGAAATTGTTATTATGTGTGATAACATCACAACGTCGGAAGAGGTTCGGAATACACAATTTTATCGCACATAAATATTGTACGCACGCCGCTATATTGCCCACACCATCTGAAAATACAAAAGGCAAACAACAAATGAACTCAAAAACACTTAGTATAAGCACTAAAATTTTGAACTTCGATTAAAGGGGTGTGCCTCATGATTATAAAACATATTTTTCGTATTATTGTAAAAACTTAACGCTTATGATCATGGAAAAAGACTCGCGTTTGATGCGCATTCTCATGCTCATACAGATTTTGCGGGGGTACCAGAAGCATAACGACAGAGGATATACCATTGAGGAGATCCACCAAATGCTTCAAGACAAGCTCGGCATCGAAATTTCGAAGCGCACGATCTATAACGACATCAACGATTTAGTGAAAAAGTTTGATGCCCCCCTTCGAAAGTACACTTCCAATCGGAGAAAGTACTACAGCCTACCCCCCAACTGGCGTCTAAAATCGCTGGACGAAAAGATCCTCAACCGCTCCGAAATTCTCACCTTGCTTCTACTATTTAAAAATATGTCGAGTACTTGCGTATTTGAAGAAGTCATCTTCCGCCTACAGCAGGAATTTCCGCAGCTCGGCCACATCTTAGAACATATCATGAGCTCTACCGAGCAAGTCGTCTACTGGTCGGAAAATCCCGACTTAGAGAAAAACAATCTCTTCGACGACCTGTACTATGCAATTTTGACCCGACAAGTCATGCAGATACAGTACTGTCCCTTTCGCGAAGAACAGCGCCTGTACGAATTCCACCCCTGGTATCTAAAAGAATACAATCAACGCTGGTTTGTCATCGGGTATAGCCCCGAGGCGGAAGCCTATCATATCCACCCCCTCATTTTGGCCTTAGACCGCATCGAAGAGCTCAAGCCTTTGAAGGATATCCCTTATAAAGAGAGCGACATCGACATCAACAGTTATTTTGACGATATCATCGGCATAACAAAGCATACAGAGCTACCCGTCATGTGCATCGATTTCGTCGTATCTCCCGAGCTGTATCCCTATATCAAGACCAAACCCCTACACCACACGCAGCGCAGCAGGTGGCATGAAACAGAGTACGGATGGTTTCGCAATTCGATCAAGGTCGTACCCAACTACGAATTATTCAATCGCCTACTCTCTTTTGGACCTCATTTGCGCGTACTCGGCCCTCCTTCCGTGGAAGAGTATTTAGCCTTATTGAGCAAGCACATGCATGAAAATTACACCCAGGACCTTGCACAACTCGGCACCCGATTTCACTCCTTTCCCTCTGTTTTAGACTTCTTTACAAACCACACATCGTAGTGTGTTTTAACTCATTATGTGAAATCGCTCTTCAATAATGGATAAAACTTTCATTTAAATAACCTTGTTAATAGGGCAAACGAGCCCACAGATGAATGAGCGAATTCGCCGCATTTTCATCATCGATGAGATGATGCGCCTCAACGACCTTCGAGAAGGGCCTGGTTACCGCGTGGCCGATTTGGTCAACGAAATCAACCGACGCCTCCAACCCGAACGTCCCTACACCATGCGCACGATCTACAACGACCTTCACTACATGATGGACCACCTCAAAGTACAGTTCGTCAAGTACAAAAAGGGCAAAGAAGTCTATTACCGTTACCCCTGCGGATTCCGCATCGACCAGTGTCTACCCTTGACCAAAGAGCTCAGTGGACTGAAAAACATCCTCGAAGTGGTCCACAGTATCAAGGGACTGAGCATTATCGATGATTTGTTTGAAGAGCTACCAAAGGAATTTTTCGCCTACATCGTGCCTGTCGACATGGCACGCGTCATCGAATTTGATGAAAATACCGATTTGCGAAACCTCCCCTTGCTCAAAGAGCTCTTCCATCACATTCGCAACAAGCAGGTGTTGCTCATACATTACAAACCCTTTCACAAACCCATTCGTGAATACTTCTTTCATCCCTGGTATCTCAAAGAATACCGCAATCGGTGGTATCTCTTTGGCTATGAAGAGCGTCAAAAGGCCCTGGGCAAACACCCTCTCGTCTTAGCCATCGACCGCATCGTGCGCATCCGTCCCTTTGACGACAACATCGAGTATCGTCCAAAGGATGTCGACCTCGACGATATCTTCAACGAAATCATTGGTGTAACGCACCTGTCCGAACTTCCACTGACCTCCGTGGAATGTCGCGTATCGAGATACGCCGTGCCGTATTTGCAGAGCAAACCCCTTCACCGCAGCCAACGGCTACGCCTCTCAAAGGACGGTTATTGGCATAGGCTCTTCCTCGAGCTTCGTCCCAACTACGAATTCATCAACGAAATCCTCTCCTTCCGCAGCCACATCGTCATCACCGCTCCCCACTGGCTCTCCCAATATTTTCATACGATCATCGAGCGTATGCACACCCTATATCAATCGATTCCATCCTCCAATTTGGAATCGCAAGCGGTCGAGCCAGACATCTTACAATACTACCTTGCATACAACTCGGCGCAAGACAATACGCAATCCTGACGTGATGGAGGGCATTCACGGTGGCTTGCCCGTACTCTGCTGCTCTACAGGACGCGAGACATAGACGAGGGGAAAACTCGCCGATCCAAAATGCACAAAGGCCTGCTCGGCGCTTGCTCGTAGCGTTCGGGTGCCAATTACCTTCGATAAAATGCCCACTATCTCCGCCTCTGCAATACGCCTCGAGTTGGGCTTAATGAAATATGCAATATGTCCAATCCGACCATCTGCCGTCCAGAAGATATTTAAATACAGCCGCACACCGTTCAGATCAACCCCCTCCCGGTCCGCTGCATCCTCAATATCGATGAGTACACTTTGCCAAATTTTGTAGGCATAATCCAGATCATTGTCTACCACCTCAATGAGCGTGGAGGGATGCCTCTTGAGCAACAACCGATAGGAAGACTCATATTCCCCTAAGCGAAATACGGTGGGAAGGCGCAACTCCTGACCTTTAGCTATAGGCATCAAAAGCACAAAGGCACAACACACCCACCAAGGTTGGGGCATGATACGTAAAATCACCCGTATGCTTAGAGAGCTCGCACGCATCTTCCAGCTCGTATGGCTTCACAATTTTACGGCAATATACAAAAATAATAAAAAAGCGGGGACTATTTTGAAAAACAGTCCCCGCTTCGAGCAAGTATTCGATGATGCTGTGCAGCTTATCGCACAAACACTACTTTCTTTGTAGCAGTAGCATTGCCCACCCATAGCTTCACAAATCCCACCGTAGGCGTTTCTTTCAAAGGCAAGACCAAGCGGTGAGGCCCTGCTTCTAAGCGCTGTTTGGCGAGCAGTGTCTGTGTGTGACCATCCATATCGATGAGCTGGACGCGCACATTTGATGCACTGGGTAGGTCAAAGCTCAGCGTCAGATGGTTTTCCTGTACGGGATTGGGGGTGACCTGCATGTCGAAGGTCTCCGGTCTTACGACGCGCTCGACATTGACCGCTTCAAATTGTTTGGTGAGCTTCAGGTACACGATATCGTTGATATCGAAGTCGTTGTCGTTGTCATCCCCTCCGAGGTTTGTTAAAATAACCCACGAGCCGGGATTGTAGTCTTTTTGAAACACCAGATAGAGATAATTGTCGTCAACGGTCATAGATGGATAGACGCCCTCTGTATATGCGGTGTCGATTTTTTCATCTTCGTCTTCGTAAAACATGTAGTTGATGACGTCATAGGGGTCCGTCCACGTTTCTCCGCCATCATCGGAGCGGATCAGATAGATGTGCCGATAGAATTCGTCGTCATCTTCATGCTTAAATTGCTCATTGATGGCGGAGTACGCCACGAAGAGGTTGTTGTCGTCATCACTGACGATGTAGGGCATATTAACAGCACCGCCGCCGTAAAATGCGATTTGGTTGATCGATTGGATATCGATGCGGCCGTTGCCGTCGTAATCGACGTAGGTCGCAATGCGATAGGGGCGCACATACGACGTATCGTCGGTATCGGCAAAGGCTTCTCTCCAGTAGTCGATGTAGCCCCAGGCGGGATAGAAGACAAAGTTCGTATCCGCCCCGTCAAGTGCAACGGCAACAAACATTTCGCCGAAGACGACATGGCATTCACCGTTGGCGTCGATCGTGACGCTTCCGGTGCCATCGGAGGTATAGATAGCTGGTATACCCCCTTGTGATCCAGGCCCACCTAAGGTATCCTTGTACGACAAATCATCGGCGGAATACAGACCATCCCTACCCGGATCGTACTTGTGAAGCGGAAATTCGTTGATCAGAATTTTCTTCCACGTCGCTCCGTTATCGGTCGACTTCCACAAGACGATATCGTTCCACCCTCCGAAATGGACAATGGCCACGATGGTATCGCGAGCGGCAATGAAGTAGGCATCGGCTTCCATGACATCGTAGATGCTGTCTGAAATGCCCGGCAGTACGAGATCTTCGATGTCCCATGTTTCGCCGCCATCGGTTGAGCGTTGGTAGAGCAGATGTTGAGTGATATTGCGATAGGGTCTACCATTAAACCTAGGTGGTCGGGTCACACTGATGAGGTGAATTGTATTGTTATCGGGGCCTCCTATGGCCATGCGGGGCCAGAGCTTGCCGCTGCCGGTTTTGTCTTCCAACAGCTCGCAGTCCCATTCGGTGGCATTGGGCGCGCGTCGGCACATCATCAGCACATTCGAGGCCGTACTATGGCTGATCACTACTTCGGTGCCGTCGCCCAGCACACCGACGTTGGGCCAACCGCACCGCTCGGGCTCTATGCGCTTGAGATCCAAGAGGTCGTCTTCCGATACGACCCAAGAACCGTTCTCGTATCGATTAAAACCGGTCCCTCGATCGGGAAATCCCCGCGGCTGTTCATCCGCACTATACGTCCAGACGACCCGCACCACTTCGTTGGCGACCGCCACGCGCGGCATCATACTATTATTAGTCTGCAAATCATAATATGTAAAGCCGACGATTTGATTGGGAAAACGGCTTTCTATATGAGGGACTGTTCTCCGTTTCCCCTGCCAAACCTCATTGCCGATAGCCTGGATGTTGACCTTCGGCACGGGCTTCAGCAGACGCTGTGGTATTTTTGGAGACGACTGTCCCCATACAGTCGCAACCATAGTCATCGACAGTAGTCCTGCAATCCATCTCATATGACAAGTGTTTTTGGTTTTCATTTCACTCTCCCCTACGAGCTCTACGCGAAGATACAAAAATATTGGATATTTGCCCATAGCATGTCGTCCTTACAAGGGGCATTGGCGGTAGTTTCCGACGGTGTTCCACAATTCGTCAAAAAAAACGTATCTTTGCGGCTCAATTCACGGATAGATAAAGGTATGGCCATGTTTGCAGTTATCGAAATCGGAGGTCATCAATACAAGGTCGAGGAGGGACAAACCCTTTACGTCAATCGCTTAGACGCCAACGAAGGCGACAAGATACAAATCGGCGAAGTGCTCCTCATCGACCGCGACGGCGATGTCGAGATCGGTACGCCCCATCTCAACGCCAAGGTCGAAGCCACCGTGCTCGAACATCTCAAAGACAAAAAAGTTATCGTATTTAAGAAAAAGCGCCGAAAGGGCTACCGCGTCAAAAAGGGGCATCGCCAACATCTGACCAAGCTCAAAATCGACGCTATCAAGGCATAATCACATAAAATCGCACGGCCATGGCACATAAAAAAGGTGTAGGAAGTACCGACAACGGAAGGGATTCGCATAGTAAGCGCTTAGGTGTAAAATTGTTCGGTGGACAAGTAGCGAGAGCCGGGAATATCATCGTCCGCCAGCGCGGCACCAAATACCACCCAGGCAAAAATGTCGGACTGGGTAAAGACTACACCATCTTCGCACTGACCGACGGCGTAGTCGTCTTCCGCAAAAAGCGACACAAGCACCACAAAGTGCGCACCTACGTCTCCGTCATACCGATGGAAGAATACACCGCCCAAAACGGCAACGGCAGTACCGCGAAAAACGAGCCAGCTGCCCAAACAGCTCCTCCCGAAGTCGATGTCGAAAACATACCACCCGAGGTCGATCTGCCGGGTCCTGCTTCCGAAGAGGAAGAGTAATTTTCGACACGCACACTTCCGCAACACGCCCTTTCCTCCAAGGGGTCCAGGGGGGAAAGTGCTGTACTCCCCTCAATGAGGAAGGCCAGGCCCGTGGTACGAAACTATCTACAATTTTATGCAGAGCTCGCGGTGCTTCTAAAGGCACAACAATCCTTTCCACTCCCCCCTGCAAATTGAGGATGGAGGTGTAGCACACGACGCCTTCTACTCCATGGATTCTCTTACAGATCGATGATTTTTATCTCGACGCGCTGGTTTTTTCGTCGCCCTTCAGGAGTGGTGTTGGGGGCGATGGGCATGCGCTTGCCGTAGCCTTTGTAGCTCAACCGCGATGGATCAATACCTCGTCGGACGAGGTAATCGTACACGGCCTTTGCACGTGCGGTGGAAAGGCTATCGCAATAGGCGTGTGGCGGGCGGCCGTTGGTGTGTCCGCCGATTTCGATGCGCACGGTGGGATTGTTGCGCAAAAAATGGTACAAATCATCGAGCACTACTTCGGATTCGGGGGTAATGGTAGCCGAATCCGCTTTGAAGAACAGTCGCTTGATGCGTATGCGTTGGCCGCGTTTGAGGTCTTTTTTACGGAGCCTGCGGAGGCTTTGGGGTTCTTCTACCTGGGTTGGTGACTGCGCAATCGATGCACTTTGTTCCTTGGGCTTTTTAGTAGTTGGAGGTTTGGGCTTTGGCTTGCGAGGCTTGGGTGGAGGCGTCTTCGCCACCGTGGGGCTCTTTGCTCTTCGTTTTTCTTCGCGCTGCTGTCGATAGCGCTGCTGTGCCTCGTTGTAATCGGGATCTTTGACGGTGGATGTGTAGAGGAGCTCTTCTTCGGGGCATGGTACGGGTACGATATCCGAGGCATTGTCGAGCAAGACATTGCCGTTGTAAAACTGTATGAGGGGCAGCTCGTAAAATGCTTCGAGTTCGATATACTGGTGATTGAATTTGGGGTTGAAGTAAAACTCGTATTTCTTCCATTCGGTGTTGATGATGGGTTGGCTTTCGGCGAGCAATTCCTTTTGGACGCAATAGCCGTTTCCTCCCCAAATGCGGAGGATGACGGGGTTGGTAAAATCGTATTCCGCTCTGCCAAACGTGCGGCGCACTTCTTTCAGCCTTGCCCGATTTCGATAGCGCTGGAGGCGGTCTTCGTTGATGCCGCTGACGTAGCGCGAGGCTCGCGCGAGGTAAATCGTAAATTTATAGCACTGCCCTTTGAGGAGCGGGGCCTCCAGGCGTTGAGAGACGCGTTCCCACGTGTTGGTCGACCGCACGACCATGCCGAGAAAGGTATTCCCGTGGAAGGGCTTTTTGTTGACGTCAAAATAATTGGTATTACTGCCGTGTACATCGGGTGGGGTCTCCTGCGAAAAACCGCAGTCTATCCAACCACTCAGGTTAAACCGCGCATACATGCCTTGCTGGGGGATACCTTCGAAAGACGGATTTTTCAGGTGGATGATCCGCGCTTGCGACCACAGTAGGTTTGGAGCCAATAATAACCCCCACACTGCTAATGACGCTGCAAGAGAAGGCCCCCTCCACTGGGGCAACACCTTTTCAAAACGGATTTTGAGCATAGAAGTCCTTGTTTTGCGGATGGACCAGGTTTCTTCAGCGTCGAGATGTTTGCAATACTGCCCTTCATTTTGTTGCTCTATCCTAACGAGTGCCATGGGCGTTTAGTATGAGCGCACAACGACAATCGGAAGCTCATGCCCTCTGTGTTCTGCGATTTTATTCCTCCTAAATATAAAACAGTGGTCGCCTAATCATTTCTTCACGGCGCTAACCATTTCATACAGATATTTTAGGCAATACCACTTATGAGACCTCCTCTTTCTGAAGGGCGTATGCGTGCGCTCGTCATTGCACCCTTTGTCCATTGCAAATAGCGTATCTTTGTCGAGGCAATACATGGTGATGAGCGGGGAAATCTTTCACAAGTGTGGCATCGCCTTTATTCGGCTGCGCAAGCCCTTACAATTTTATATCGACAAATACGGCACGCCCCTGTATGCCCTTACCAAGTTGCAACTATTGATGCAGAAGCAGCGCAATCGCGGCCAGGATGGAGCAGGAATAGCCACTATTAAATTGCATGCTCCTCTTGGCACCCGATACTTAGACCGCTATCGCACGATCGGTGCCGATTACTTGACGGATCTCTTCGACGAGGTATACGCTCATTTCAATGCTCTGCCTCCCGACAAAATGCTGGATGCCGAATGGTTGACGCAGTCGGTGCCCTTTGCAGGGGAAGTGCTGATGGGACACCTGCGTTACGGCACTCACGGCCAGAACGACTTGCGGTACGTTCATCCCAAAATTCGCCAGAGCAACTGGATTTCGCGTACTCTGGTATTGGCGGGCAACTTCAACATGACCAATGTCGACGCGATTTTTGACGAGCTCGTCGAGCTCGGGCAATTTCCCATTGAAAAGAGCGACACCGTCACCTTGCTTGAAAAGATTGGCCATTTTCTCGACGAGGAGGTCGAATGGCAGTACCGCTTTTTCAAACCCCAGGGTCTGCCGACACAGGAGCTCAACGAGCGCATCTTTTACCACCTTTCGATCAGTCGCGTCTTGCAGCGGGCCACGCGCAAATTTGACGGTGGCTGGGCCTTAGTGGGCATGATCGGACACGGCGATGCCTTTGTCTACCGCGATCCGTGGGGGATCCGTCCTGCCTATTACTACTGGGACGATGAAATCGTCGTCGCCGCCTCCGAACGCCCAGCTATCCAAACGGCACTCAACGTGCGCCACGACGAGGTACGAGAAATTCCCGCAGGCGCAGCCCTCATCGTCAAACGCGACGGCCGCGTGGGCATCGAACAGTGCTTAGACCCCGCTCCCCAATGTACACCGTGCTCCTTCGAGCGCATTTATTTCAGCCGCGGCACCGATCGAGATATCTATTTAGAGCGCAAAGCCTTAGGGCGATACCTGCGGGATCAGGTGCTCGAAGCTATCGACTACGATTTCGAAAACACGGTCTTTTCCTACATCCCCAACACGGCAGAAACTGCCTTTGGAGGCCTAATGGAAGAACTGGAGAAATATCTCAACGAGGTAAAGACGCAAAAATTACAAACACATCTTCGCCAGGGGCAACCCCAGGATGAACAAATCCGCACCATTTTATCCCTCCGACCGCGCATAGAGAAAATTGTGGTCAAAGACGCAAAGCTGCGCACTTTTATCAGCGACGACAGTGGGCGCAGTCACCTGGTCTCCTATGCCTACGACGTGACCTATGGCATCGTGCGCAACCATCGCGACACGCTGGTGCTCTTAGATGACTCAATCGTACGGGGGACCACGCTGCGCGACAGCATCATTGCCATTGTGTCGCGGCTGTTGCCCAAGCGTATCGTCATCGTTTCTTCCGCGCCGCAGATCCGCTATCCCGATTGTTACGGCATCGACATGAGCAAGATGCACGATTTCATAGCCTTCCAAGCGATGATTGAGCTGTTGTACGATCACAACAAGGAGCACCTCATCGAAGAGGTCTACCACCGCTGCAAGCGCTCGTTGGAGCTCCCCATCGAAGAATCTTCCAATGAGGTCAAGCGTTTATACGCGCTCTTCAGTGCCGATGAGATTTCCGCTAAAATAGCCGAGATGTTGCGCCCAAAGGATCCACGTATTGAACTGCGCGTCATCTTTCAGACTGTCGAAAACTTACATCGAGCCTGTCCTCATCACAGGGGAGATTGGTATTTTACGGGCAATTACCCCACACCTGGGGGCAACCGCGTAGCCAATCGTGCGTTTATTAATTACGTAGAAAAGAAAAACATCCGTGCCTACTAATAAATACCCCGAATTGATCGAAAGCTGGGAATTGGACTTTTACTGGGCCGTCTTGCGCCAAAAGATCAGCCGTCGGTTTCGGCGCCGTAAGGAGCCCGCGCTTGTCGACATCCTCTTCCTCATCGGCATCCAGGAGACGGGATTTTTGCGCCAGGACATCTCGCGCAAGGACAAAGAAGACCTCATCCAGGTAGGCGCTATGGCTGCACTGGAAGCCCTGGGCTATTACAAGCGATTGGGCACGACCCATGACGGCTGGCCGCTCTATCAAAAGGTGCGCCGCATGCCTAAAGTGGACATCCTCGAACAGAGCCAACTGCTCAAGCGTGCCATCGTCGAATACTTTAAGGAATGGATCTTCGAAGGGGCGTCCTAGCCCAATCACTCTACCTGCACATAGAGGAGGTATTTGTCCTGGGCAAACCACGGCGTAGCGATATAGGTACTCAGCGGATTGGCTTCGCGATAGATGCCTTTGGGCAAAGCGTCGAGTTCGCTTTGGACATTGCCGCCTTTGAGAGATAATACGCCATTGGGTACCGAGTTGAAGCCCGGGCTTCGTATGAGCCTTTGTCCCCAGCGGTATTGTATCGTGAGGGGGGCTACTGCACGCGATACGATAAAGTCGTATTGTCGCTTGCGCAATTGCTCTACGCGTATATGCTGGGCCCTGGCATTGGTCAAATCCAGGGCACTGATGATCGCATTGACCACTTTGATCTTCTTGGCCGTGCCATCGATGAGATGTACAAACACGTCGGGGTAGAGGATAGCCAAAGGGAGTCCGGGAAAGCCCCCTCCCGTGCCCACGTCGAGCAATACCGTCCCCGGCATGAAGTCGACAAACTTCGCGATAGAAAGGCTGTGGAGCACGTGTCGTTCGTAGAGATTGCCGATATCCTTGCGCGAGATGACGTTGATGCGCGCGTTCCATTCGCTGTACAAGGGTGCAAGCTGCGCAAATTGCTGGTACTGCTTGTCGGTCAAATTGGGAAAGTACTTTAATAGGAGCGCAAGACCAGCCTGTACGTCTATGTCCATGGCAATGGAGATTTATAAATGCGTGCTCGACACCATCTGCGCAGGACATCCAGAGCCGTGATGGCGGTGATTTCGATATTTTCCAGTCGGTCGTAGGGAAAGTGAAAGCGCCGGCTGCGCACCTCGCTGTGGTCGCCCACCGCGATCCAGACGGTACCGACGGGCTTTTCGGGGGTGCCTCCGCCGGGGCCGGCTATGCCACTTACGGCCACCGCCACCCCCACATCCAACACTCGAAGGGCCCCGCGCACCATGGCTTCCACCACGGGTTGCGAGACCGCACCTTCGGCCTTTAACACCTCCATCGGCACCCCTAACACCTCGTGTTTGACAGCATTGGCATAGCTCACGATCGCGCCCTTGAAGTACTCCGAACTGCCCGCATCCGAAGTAAATAAGTGTGAGATATAGCCTCCCGTACAGCTCTCGGCGGCACCTGCGTACCAACCGAGCTGTTTTAAATAGGCGCCAGCGGCCCGCCCAAGCGATACATCACCACTGCCTACATAGTCGGCTCCAAAAAGCTCTTCTATTCGATAGCGCAGCTTTCGCAAACGCTCCTCCACCTCGGCCGGAGCTACACCGACTTCGGGTCGCATGCGTAGGGTGATTTCCACGTTGGTATAGTGCGGGTAAAATCCCCAATCGATGAATGTGGCTGTCTCGTCAATGAGCGTTTCCACTCGGCGGTGCACTTCGGGCTCTTCTATGCCGGCGAGCAAGATGCGCTCGGAAGGGAGCGGCCGGTACCCATAGCGCTGTTGCACATACGGTGTGAGGTAATCTTCGACGAGATGGCGCATCTCAATGGGTACGCCCGGCAGAGCCACCAGTACTCTTCCGCCCCTATCGATGAGAAAACCCGGTGCCGTACCCTTGCGGTTGTAAAACACCAGTGCTCCTTGGGGTACATAACACAGCGAGCGGTGTTTAGCCTCAAATGGTATTCCGAAGTGTCTTAAAAACTCCTCAATACGCGCTTGCACATCTTCACGATACTCCAAAGGAAGGTCGAAATACTCGGCAATAGCCTGGCGCGTAATATCGTCGGTCGTAGGGCCCAATCCTCCCGTGCAGATAGCCCAATCGGCACAGCCATAGGCATCGTTGAGAGCTGCATGAATGGCCCGTTTGTCGTCGGGCACGGTACACATCCGACATAGCTCTATGCCAAAGCGATTGGCCCAACGCGCCAGATAATGGGCGTTGGTGTTGAGCGTACGACCGCGCAAGATTTCATTTCCAATCGTGATGATGGCAATGCGTATTCTACTCATTGGATGGTTTATATGAAGCGCTCTTCCCTCGTCGTTAGCACAATGTGATTAAATTCGCGGTGCGTAAATTTACGTGCAAAACTCCACAGTGGATGATTCTGACGGACAAAAAAATCCTCGAAGCCATCGAAAAAGGCGATATCGTCATCGATCCCTTCGACAGAAAAAACCTCGGCACCAACAGCTACGATGTGCATTTAGATAAATACCTTGCGATTTATACGGAATTTCCCCTCGATGCGCGCAAGCCCAATCCCGTCCACCACTTCGAAATACCGCCGGAGGGTTTTGTCTTGCAGCCCGGCGTGCTGTACTTAGGCGTAACCGTCGAGTACACCGAAACGCACAAGTACGTACCCTTTTTAGAGGGAAAGTCGAGTATCGGACGGCTCGGCATCGACATTCACGCCACTGCAGGCAAGGGCGATGTGGGGTTTTGCAACCGCTGGACCCTGGAAATCAGCTGTATCCATCCCATACGAATCTACGCGGGCATGCCCATCGGCCAGCTCATCTATTTCAATATCGACGGCGAAATCGAACGCATGTACCACTCCAAGCCGGGAGCAAAATACACCCAACACAGCATCCGACCCATAGAGTCGATGATGTGGAAAAACGAATTTTGAGATGTACGATAGCATACTGATATTCATCACGGCATTCAGTATCTGCTATCTGACCATACCTTTGCTCATCGCCTTTGCTAAAAAACATCGCATCTTTGATCTGCCCAATCAGCGCAAAACGCACACGAAGCCCGTGCCCCCGCTTGGCGGCATTGCGGTCTTCATGGCCATCATCGTTTCGCTAATCCTATGGGCCTCGTTCGAGTATTTTTCGCGTTTACAATACCTGTTTGCGGGGCTTTTGGTATTGTTTTTCGTCGGGGTGTACGACGACATTGAGCCGCTCAAGCCCGAATACAAGTTCGTATCTCAAATACTGGCTGCGGTCATTTTCGTGATCTTTGCCCACATTCGCCTGACCAGTCTGGACGGCATCTTCGGTATCGAGCGTATCCCTTATGGTTGGAGTGTCTTGTTGACGGTCTTTACCATTATCGTGGTCATCAATGCCTTCAATCTCATCGACGGAATCAATGGGCTCTCCGCCAGTTTGGTCATCATGGTCAGCCTCACGCTCGGTATCTGGTTTTATCTGAGCGATCGAATGGCTTATGCCTTAGTGGCCTTTGCATTGAGCGGGGCGATGATCGCCTTCTTAAAATACAATCTCACCCCGGCGCGCATTTTTCTGGGAGACGCCGGGGCAACCATTTCGGGAGCCTTCGTAGCGCTGTTGAGCATCGTCTTTATCGAAGAGCAATACCACATGTCGCCCACATCGCCACTGCACATCAAAGCAGCGCCGGCGGTGGCCATCGGTATGATGATTTTGCCCCTCTTTGACACTTTACGCGTCTTCATCCTTCGGTTATTAAAGGGTAAAAATCCCTTTCATCCCGACCGGTTGCACATTCACCACATCATGATCGACGTGGGTTTTACGCACACACAGGCCACAGCCATCCTCGCCGCTATCAACTTGCTCTTTATCTACATCGTCCTCAAATTTCGCGGGATCGGCAATATCAACTTGCTCTTTATCATTTTTGGATTTGCAACGCTCTTTACCTACACGCTCTACTTAGTATTGAAAAACAAACAACAACGGGGAGAATCCGTTTAAAATTGCATCGACTTTTCTGAGTATGAAATGGTTGTTGATATTCATAGGAGGGGGCTTAGGCAGTTTAGCTCGCTATCAGCTCGGCCAATGGCTTTCGACCATTCGCCTGTGGGGACTGCCCTGGGGCACCTTGGGCGCCAATTTTGCAGCCAGTTTTTTACTCGGATGGTGGTTGCTGCCCGCCATTCAGGGGCATTTGCACAGTCGACACTGGTACGCTTTCGCTATCGTCGGATTTTGCGGCGGATTTAGCACGTTTTCGACCTTTGCATTTGAAAACTATTCCCTTGTGCATCAAAACCTCTGGGCCAAAGCCCTGCAATACATTAGTTTGAGTCTGCTAAGTTGTATTTTAGGTGTTTGGCTCGGCTTGAAATTTGGGTCGACGACCCTCAAATGGCATTAAAGACAGTCCCATGAAACGCCGCCTAAAAAAGCTCGCCGAAGCCCATCTACCCACGCGCTGGGGAGCGGCGCGCATCATGGTCTTCGGCCACAGCGATGATGATCCATTGCCCCACGTCGCCCTTGCCTTCGAGCCGTTCGACACCCAAAAGGTGGTCAACCTCCGCATCCACTCCGAGTGCTTTACGGGTGATGTGCTCCACTCACTGCGCTGCGAATGCGGCAGCCAGCTCGACAAAGCCTGCCAATACCTCGCCCAACACGGAGGCCTGCTCATCTACGCCCGCCAGGAAGGCAGAGGTATCGGCTTGACCAACAAAATACGCGCCTACGCCCTCCAAGACCAGGGGCTCAACACCGTCGAAGCCAATCTACGCCTGGGATTTGACGCCGACATGCGCCATTATCAGGATGTCGTGCAAATCCTCCACATGCTCCACATCGACAAAGTCCACCTCCTGACCAACAACCCCGACAAGGTCAAAGCCCTCGAGCACGACGGCATCCAGGTCATCCAACGCATCCCCCTGCTGGGCCATACCTGTGCCCACAACTATCGCTATCTCATGGACAAAAAAGAGCATCTGGGACATATAATTCCACTCGATGACAACAACGACCAGTGACCTCGCGATAACCCGACCTTCCACATGGTGTGCGATGCTCTACAGGTATCCCCTAACCCGAATATTTTTTTTCACCGCTACTCTACTGCTCACCGCGCAAGGTCTCTACAGCCAACATTCGGTGCTCGTCCGTCTTTGCCCCGGTGCCCAAATAGAAGACCTGCTCGCACAATTTCATACCCGAAATACGCATACAGCCTACCAAACACTCCGATGGAAAAAGATCGGAAGATTTACGCCCATATATGAAATCGTTGTTGAAGGGGGACTCGACACAACACTTCTAGAACGACTTCGATCGCTGCCCGCCGTTTGTCGTGCACAGAAAAACGGCTCACTCGAGCTCCGCCGACAGCCCGATGATCCGATGTTTGACCTGCAATGGGGGCTTCGCGATATCGAAGCTCCGCGGGCATGGGACTTGAGTACGGGTATTGCCGACACACCTGTGCCCCTTATCGCCGTCATCGACGCCGGATTTGACTGGACACACGAAGACCTTCAAGAGGCCATCTATCGCAACACCGCCGAAATACCGGACGATAGCATCGACAACGACAACAACGGCTATGTAGACGACTATCTCGGCTACAACCTCACCACCGCCAACGACAAGCTCTACAAACACCGACACGGTACGCGCGTAGCAGGCATCATCGCTGCAAGGGGCAATAACGGTATCGGCATCACGGGCGTCAACTGGAACGGCCAGCTACTGCTCGTCTCCCTCGGAAAGAGCAACCAAATACAAGACGCCGACCTCTATGCCGCACTCGAATACGTATGGCATCAACGCCAACTGTACAATCGCACCGACGGCCAGGTGGGGGCCTATGTCGTGGGTATCAACTTCTCACTCGGTAGAGAGCGCGCCAGACAAGATGAGTTTCCCCTTATCTGTGCCATCATCGACAGCCTCGGACACGAGGGCGTGCTGACCGTCGCTTCTACTGCCAATCTCGATGTCGATGTCGATGTTGAAGGTGATCTACCCTGTGCTTGTACCTCGCCCTATCTCATATGCGTCACCGCCCTCAACCAGAGCAGCCAGATCATCGACAACGCTGCCTACGGCAAAAAATCCATCGACATCGGCGCGCCCGGCAAATCCATCTGGAGCACCTCCTACGGATCGGGATCCCCGTACGATGCAGGGACAGGTACATCCTACGCCTCTCCCTTTGTCAGTGGCGCAATACAACTCATCTATACCGTGCGATGCAATGACCATATCGCTCACCTAAAGGCCTCTCCAGATAGCGCTGCGCGATATGTCAAAGACCTCATCCTACGAAACGCAGAGCCCATAGCAACACTGCAAAATCGACTGCTCTCCGGGGGTAAGCTAAACCTCTATCGCATCTTTAGCCACATTAAGTCCCAATATTGCCACGACGGGCCTACGCAATTGGAAATACTTCAATTTTATTCTCCAATGCCCCACCAGGTATACGTCCTTTTTAACACACCTACCTACGGGCGGCATTTCGCGCGCATTGTCGATACAAGGGGTAGAGTACTCGTCCATTCGGATTTTTACCCTCTCTTAAAAGATGTCCACAGCTATACCCTATCCCTGCCACCACTGCCCAAAGGCGTGTACTATTTTATACTGGGAAACGATTACGAGATTCGCTCGCGAGCGTTTGCCGTCTTGTATTGATTGACGGAACAAAGGTGCTTGTTCCCTCAAAGATGGCATTTAATAAAACCGTATCACCTTGGCCATCACCATTGCCATGTCCCTCTGACCGATAGCGAGGTACATCGTTCCTTCGCGGATGGGGGCAGACACTTTCCAGCGATGTTCATCTATTCGAACCATGGGCACCTCCTGCCCTGTCAGAGTGTAGAGATGTAGGTCATCGAGCACTACGGGGGCTTCGACCTGTACTATTTCACCAGAGAGGAATATTCGCACATCATACCTATAGGGGACCCGGTCTACTCCACTGGCCATACGATAGGCGTGGGCTCCGATGTCTACACTATCTATCTCCGACCACCGGCGTGGGATGAAGTCTGCAGGATGGTGATACTCCTTGTCGACACGTGTACTGTCGGGTAAGACATACCGTCTTGTCCCAGCATCGACGAGCGGCGAAGCGGGGGTGAGGTGGTATTCGTCCGTGCTGTAATTGACGAAATAGAGCGAATCAATGACTGCACGATGCACATTGGCAGCTCGATACCACACTTGGCCATTCCACAGTTTTCCTTTGCCACCAAAGGCGTTGTTAACGATGTAGGCTTCGCCTCCGGGGCGTACGTCGACGAAGAGTGCATTATGACGCTTGCTGATCAGGGTATTGTGTACCAGGTAGAGGCGATGCATCCTGCCGGTGGCGTATCCCTCATGGCCAAACCCGACGAGATTGTAGTTTTCGGCATGCGCACCCTGGATGAGTTCGTTGCCGACCAACACGGCCAAGCCTCCATTGGGTAGGTCGACGAGCCTGCTGCCGTTGCCCAACTCATCGGCAATGCGGTTGTAGAGGATCCATGTTTGCACAGCACGCGATTTGATGTGATGTCCCACGCGCACTCGATAGAGGTACGAATATCGCACGTCCAGACGTCGGATGTGATTGACGTAAATGTGATGGGTGTACCCTTGCCCAAAGCCGTTGTCGTAAAATACGCAGTGTTCGATGACCACCCGACTTTGGGAATTGTTGCCCACGAGGATGCCCATTTCGTTGTCGTAAAAACGGCAATGTTGAAGGTACAAGTCTGTTCCCTCGAGGCGTATGCCTGCCCCATTGTGATCGGGTACTCGGCATTGCGAAAAAGCAATATGGGCGATGCGATAGGCATCGCCTTTGATGACCCAGATGGCCTTGCCCTCGGCGGCTTGCCCTCCCGACGGAAGCTCTACAATGCCCCCTACGCCTGCAATGAACAGGCTATCGGCACGCCATACGGCGACGTCGTCAGCATATACGCCAGCTTCGATGTAGACGGTATCGCCTGTCCTGACAAGTGCGCTAACAACTGAAGGGGTGGTAAACGACCTGCTCGGGCCCACCCACCAGGTCGTAGCTTCCAGTCTAAGGGCTGTACTCAAGACAATAACTACGACAAAATACTTGGCCATCTCCCTTCGATTTTACGCCTAAGATACGACAGCAGAGATTTCTCCACAGACAAAAGGTGCATTGGGCATTTCGCTGTACCTTTGCGCCAAACATGCAGACCATGCAGGCAGCAGACAGGTATCAATACCACGATTTTTACGCTATTGACGACTTGTTGGAAGAAGAGCACAAACTCGCACAGCAAGCCACCCGCGAATGGGTCAGCAGTGAGGTACGTCCCATCATCGAAAAGCACTTCGAAGAGGGCACTTGTCCCACACATCTCTATAAAGGCCTTGCAGAGATCGGCGCCTATGGGCCGAGCCTCCCCGCCGAATACGGCGGCGGTGGTATGGACGAAATTGCCTACGGCATCATCATGCAAGAGCTGGAACGTGGGGATTCCGGAGTTCGATCGATGGCCTCCGTACAAGGATCCTTAGTCATGTATCCCATCTACACCTACGGCAGCGAAGAGCAAAAGAAGAAATATTTACCCAAATTGGGACGAGGCGAGCTCATCGGCTGCTTTGGCCTTACCGAACCCGATTACGGCTCCAATCCCGCGGGCATGCAAACCCACATTGTCGACGACGGTGACGCGTACATCCTCAACGGCTCCAAGATGTGGATCACCAACTCCCCCGTGGCCGACATTGCGGTAGTCTGGGCCAAAGACGAAGAGGGCAAGGTGCGCGGCCTCATCGTCGAACGCGACTGGAAAGGGGTTGAAGCGCCCGAAATCAAAGGCAAATTATCCCTGCGCGCCTCGATCACCGGCGAGCTCGTCTTCGACAACGTACGCGTACCTAAGGACGCCCTCCTGCCCAACATTAAGGGCATGCGTGGACCCCTGTCTTGCCTGTCCAAGGCGCGCTACGGCATCGCCTGGGGCGTCATCGGCGCCGCCATGGACTGCTACAACACCGCTCTTCAGTATTCGCTGGAGCGTATCCAGTTTGATCGCCCCATTGCGGGCTTTCAGCTCACACAGGCCAAACTGGCCGACATGCTCACCGAAATCACCAAAGCGCAACTGCTCGCCTGGCGCCTCGGTACCCTGGCCAATGCCGGCAAAGTTACACCTGCCCAAATATCTATGGCCAAGCGCAACAATGTCTACATGGCACTCCAAATCGCCCGCACCGCCCGTCAAATACTCGGCGGCATGGGCATCACCAACGAATTCCCCATCATGCGCCACATGATGAACCTCGAAACCGTCATCACCTACGAAGGCACCCACGAAATCCACACCCTCATACTCGGTAAGGAAATTACGGGTATCCAAGCCTTCACCTGAGCTCATCCTGTGCCATGAGGCTAAGCCAATTGATGCGCGCCTTTTTCCTCCTCATCTCCGCCGTCTTTCATCCGCTGCTCATCGTCTCCTACCTCATCGGCCTCCTCCTCATCACCACTCCTGCCCTCTTCGGCCAGGTCCACTGGCAAGCAGGCCTACCCTCATGGGCAAGTATCACCCTCTTTACCGCAATGCTCCCCTTAATAACCATCGCCCTACTCAAACCTCTCGGCCTGCTCCATAGCTACGGCATGCCCACGCGCAAAGAGCGCTTCATCCCCTACATCATCATGATGATCTTCTACTTCTGGGCCAGTATCAACCTCTACTTCCAACCCACCATTCCGCTAACCATTGTGCGCATCGTCGTAGCCATGACGCTCGGCATCGTCCTCGCCTTTTTGACCAACCTCGCTATTAAAGTTTCCATCCACGCCATGGGAGCAGGCATGCTCCTCCTGTGGAGCTTTTGGCTGTATCGCGAAGTGCTCCCCCCTACCCTCTCCATCGATAGCTCCATGACTTCCCTGCCCTCCGCCTATGTCCTTCCCGCCGCCGTAATCATCAGCGGATTGATCGTCTCGGCACGGCTCTACCTCCAAGCACACACATTGCGTGAAGTGGGTTTAGGGCTCCTCCTCGGCCTGATATCGCCCCTGCTCATCATCCAATGGCTACGGTAAATTCGCAGGTATGAACAAACACTCCTCCTCCGCATCGGCCACTCCCAACGAACGCATACTCGCCATCCTCATCGAATGCCTCTGGTGGGCATTTTCCCTCTTACTTTTACTTGGCATGTTTCAACCTCTCTTGACATCACCACAGTCTTATCCCCTTTACTTCGACAATTCCCTTGCCTTTCTCATGGGCTTCCACGCTACACGCATGCTCTTCACACACCGCTATATCCTCTATTTACGATCACCCCTGGCCCGCGCAGCACTCATCATCTTATCCATCATCGCCCTGCTCTACACCTACATCAGCTTTTTGCGCGTCAGCATTTACGTCCAGGATCGGGGATTTTACGAACTCTTTACCCACTTGCATGCCGACAGCATTCCTTCCTATGCACGATACGCTCAATTTCAGCTCGTATTGAGCTATGCACTTGCCTTTGTCGGCCTATCGACCCTCCCCTTTGTCCTCCTCTATTCCCTTTATCGTACGTACGCATCGAAGCGTTAGCTTTTTTTCGGGTATGAAATGGTTGGTCGGCGCCATCAAAGTATCCCGAAGGGTTTTTCACCGATATAGACCCCATGTCCTCGATAGACGACAGTTTTCGTGTACAAAAATGTACAGCACCATTTCATACTACGCGTGAACATAGTCTCTTCCAAAGATGAAAAAGCGAAACACATATTATGAAAATCCGTAATTTTGTTTTTCGATGAAATGCTTGCAGCTCTGATGGAGGAGATGGACTTTTTGCGAGATCTCAATCCGCGGCAGCGCGAGGCGGTAGAGGCCACCGAAGGGCCCGTCATGGTCATAGCGGGGCCTGGATCGGGAAAGACGCGGGTATTGACGTATCGCATAGCGCACTTGCTACGGCGTAACGTGCAGCCCCACCGCATTTTGGCGCTGACGTTTACCAACAAGGCGGCACGAGAGATGCGCGAGCGCATCACCGCCCTCGTTGGGCCCCAGGCCAATAGCCTGTGGATGGGCACCTTCCACTCCGTATTTGCTCGCATCTTGCGACGCGAGGCACACCGCATCGGTTATCCCTCGCACTTTACGATTTACGACACCGAAGACAGCAAAAACCTCATCCGCGAAATCCTCCAGGAGCTCAAACTCGACCCACAGGTATATGCTCCCAATGCCCTCCGCACGCGCATCTCCCTCGCCAAGTCGCGTCTCATCTCCCCCGAAGAATACGAGCGCATACCGCGTCTGCGTCAGGCCGATGAGGCCAGCCGGCGCCCGCATACCTACCTCATCTACCACAAATACGTCGAATACTGCCGCAGTGCAGCGGCCATGGACTTCGACGACCTGCTCTATTACTTCTACCACCTCCTCGACGCCCACCCCGACGTGCTCGACAAATACCGCCAGCTCTTTCAATACACACACGTCGACGAATTTCAAGACACCAACCACCTCCAATACCGCATACTCAAAAAGCTCACCCTCTACCCCGAAAGCCCCGAAAACATCTGCATCGTCGGCGACGACGCCCAGAGTATCTACGCCTTTCGCGGCGCCGACATCAGCAACATCCTCAGCTTCCAAAAAGACTACCACAACGTCAAAGTCATCAAACTCGAACAAAACTACCGCTCCACCGCTCACATCGTCCAAGCGGCCAACAAGCTCATCTCCTACAACCGCCGCCAAATCGAAAAGTCCATCTGGACCGATAGGGGCGAAGGAGCTAAGATCCACATCATGACCAATACCAACGAAGGCGAAGAGGGCAGGCGCGTAGCGCAAAAAATCCAGGAAATATGCGACCGCTACCACCTCCGCTACAGGGATATCGCCGTGCTCTACCGCATGAATGCCCTGTCTCGCGTCTTCGAAGAATACCTCCGAAGGCTGAATATTCCGTATAAAATCTTTGGCGGCATCACCTTCTACCAGCGCAAGGAAGTCAAAGACATGCTCGCCTACCTGCGCCTCATCGTCAACCCCCACGACAGCGAAGCGCTCAAGCGCGTCATCAACTACCCCAAGCGGGGCATCGGCAAGGCAAGTGTCGAGCGCATACTCGACTTTGCGCGCAGTCACGGCATCAGCATGTGGCGAGCGATGCACGAAGCAGCCCTGCCCACCAAAGCCCACAAAGCCGCCGCCGAATTGTCCCATCTTATCCAACGCCTCCACAAGCTCGCCCAAACCGAAGACGCCTACACCGTGGCGTATCGCGCTTTTAAACTCTCTGGCTTAGAGCGCGAACTCAAGCGCGACGACTCCACCGAAGGCGTCGAACGCCTCCAAAACGTCCTCGCCCTCCTCGACGGCATCAAGGAATTCGTCGAAGCCGAAGAAGTGCCCTACGGAGCAGAAGTCGACGACCGCTCCCTATACAGCTATCTCCAACACATCGCCCTGCTGACGGATATCGACCTCAAAGACGATGATGCCGACTACGTCAGCCTCATGACCGTCCACTCCGCCAAGGGCCTCGAGTTTGAAGCCGTCTTTGTCGTCGGACTGGAAGAAAATCTATTCCCCAGCTTTCAGACGATCCACAATCCACGCGAGATCGAAGAAGAACGCCGGCTCTTTTACGTAGCCATCACCCGTGCAAAGCGCTTCCTCATCCTCAGTCACGCCGAATCGCGGTACCTCTGGGGACGCCAGGTATACAACGAACCCAGTCGTTTTATCCGCGAACTCCCTGAAGAATCCATCGAATTTCCCGTGGGCAAGGTCAAAGTCATCCCCGACATACAAGAGCATTTCGTCACCGCGCCTCGCGCTAAAATTTCGGGTACTCCTCCCCAACAGCGCTCCCCAGCCGTCAAAATCGACCCCCAATCATTTACACCAAGCCCTCCCGAAGAAGTGCGCACCGGCCAACGCGTGCTGCACCTACAATTCGGCGTGGGAAAAGTCCTCACCATCGACGGCGTGCGCGACAAACGCGTCGCCACCATCAAGTTTGACGAAATCCCCGGCCCACCCAAGCGCATCATGCTCAAATTTGCTCGCCTCCAGATCCTCAATTGATTCACTTAGCCTCCTATTTACATCCTCCGTGATCCCTCTAAGCACAGGAGCGTTATCTGTTATAGAGGCTCTGGCATGAAACGCAATTATAACCCCGAAGCGGCAGCAGAAGAAATCAAGCGCATCGCCCGCCAATTGGGATTTCTCAATGTGGGCATCGCACCGGCAGAAGCCGTCGACGACACCATGCGCCAGCAGTATCTCCAGTGGCTTCGCCAGGGCTATCACGCTACCATGCACTATATGGAAAAACACTTAGACAAACGCTTCGATCCACGAGCCCTCGTCCCCGGTGCGCAATCCATCATTTGCCTATCCTACAACTATTATGCTACCCACACCCCACCAGACGACCGCATTCCGCGCGTCTCTATCTACGCCCACGGCCGCGATTATCACCGCGTACTGAAGAAAAAACTCAAACGCCTCTATGCGCTTCTACGCGAGCGATTCCCCCACCTCGAAGGGCGCTATTTCGTCGATTCCTCCCCCGTATTGGAGCGCCAATGGGCCGTGCGCGCAGGCCTTGGCTGGCAGGGTAAAAATACCTTAGTCATTCATCCCCGCTATGGCTCTTATGTCTTCTTAGCGGTGATGATCACCAATCTCGAGCTCGCTCCAGATAGCCCGATGGCCGACCATTGCGGACGCTGTCGGCGCTGTATTGATGCCTGTCCCACAGGTGCCATTACCCCACAGGGCTACGTACTCGATGCACGCCGTTGTATCTCCTACCTGACGATTGAGCTCAAAGCCGAGCATCCCATACCTGAAGACTACCGCCACCAATGGTCACGTTGGATCTTTGGCTGCGACATCTGCCAGGAAGTATGTCCATGGAATCGCTTTGCCCGACCTCACGACGAGCCCGACTTTCAACCGCGAAGCCCTTTGCTGTTCCAGCCCGTAGAGCAGTGGAAACAACTCACCCCGGAAGACTTCGACCTCCACTTTGCAGGAACGCCCTTGCAACGCGCCAAATACCGCGGAATCATGCGCAATATCCACTTTGTGTTCGACCACGACCACGGAGGCACTCTCTAATAGCCTAAAGCGCGCCACAAAGGCGGAGCCAACCATTTCATACCCTAAAAGCAGTCTTGCGCATTACAGCCGCTCGAAGACGGCGGCAATGCCCTGGCCACCTCCTATGCAAGCCGTCACCATGCCGTAACGCTTGTCTAAGCGATGCAGGTCGTGTAGTATCTGGGTCGTCAGCTTAGCTCCCGTACAGCCCAACGGATGCCCCAGTGCTATGGCTCCACCATTGATGTTGACGATGTCGGGATCGAGCTCCGCCTCGCGAATCACGGCAAGGGACTGCGCCGCAAATGCCTCGTTGAGCTCGATGAGCTCGATATCGCTCAGCCGAAGGCCCGACCACTTGAGCGCTTTAGGTATCGCCTTGACGGGGCCGATACCCATGTAATAGGGCTCTACACCAGCCACCGCACATTGGATCATGCGTCCCATGGGTTTGAGGCCCCACTCTTTGAGGCGCTCCTCGCTGACCACCAATACGTAAGAGGCGCCATCGGATGTCTGCGACGCATTGCCCGCCGTCACCGTCCCATCCTTTTTGAAGACGGGTTTGAGACGCGCAAGCGCCTCCATAGATGTGTCCCGACGAACGCCCTCGTCGACTTTAAACTCAAACGTCTGCGTGTGCACCTCCCGCCCCTCGACCGTCTTTTCATACACCGTAAAGGGCACGATTTGACTCTCGAAGTACCCCTGATCAATGGCCTGGGCCGCCCGTCGATGCGAGCGCAAAGCAAAGGCGTCTTGCTCCTCCCTGCTGATGCCGTATTTTTCGGCCAAGGCCTCTGCCGTCAGGCCCATAGAAACGAGATAATCGGGATGCTCGCTGCCAAAGATATAGTTGGGTGCAAATTTGTATCCCGTCATAGGCACCATGCTCATCGACTCAATGCCCCCTGCGATATAACAGTGCCCCATCCCAGCGCGTATCTTTGCCACTGCGATGGCAATGGCTTCGAGGCCCGATCCGCAATAGCGATTGACAGTCACACCCGGCACATCAATCCCCAATGCGCGCAATGCCACTAAGCGGCCAATTTGCAGTCCTTGCTCCCCCTCGGGCACAGCACATCCCGTAACGACATCGTCGACATCTTCGGGACGTATCTGCGGATGCTGCCGCATCAAATGCTGGATGACCGCCACGCCTAAATCATCGGAACGCACGTGCCTCAACGCCCCCTTTTTGGCCTTGCCTACTGCTGTGCGATACGCGCTGACGATATATGCTTCCATAGACTGTAGATTTGTCCTTTAGTTGCGCAATGGTTTTTTGTGCTCGAGCATGTATTGAATGCGCTCCAAGGTCTTGGCCTCACCGCAAAGGCTTAAAAAGGCCTCGCGCTCGAGGTCGAGGAGATACCATTCACTGACCGTCTGCTGACCCGTGATATCTCCCCCGCAGAGTACCCAGGCGAGTTTTTTGGCAATATGTGCATCGTACTCCGTTGCCCATCCCGCCCGATACAACTCATTAATAGCCACAAGACAAGCACCGAGACCTGTTCTGCCGAGTACCGTCACTTCGGTCGGCCGTGGCGGCACATAGTACGGTGCCATCTGCAAGACCGCTTTTTTGGCTTCGGTGAGGTTGCGCTGGCGATGCATGACGTAAGTGTCGCGATAGCGAAGCAGGTACTTGTGCTCATACGCCTCCAGTGCCGAGGTGGCCACCGTGGCAGTAGCCAAGGTACGCAATCCCTCAATGAGCAGAGGTATCTGATTGTCATCTTTGTGAAAAGACTCAGAAATCCGCAGGGCAAATTCCTTCGTTCCCCCTCCGCCGGGGATGAGGCCTACCCCGACTTCCACGAGGCCGATATAGCTCTCCGCTGCTGCCACGACCCGGTCGCAATGCATCATCATTTCCACGCCTCCACCAAACGTATAGCCCTGCACCGCTGCTACTACGGGCACTGCCGCGTAACGCAGACGCATATTGACGCGCTGAAACATCCGCACGGCCTCATCGAGCTGATCAAACTGTTTTTGAAAAGCCATCATGCCGATGAGCATCAAATTGGCTCCCACGCTGAAGTGCTCAGCGTTGTTGCCTATCACCACCCCCTGCCATCCTTCCTCTTCAGCCAATGTGATACTGTGATCCAGACCACGCAACACCCCTTCACCAATCGTGTTGTTGGGCGAAGTAAACTCCACACAGAGCACCCCATCGCCGATATCGTGGAGGCGTATCTCTTCGTTTTGCCAGACCACGGCATCCAGCTCGCTCAACACCAAAAACTCCATCTGATCGGGCACCACTGCGTAGCGCTTATCGATAAAATCGTAGTACTGACGCTGGCGCCCCTCTCGGCGATAAAATTGTGTAATGCCCTGTTCGAGCATTTGCTCCACCCAGGGTGCCGGCGGATATCCCTCTGCTTGCATCTCACCCACGGTCTCCTCCAAGCCGAGCATATCCCAATACTCAAAGGGGCCGTATTGCCAGTTGAAGCCCGCCTTCATCGCCCGATCGATATCGTAGATGGAATCCGCAATCTCCGGAGCACAGTGCGAAGCATAGGCAAAGAGCGACAGGAAATGCTCACGCACCAACTTTGAGCCCCTGTCGTCCGACTTAAACATCAGACGCAAGCGCTCGGCTACACTATCCAAAGCCTTAGCCGTAGCGAGGATTTCGAGGTTAGGACGTTCTACGGGGTGGTATTCGAAGCTCTCAAAGTCGATTTGCTGGATGATGCGCTTACCGCGTTCGTCGCGCTCGTCGGTCTTGTAGTAGAATCCCCGCCCTGACTTATTGCCGAAGTATCTTTTTTGGATCAAATACTCCACAAACTTCGGCATGCGCAGCTGCTGGATAAAGCTGTCGTGCGGAAGGTGTTTCTTGAGATCTTCAATGACTTTGACGGCCACATCGAGCCCGACGAGGTCTCCTAAGCGAAACGTTCCCGTCTTAGGCCTGCCAATGAGTGGCCCTGTCAATTTATCTACTTCCGCAGGTGTCAAGCCGTACTTTTCGGCCAGCTCGAATATCTTAGCCATTGCGTAGACACCAATGCGGTTGGCGATAAAGCCCGGCGTGTCTTTGCACACGACCGTCGTCTTGCCCAAGATGCGATCGCCCCAGCTCTGCATAAACTGCACAATCGCCGGATCAGTGTCGGGACCCGGTATGAGCTCGAGTAGCTGCATGTAGCGCGGAGGATTGAAAAAATGCGTCCCCAGAAAGTGTGCGCGGAATTCCGCGCTCCTCCCTTCCGCCATCATGTGTATGGGTATGCCCGAAGTATTCGACGAGACAATGGCATCTGCTCGGCGATATTGCTCCACCCTCTCAAACAGCGAACGCTTAATATCGAGCCGCTCCACCACGGCCTCAATGATCCAATCGCAATCGGCGATCTTAGGCAGATCATCCTCAAAATTGCCCGTCTGAATATAGCGGCGCAGCGATTGGGTAAAGATCGGCGAGGGTTTCGACCGCAAAGTGCGCTCGAGATTTTCGTTGACCAACCGATCGCGGTGTTGCTTCGAGGCTCTTTCCTCCTCACTCAAACCGGGCGTCACGATATCGAGGAGCAACACTTCCATGCCGGCATTGGCCATGTGACAGGCCAGCGCACTTCCCATCACCCCTGCTCCCAATACCGCAACCTTGCGTACACGGGGTATGCGTTTTGACTTCATCGGCGTGTATTTCTCAAAAATCGCTTTCGATCACGTATAAAACGGTGAATTCTACGATATAAAACGCTGGCCATAGGGGCTTATTACCGCATTGTATACATTCAACCCCATCCCATCCTCCTGGGCTTGTGTATCTTTGTGAAGAAATAACTGTTTGAGTATGAAATTTTTCATCGATACGGCCAATATAGACGAAATCAAAGAGGCCAAGCAGCTGGGCATTTTAGATGGCGTGACGACCAATCCCAGTCTCATGGCCAAAGTGGGCATCAAAGGGGAGGAAGCTATACGCGAGCACTACCGGAAGATTTGCGAACTCGTCGACGGGCCAGTCAGTGCGGAGGTCATCAGTACCGATTACGACTCGATGATGGCCGAAGCAAAGGCCCTCGCTTCTATCGATCGCCGCATAGTAGTCAAAATACCGATGATACCCGATGGAGTTAAGGCCCTGAGCGCATTGCGCGACGAAGGCATTCCCACCAACTGCACTCTGGTCTTTTCGGCGGGGCAAGCACTACTGGCAGCCAAGGCCGGTGCCACTTATGTCAGTCCCTTCATCGGACGCATCGACGACATCACCTGGGACGGCATCGCGCTCATCGAAGAAATCGTCGAAATCTACGAAATCCAGGGCTTTGAAACCGAAGTGTTGGCAGCCTCGATCCGCAGTGCCCGCCACATCGTCGAAGCCGCAAAAGCTGGAGCCGACATCGTCACCTGCCCACTGGCCTCGATCAAGGGGCTGTTTAAACACCCCCTGACCGATATTGGTCTCGAAAAGTTTCTCCGCGACTTTCGCCAATCGCAGGGCTAAAACCGCATCCAGCTCAATGCCTGGTCGATGAGCTTGTCGATCGCTGCATCGTAGTCGTCGACAAAGGTCCCCTGCAAGCGATTGGCTAATATTACATTGATCGATAGTGCGCGGTGCCCTAACATGTTGGCAAGGCCAAAAATGGCTGCCGACTCCATCTCGATGTTGGTGATACGTAGTCCTTTGTACTCGAAATTCATGAAGTAATCGGGCATATGAGGAGCAGCTGCTTCGAGGCGCAAACTGCGCGCTTGGGGTCCGTAAAAGCCCGGACATGTCAGGGTAATGCCCCGGGGGATATCCGACGGCAAATCCATCACTTCCGGCCATTCGGGTACAGCAAAGTATACCTTCGTGGGCAGCCGCATGTTTTCACAAAAGTCATAAAAGGCTTCCTCAAGCTCAGCTTCCTCCTCTTTCATCTGCCTCTTGTAATAAAAGAGCAAATTGTCCAGACCGATGGCCATACGCGAAGCCACCAGGGTGCCCGGTGCCAAATCGGGTTGGATAGCCCCCGACGTGCCGAGCCGTATAATGTCCAAGCTGATGGGATTGAGGCGCACCTCACGCGTCTTCAAATTGACATTGAAGAGGGCATCCAGCTCATTGAGTACGATGTCGATGTTGTCGGGGCCGATACCCGTCGAGAGGACACTCACACGCCTGGAACCGATAAATCCCGTGTGGGTCACAAATTCCCGATGGGCCACGCGATGCTCAATTTTATCAAATCTCCGAGAGACCAGCTCGACGCGGCCGGGATCGCCCACTGTAAAGATAGTCGTCGCCACTTCCTCTGGGAGGAGATGCAGGTGGTAGACACGCCCCTCTGGGGTAAGTACGAGCTCCGAAGCACTCATCTTCTCCATTGCATCCAATCCTTTTATCGTTTGGTCATAAAATCGTGCTCATCGGCAGAGTAATGCGATGGGTGTAGTTTGTACGCTATTGGACCATTGCCCTCGTTGGTCTCTGATGCGTATTTGATAGACGAGATGCTGTACACTGTCGGTAGGTGTACAGGGCGGAATCGCATCGTCATATACACAGCATGTCGTGTAGATGCGCACGGTGGCTTCTGCATAAATGGGCGAAGCGTTGTGCTCGATTTCAGGCATACGGATGTATTCGACGACGCCTGTATTGATCAGGGTAATCTCAATGTTGGGAAGCGTGTCGTCCGGGCCCTCGCCGATGTCGCCATCGCCATCGCGTATGGCCAGGTAGACCAAAATAGAATCTTGATTGAACGCACCCTGCACCATCGTATCTCTGGAAATGCCGAGAATTTCTATGGCCGGCACAGAGGAAAACTTCGTACGTCGGCATTGCACTATGGCCACAGCGGCCAGTAAGCTCCCCAAGATCAACATTCTCCAGAGCGTTGACTTGCGCTGTACCATCCCCTGCATACCCTATGTAATGATGCCAAGCTTTTGACCTACCTTAATAAACGCCGTAATGGCCTTATCGAGGTGTTCTTTTTCGTGTTGGGCCGAGAGCTGTACGCGTATGCGCGCTTGCCCTCTGGGCACAACGGGATAGAAAAATCCAATGACGTAAATGCCTTCCTTGAGGAGCTCGTCGGCGAAGACCTGCGATACCTGCGCATCGTATATCATGATGGGCACGATGGGATGCTCGCCCGGGATGATGTCAAAGCCCGCTCTGGTCATGTGCTCGCGAAAATACCGCGTGTTCCACTCGAGCTTGTCGCGCAGCTCCGTACTCTCAGTCAATAGGTCAAGAGCTTTGAGGGTGGCCCCAACCACAGCGGGCGCCAGGGTATTGGAAAACAAATACGGGCGTGAGCGTTGACGCAATATCTCTACGATTTCCTTCCTTGCAGCGGTAAATCCCCCCGAAGCACCCCCCAGCGCCTTGCCAAAGGTCGAAGTGATGATATCCACACGCCCCATGGCATTGCGGTATTCGTGCGTACCCCGCCCCTTAGGGCCGATAAAGCCCGTGGCATGGCTGTCGTCAATCATGACCATGGCCTCGTACTTGTCGGCCAAATCACAGATTTCATCCACTTTCGCGATGATGCCATCCATCGAGAATACCCCATCCGACGCGATGAGGATCCTACGGGCCCCGTCTTCACGTGCCTGGCGAAGCTTGTCCTCTAAATCCTCCATGTCGTTGTTGGCATACACGTAGCGCTTGGCCTTGCACAGACGTATGCCGTCAATGATGGAGGCATGGTTGAGGCGGTCGGAAATCACCGCATCCTCAGGCCCGAGCAAGGGTTCAAACAGACCGCCATTGGCATCAAAGGCCGATGAATACAGTATGGCATCCTCCATCCCCACAAAGTCCGCAATCTTCTGCTCCAGCTCTTTGTGAATCGACTGCGTACCACAGATGAAGCGCACCGAAGACAACCCAAATCCATAGGCATCGATCGTCTCTTTCGCCGCACGTATCAATTCCGGATGCGAGGACAGACCCAAGTAATTGTTGGCGCAAAAGTTTAACACCTCCGACATATCGGTCGTAGCAATACACGCTCCCTGGGGCGTCGTGATGATGCGCTCGGCTTTATAGAGGCCTGCCTGTTTGATTTCTTCGATTTCGCGCTGTAATGCCTTCCTGTAGGGTTCGAACATAAGACAAGATTTATTGACCTGATATGGAGCTACTCGATGGGTTCGGGTATGCTGCTATTGAATTTTTTTTGCAAGTGCATCAACATGTCCTCCGTCATGCGCCGCAAGTCGTACTCGGGCTTCCAGCCCCAGTCCCTTCGCGCTACAGAATCATCAATGCTGCGCACCCATGTCGATGCAATCTCCTGTCGATAGTCGGGCCGATACTCCACCCGAAAGTCGGGAATGAATTCTCGTATGGACGCTTCGAGGTCTTTCGGAGCAAAGTTCGTGCCTGAGATGTTATATCCATAGTGCAGGGTGATTTTTTCCGTACTTGCCTCCATGAGTTGCAGGGTCGCCTTGATAGCATCGGGCATGTACATCATCGGAAGATAAGTATCACGGTCGAGAAAACAGCGATAGGTCTTCCCTTCGATAGCTGCATAAAACATCTCTACGGCGTAATCCGTGGTTCCCCCAGAGGGAATGGTCCGCCATCCGATCACTCCCGGATAGCGAAGACTGCGCACGTCGAGCCCAAATTTGGCATACATGTACTGCGACCACATTTCCCCGCTCACCTTGCTCATGCCGTAGACCGTCTGGGGCAACAGGGGTGTATCCTGCGGGGTGTTCTCCTTAGGCGTAGTGGGACCAAACACCGCTATGGTACTCGGATAAAATACCCTCTTGACCTCAAAATCACGACAGTGAAACAATACATGTCGGTAGCCATCTACATTGACCGCCCAAGTCTTATGGATATCTTTTTCCCCCGATGCGGATAGGATTGCAGCAAGGTGATAGACCTGCGTGGGACGCACTTTCCGAAAGACTTCCGTCACCGATGCAGGCACAGTGATGTCCATGCGATAGCTCGGCCCACCGTATTCTATAGGACGGATATCGGCAGCATGCACTGCATCGCGGGAATACGCTTCTATTAAGGCATCGAGGAGGGCCGTACCTATCTGACCTGCTGCGCCAATGACCAATATCCGCTCTTTCATTTACCCAATCACTTTCACAATTTCATACCACCAAACACACCGCTAAAATGGTTCCACGGATTCATTCGTCCCATTTTATGCACAAATATAAATGCACGTCTTTGACTATTGCAAAACATCTACACAAGTGTTTGTTGTGTCAATGAAAAAAACGCGCATCCTTCGCCGCCATCTGGCGCAATAGCGGACTACATCGGTACCGCATGTCGCGATAGCGCTCAAAAAGGGCATCCAGTTGGCGGACGACCGTACGAATGCCGATTTCATCGGCCCAGTGGAGCAATCCCTTAGGGTAATTGACCCCACGCGTCATCGCTGTTTCGACATCTTCTTTCGAGGCTACCCCCCGTACTACGGCATCAGCTGCCTCGTTGATCAACATCGATAGGATGCGCATAAAGATCTCCTCATCGCCAATAGGCTGTTGAACGGGCCACGATAGCGTAGGCACAGGGGGCTCCGATGCGTAGGTGTAAAACCCCTTCCCTGTCTTCTTGCCGAGCCACCCAGCCTCGACCATCTTCTTCTGCAAGAGCGATGGGCGATATCGTGGATCATAGTAAAAGGCTTGGAAGACCTGTTCGGAGACCGCGTAGTTGACATCCAGTCCGATGAGATCCATCAGTTCGAAGGGGCCCATGCGGAAGCCGCCGATCGATTTCATGGCGCGATCGACCTGCTCAACCGTGGCGAGGCGCTCTTCGACGATACAAAGCGCTTCGCCGTAATAGGGGCGCGCTATGCGATTGACGATAAACCCGGGCAAATCCTGCGTACGCACCGCCTCCTTTCCCCAGTCGCGCATCATCTGTTCGGCACGACGACACACCACTTCAGAGGTTGCTACTGTCGGAGCCACTTCAACCAATGCCATCAGTGGGGCGGGATTGAAAAAGTGCAGCCCCAGAAAACGCTCTGGTGCCGACACATTCCTCGAAAGTGCCGTCACCGATAGCGATGAAGTGTTGGTCGCAATGATGCACTCCTGACTTACGTGCCCGGACACCTCCTCCAACACGGCTGCTTTGACCCCTTCGTCTTCGACGACAGCTTCGATGACCAACACGGCATCGGTGAGCACATTATAATCGGTGGTGTAACTCAATGATGCAAGGGCCGCCTCGGCGACATGCTCGGAGAGCTTGCCCTTTTCTACGGCTCTCTGTATGAAATGGTGGATCGTCTTCTGTGCACGATTTAACTGGTCTTGTAAAATATCGATGAGTACAACGCGATGACCAGCGAGGGCAGCTACTTGGGCAATGCCTGCCCCCATCGTCCCTGCACCGATGATGCCCACCTTTCCCTTCGCCATCACTTGCCCTTGAATTGAGGCTTTCGCTTTTCCAAAAAGGCGCGTACCCCTTCGCGATAATCGTCGGATGCGCCGGCAAGAGTTTGCAGGTGCGCCTCAACTTGTAATTGCTCTTCCAAGCTCAACTGGGCACTCAGCCGATAGGCTTCTTTGGTAAGATACAGCCCATAGGTCGGCATTTGAGACAATCGGACGAGGAGCGCTTCTACTTGCTCATCAAACTCGTCGTCTTCCCACCATCGATAGATCATGCCCATGCGCTCGGCTTCTTCGGCAGTAATCGTATCGGCAAGCATGGATACGGCTAAGGCCTTTTGCCATCCGATGAGGCGGGGTAAGATCCACGTCCCTCCGCTATCGGGTATCAGCCCGATCTTGCTAAACGCCTGAATAAACACTGCAGACTTTTTGGCTACCACGATGTCGCAATTCAACGCAATGTTGGCCCCCGCACCGGCAGCTACGCCATTGACTGCAGCCACCACCGGCACGTGCATATTGCGTATGGCCCGTACAATCGGATTGTAATGCCGTGCCACGATATCTTTAAGCGCCGGGCCCTCGGGATCTACCACCTCGTTGAGATCTTGACCAGCACAAAAGGCCTTGCCCTTGCCCGTGAAGAGAAGAACGCGCACTGTTTTGTCCTCAGATACCGCGCACAAAGCCTCCTGTATCTCTAAAGCCATCCTTCGATGGACGGCATTGTACTTCTCAGGGCGATTGAGCACGATGCGCGCAATGCCATCGGATATGGAAAACTCTATATACTCCATGCACCGCAATAGTTGAAGCTACAGGCAAATGTAGAGAATTACGTAGAAAATACCCAACCTGTCCTTCGACTGTGTCGCGCTACCTCAATCGTCTCCTCTGGTGAAGTAGAAGTTGTAGGTATCCGACATCTCGGGGTGGAAGTGATATCCTTCTAAGTCGAAGTGGACGAGTTCTTCGGGGGTCTGGAGATTGTTCTTCACGATAAAACGCGTCATCAGGCCACGGGCCTTTTTACCGTAAAAGGCCATGAATTTGTATTTTCCGTTGAGGTATTCTCGAAAGTGAATGTGGTAGATGGGGACGCGTATTTTTCCGGGATCGAGAGCATTGAAATACTCTTGCGAGGCGAGATTGATGAGTGCGGAATAATTGGCCTTTTCAATTTCGCTATTGATAAAATCCGTCAGGATGTCTTTCCAAAAGGCATAGAGATCCGCATAGCCGTCAAACTGTAAAGACGTGCCCATCTCGAGTCGATAGGGCATGATGATATCGAGGGGGCGCAAGACGCCGTAGAGGCCTGAGAGGATGCGCAAGTGCTGCTGGAGGCGTTGGAGCTCTTCGAGGGTCAGGGTATGGGCCGCCAGCCCCTGGAACGCTTCCCCGTTGAAGAGAAAGACTGCTGGCTTTCCCTGCCCATTCGCGGGGATCTTCATCTGCTGAAAGCGCTCGTAGTTGATTTGTGCGAGCTTATCGCTGATGCCCATCAGGGATTGCAATCCCTTGGCATCGTATTTTTTCAGCACATCGAGTAATACGCAGGCCTTGTCGACAAACGCGGGTGCCGTACACTGCAGTCGTTCACATACATCGACGGGCTTTTCGTTTAAGCGCTTCGCCGGTGATAATACGACCAACATTCCTCGTGCCTTTTTGCTCCTTATATATAGACTACGCCCTAAGCCTATCTTTTATTGTAGATGGGCTTAGGGCGAAGAGCAAAGCAGGAAAGGTCCTTTTTGACTATTTGGATTTGGGCGCCAACAAGTTGGACTCCTTGACGGGAAGGTCTTTTTTGGGCTCTTTGCGGAGCACTTTTCCCTTTACGCGCAGCACATGGACGTTGTTGTCCTTTTCGTTGGTCGTGATTTTGACGGTCTTACTAATCGGACCGATACGCTTCGTGTCGTAGCGGATTTCTATCTTGGAGGATTCACCGGGCATGATGGGCTCTTTCGGCCAGGAAGGTACCGTACATCCACACGATCCTCGGGCGTTCTTGATTATGAGTGGTTCGTCGCCGACATTTTTAAATTCGACGACGCGCAGAGGATCGGCCCCTTGCTCGATCGTGCCGTAGTCGACGATCGTGGTCGAAAATTCGATTTTGGGCCCCATTTTCTCCTCCAACTTGGATTGATCCGTATTGGCCTGGGCCCATGCGGCGGATGTTCCAAGCATCAATCCCAGCAAAAAGATGAGATTTTTCATAATCGGGTATTTTGAAATCACAATTCGTGTCTTTAACGAATGGCTATACAATATCCGTATGTTAAGCTTCTTCTTTTTTGTTGTCCTCCGCTTCGGTGTTGTTGTTCTCCTCCGCCGGAGGCGTCGATGTGGTGGGCGATGCTGTATCCTCTACCTCTGGTGATGACGATGGTTGTTCTTTGGCAGAGGCGGTAGCGGTGGTGGCACCAGTGCTCTGGTCTGTGGATTTAGCCTTTTTCTTCTTCCCACCACGACGCGTCTTGGAGCGCGTTTTGGTTGGTGTAGGGGTCTCTTTGGTAGTGTAGACTTCGTTGAAGTCGACGAGTTCGATCATGGCCATTTCGGCGAAGTCGCTTTTGCGGAAGCCCATGCGTACGACACGGGTATATCCGCCGGGCCGATCCATGATTTTGGGTCGTATCGTGCCGAAGAGTTCTTTGACGGCCTCTTTATCCTGGAGCTTTCGAAACACCATGCGCCTGCTGTGGAGATTGTCTTCTTTGGCCCGTGTGATGATGGGTTCGACGAAGGGCCGCAGGGCCTTGGCTTTGGCCAAGGTGGTGACGATGCGTTTATGGCGAATGAGTGCATTGGCAAGGCTCTTCAACAGCGCTTTGCGCTGGGCACTCTTTCTACCGAGTTTGGCTACTTTTTTTCTGTGTCTCATGAGGAGATGGTTTTAACGGTGGTTTTCGTCAAGTTGGTATTTAGACACGTCCATTCCGAGAGTAAGGCCGAGATCTTTGAGCAATTCTTCGATTTCGACTAAGGACTTTTTACCGAAATTGCGGAATTTGAGCAGTTCGTGCGGTTCGTATTGCACGAGGTCAGCGAGGGTATTGATGCGCGCTGCTTTGAGGCAGTTAAAGGCGCGCACCGATAGTTCGAGGTCTTCGAGGGGGGTTTTGAGTAGCTTGCGCTTGTGGAGAATCTCCTCGTCCATCTGGACCTCTTTGTGATCTTCTTCGGTATCGAGGTCGATTTTTTCTTTGACGATGAGTGCAAGGTGGTCGATGAGGATTTTAGCGGCTTGCTTTACAGCTTCTTCGGGTGTAATAGTGCCATCGGTTTTGACATAAAGGAGGAGTTTTTCGTAGTCGGTCTTTTGACCGACACGCACATTGCTGACGGTGTAGGCCACGTTCTTGATGGGCGTATAGATGGCATCGACGGGAATGACACCTATGGGTGCGTTTTCGTCGACGTTTTCTTCTGCCGGGACATAGCCGCGCCCTTTGGTCAAGGTGAGTTCCATGTCGAGGTTGACCCAGGGTTCCATCTCGCAGATGAGCAGATCGGGGTTGGTGATTTCAAACATGTTGGTATAGGCCTGTATGTCGCCAGCTCGGAATTCCTCTTTACCAGTAAAGCTGATGTAGATCTTTTCCTCTACGGTATTTTGGTCTTCGCGGAGGAATTTAAAGCGCACCTGCTTGAGGTTGAGGATGATGTCGACGACATCTTCGCGTACGCCTTCGATGACGGAAAACTCGTGGTCGACGTCGACAATGCGCACGCTGCTGATCGCCCATCCTTCGAGGGAGGAGAGGAGAACTCGTCTGAGGGAGTTACCGATGGTTTGGCCGAATCCCGGCTCGAGGGGTTTAAATTCAAATTCTCCCTCGAATTCGTTGCCCTTTTTGAGCTTTATTTTTTCCGGCTTATGAAATGTCAATATACTGGTCATAGTTTCACAATATTTTTCGGCTTTGTCAAGACGCTCACGGAGTGCGTCGACTACTTATTTCGAATAGAGTTCGACGATGAGCTGTTCGTTGATGGGTTCTGGTATTTTTTCTCTTTCGGGGTATTGGAGGAAGACGCCTTCCATTTTATCGGGGTTCCACTCCAGCCATCCGAAACGTCGGACGTTTTGGGAATTCTGTTTAATGCTGTTTTTGATCACTTCGAGGTTTTGGCTTTTGCCTCGCACGCCAACGACTTCGCCGGGTTTGAGCAAATAAGAGGGGATATTGGTGACTTTGCCGTTGACGGTGATGTGTCTGTGGCTGACGAGCTGACGGGCTGCGCGTCGTGTTGGAGCAATGCCGAGGCGATAGACGACATTGTCGAGTCGTGATTCGAGGAGTTGGAGCAACAATTCTCCGGTATTGCCCTTGAGGCGCGCCGCCTTCTTAAACAGGTTGCGAAACTGTCTTTCGAGCAGGCCGTAGGTGTATTTGGCCTTTTGCTTTTCCATCAGCTGGATGCCGTAATACGACTTTTGTCGGCGACGGCGTTTATTGCCGTGTTCGCCCGGGGGATATTTCTTGCGCTCGAAGTATTTATCGTAACCGAAGATGGCTTCGCCAAAGGCTCGTGCTTTTTTGGTCTTTGGTCCTGTATATCTTGCCATGCACTACAGATTTTATCGCATTATATCCGATAAAAAAATTTACACTCGACGTCTTTTGGGTGGCCGACAACCATTGTGCGGTATGGGAGTGACATCGACAATACGGGTGATGCGGATGCCGGCCTGATAGACCGCACGGATGGCTGCTTCGCGGCCACTGCCGGGCCCTTTGACGCGCACTTCCGCTACGCGCACTCCCGCTTCATAGGCTGCAGAAGCAGCATCTTGTGCGGCTACTTGTGCGGCATAAGGGGTATTTTTTTTCGATCCGCGAAACTTCATCTTTCCGGCACTGGACCACGAGATGACCTGCCCGGCCTTATTGGTCACCGTGATGATGATATTGTTAAACGTCGCCTGTATATGGACGATGCCTTCTGGTTCGACTTTGACTTTTCGCTTTTTTGCCTTACGCGAACGTGTTGCCATAGATGAAAGATTTTATACAGCTCAAAATTACTTAGTGGCTTTCTTCTTATTGGCTACGGTCTTGCGCTTACCCTTGCGCGTCCGCGCGTTGGTACGGGTGCGCTGGCCACGCACAGGCAGGCCTTTGCGGTGGCGTATGCCGCGATAACAGCCGATATCCATCAGGCGCTTGATATTCATCTGCACTTCGGTACGCAGCTCCCCCTCCACTTTGAGGTTGTTGCGGATGTAGGTGGCGATGTCGCGGATATTCTGGTCGGTCCAATCTTTTACGCGGATGTTTTCATCAATTCCGGCTTCCTGGAGAATCTTGCGTGCGGTGGTACGACCTATGCCATAGATATAGGTCAGACCGATCACGCCGCGCTTGTTTTTCGGAAGGTCTACGCCTGCGATACGTGCCATAGATGAGCGATTTTATCCCTGACGTTGTTTAAATCGTGGATTTTTCTTATTGATGATGTAGATGCGCCCTTTACGGCGGACGATTTTACAATCGGCGGAACGCTTTTTAACTGATGCCCGTACTTTCATGACTTCCGACAGTTTAGTGGTTTAATAGCGGTATGTGATTCGACCTCTATTGAGATCGTATGGCGAAATTTCGACAGCTACTTTGTCGCCGGGCAGTATGCGGATGTAGTTGAGCCGCATTTTGCCCGAAATGGTCGCCAGGATTTCGTGTCCGCTTTCGAGTTTGACGCGAAACATGGCGTTGGAGAGCGCTTCTGTGACGACCCCATCTTGTTTGATCAGCGGTTGTTTAGCCATCCTTGCCAATTTCGGACTGCAAATATCGGATAATTTTACGAGATAGAGACAAGATATGGATTGTTTTTTATTTCCTCTTCGATAACGCCGTGATCCGATAATAGTTCAGCGCGGCCGTTGCGCACGGCGACGGTGTGTTCGAAGTGAGCGGAGGGTTTGCCGTCGCTGGTGAGGATAGACCAACCATCGGATGCTTGGACGACTCGTGCCTTTCCCATGTTGATCATGGGTTCGATGGCGATGACCATGCCGGACTTGAGCAGTGGCCCTCGGCCGCGGCGGCCGAAGTTGGGTATTTCGGGGGGTTCGTGTAGTTGGGTGCCGATGCCGTGACCTACGAGATCGCGTACGACGGAATAGCCCTTTTCGCGTTCGATGTAGTTTTGAATGGCCCATCCAATATCGCCGACGCGGTTGCCGTGCTTGGCCTGGCCAATGCCGAGATAGAGACTATGGACGGTAGCTTTTAATAGGTCTAAGATTGCTGGATCCTCTACTCCGACCGCAAAAGTATACGCCGCATCGCCAAAATATCCTTCTCGCTCTACTCCACAGTCGACGCTCACAATATCTCCTTCTTGTATGGGTTTGTCATTGGGGATGCCGTGTACGACGCAGTGATTGATGGATATACACAGGGTAGCGGGAAAGCCGCGATACCCCTTAAAGGCAGGCTCTGCTCCGTGATCGCGTATGTACTCCTCGGCCAGTGCATCGAGCTGTTGACCTGTAATGCCGGGTTTGAGGTGTTTTGCTATGTGTGCCAGGGTACGGCTTACCAACTGGTTGCTCTGTCTAAGGAGGGCGATTTCTTCTTCCGAGCGAATGTGAATCATATAGTCCGAATCGAACGGCTTGTTTTTTGTAACGCTTTGTGCAATAGCTTGTTCACCTCGACAGCGTTTAGGTACTCTAAATCGCGATCAAATTGGGGCTCCGATGCCTTGAAGGCCTCGTGTGCGCCCCATAATGCGGCCGGATTTAACGAGGCCGTCGTATTTTTTCATGAGCAGATAGGTCTCAATTTGCTGAAGCGTATCGAGGATCACTCCGACGAGGATGATGAGAGAAGTGCCGCCAAAGAACGTCGAAAAGGCTGGAGTAGCGCCGAGCACTTTATTGGCAATGGCGGGCATAACGGTAATGATGCCGAGAAAGATGGATCCCGGCAGGGTGACCTTGGAGACGATGGCATCGATGTATTCGGCGGTGGCTTTGCCGGGTTTGACTCCCGGAATAAAGGCATTTTGTCTCTTGAGGTATTCGGCATACTGCTTGGGGTCGACAACGAGGGCTGTATAGACATAGGTAAAGAGTACGACGAGGATGAAGGCCAATATGGAGCTTGAAAGGGAGAAGGGATCCATGAGTGATTGTAGGAATGGGCTGGAGGCAATGGCTTGATCCCCAGCGAGGTATTGGACTACGGTGACGGGCAAGAACATGATGGCCTGGGCAAAGATGATGGGCATTACGCCGGCGGCATTGACCTTGACGGGTATATAATCGCGTGCCCCTGCTACGGGCATTTGATAGTTGCCGCGCCCTATCATGCGCTTGGCAAACTGGATGGGGATTTTGCGCACGGCCTGCACGATGGCAATCGTCGCCATAGTGATAATGTAAAAGAAGCTCAGTATGAGAACAAAGCGAAAGAGTTGGCCTTCGCTAAAGCGCGCTTGAAATTCACCCACTAAGGAGATGGGCAATCCGGCGATAATGCCGATCATGATGAGCAAGGAGATGCCGTTGCCTATTCCGCGGTCGGTAATGCGTTCGCCCAGCCACATGGCGAAGATGGTACCTGTCGACAGGAGTATCATATTGGTGACCCAAAAGATGCCGATCGGTATTTCGGACGTCACCACATTGGGAGTACTGATGAGATAAGTGAGGTAGCCCCCACCTTGGACGAGGGTGATGAAGAGGGTCAGTATGCGCGTGATTTGATTGAGCTTTTTACGACCGGATTCTCCTTCTTTAGTCTGGAGGCGTTGGAAGTAGGGTACTGCAAAGCCGAGCAGCTGGATGATGATGGAGGCCGTGATGTAGGGCATAATGCCGAGCGCAAAGATGGCGGCATTGTTGAATGCCCCGCCGGTAAACATGTTGATCAAGCCAAAAAGGGTATTCTGATTTTGTGTAGCCGCTTCGAGGGCCTCGGGGATGACGCCGGGGATGACGACAAACGATCCGTAGCGATAGACGAAGATGAGGCCCAGGGTGAAGAGTATTCTCTGGCGGAGTTCTTTGATTTTCCAGATATTTCGGAGTGTCTCGATGAGCTTTTTCATGCTACCCAATTGATCAATTAGTCGACAATAGTCACGGTACCTCCTGCTGCTTCAATAGCTTTTTTTGCTGTTTCGGAGCACTTATGGGCTTCGATTTTGACTGGTTTGTTGATTTCGCCACGTCCGAGCACTTTGACCCGTTCGTTTTTGCGGAGTATGCGCTTTTCATACAGCCATTGGAGGGTAATTTCGTCGAGGCCGTATTTTTCGCAGTACATGGTGATTTGGTCGAGATTGAGGGGGACGTATTCGACGCGGTTACGGGAGTGGAATCCGCGTTTGGGTATGCGCATATGTATGGGGAGTTGTCCGCCTTCGTAGCCGCGCTTGATTTTATGCCCTGAGCGCGACTTATCGCCTTTGTGACCGCGCGTACTGGTTCCCCCACGTCCGGAGCCCTGGCCGCGTCCGACCCGCTTGCGCTCTTTGACGGAACCTTTGGCTGGTTTTAGTTGATGTAATTCCATGCTGGATTATTTTTTATCGTTGGTTTCTTCGACAGGAGTCACTTTGACCAAGTGCTGCACCTTTCGAACCATTCCCAATATTTGGGGCGTGGCTTCGTGGACGACGGTTTGGTGCATGCGTCGTAGACCTAAGGCTTCAAGAGTAGCCTTTTGTTTTTTGGGTCGACCGATTTTACTTCGCACTTGTGTGATTTGAATCTTAGCCATAGTCTTAGCCGTTAAAGACTTTTTGAAGTGAAATGCCTCGTGCACGTGCTACTTCTTCGGCGGTACGCATTTTGACGAGCGCATCGATGGTTGCTTTGACGACGTTTTCGGGCGTGGAAGAGCCCATGGATTTACAGAGTACGTTGTGGATGCCGGCGCATTCGAGCACGGCGCGCATCGATCCACCTGCAATGACACCGGTACCTTCGACGGCGGGCTTAATAAACACGCGTGCGGCACCGAATTTTCCCCACTGTTCGTGTGGGACGGTGGTCCCTTTGAGGGGGACCTGGACGAGGTTTTTCTTGGCATCATCGACGGCTTTGGAGATGGCGAGAGACACTTCTCGGGCCTTGCCGTGGCCATGGCCGACGATGCCGTTTTTATTGCCGACGACGACGGTAGCAGCAAACCCAAACGTGCGTCCTCCTTTGGTGACTTTTGCCACACGCTTGATGGCCACGACGCGTTGTTCGAGTTCGAGTTCGGCTGCTTTTATCTTTTTTAGTTTGCGAAGAGATTTTCCCACTGTCATAGCTTGCAACGTTTACGTTTAAAAATCCAATCCACCTTCACGTGCTCCTTCGGCGAGTGCTTTGACGCGTCCGTGATAGAGGTATCCGGCGCGGTCGAATACGACTTTGGTAATGCCTTTTTGGAGCGCTCTTTCGGCAGCGAGCTTACCCACTTGAAAGGCCTGTTCTATTGGAGTAAGAGATTTATCGATGCCCTTATCTCTTGATGAAGCGGCTGCCAGCGTCACGCCGCGATCGTCGTCGACAAACTGGCAGTAGATTTCTTTATTGCTGCGGAACACGCACAGCCGTGGCCGTTCGGCCGTGCCGTGTATCTTTTTGCGAATACCTCTACGGATGCGCTCTCTCCTTTCAGCTTTTGACTTTGCCATAGTCTACGGTTATTTACCAGCCATTTTACCCACTTTCCTGCGTATGACTTCTCCTTTATATCGGATACCCTTGCCCTTGTAGGGTTCGGGTTTACGGAAGGATCGGATTTTGGCGGCGATTTCGCCGATGAGTTGCTTGTCGATTCCTTCTAAGCGTATGAGTGGTGGGCTACCTTTTTTCATCTCGGTCGATACTTTGAGCTCTTCGGGCACGACGAAGAGGATGGGATGAGAGTAGCCCACGTGGATTTCGAGGAGATTGCCCTGGTTGGAGACGCGATATCCCACACCTACCAATTCGAGTTCTTTGACATATCCCTTAGAGACGCCTTCGACCATATTGGCGATGAGCGAGCGATACAGTCCATGCATCGCTTTATGGCGCTTTTGGTCGGTGGGGCGCTTGACATAGATGGTATTGTCTTCGATTTCGACGGTGATATCCGGGTCGACTTGTTGGGTGAGTTGTCCCTTCGGACCCTTGACGGTTACGACATTGCTCTTGTCGACGGTGACTTCGACTCCGTTTGGGATAGGTATAGGGTTTTTGCCGATACGCGACATAAGCGAACGATTTTCTATTAATAGACGTAGCAGAGGAGTTCACCCCCGACGTTTTGTCGGCGGGCTTCTTTGTCGGTCATCACTCCTTTAGATGTAGATACGATAGCGATGCCGAGGCCGTTGATGATGTACGGTATGTTTTTCGCCTTTGCGTATTTTCTCAGCGAGGGTTTGCTGATGCGGCCGATGCCTTTGATGACGGGCAGGCCGGTGTCTTTTTCGTACTTGAGGGCGATGCGTATGATTTCAAATCCTCTGTCGTCCTTGTCGAATTTGTACTTGCGGATATAACCCTGGTCGTAGAGGATTTCGGTGATGCGTTTTTTGAGTTTGGAGGCAGGTACTTCGAGTACACGATGACCTGCCATTTGGGCATTGCGTATACGCGTGAGGAAATCGCCTAATTGATCGGTTACTTTGGTAGACAGTTTGTTTTTCTTGGCCATAGTCGAATGGATTTACCAGCTGGCTTTAGTAATACCCGGAATCAGGCCTTCGTTGGCCATTTGGCGCAGCATGATGCGCGAGATTCCGAATTTGCGGAAATAGCCGCGTGCTCTACCGGTGATCTGGCAGCGGTTGCGCAGACGCACGGGTGAGGCATTTTTGGGGAGTTTGTCGAGCTCCAGCCATTTGCCTTCCTTTTTGAGCTGTCTGCGCAGCTCGGCGTATTTTGCTACGAGTCGCTCGCGTTTTTTCTGTCGTGCTATAATTGATTTCTTAGCCATTGCTCTACTATTTTTTAAGAATTTTTAAAGGGGAAGCCGAGCTCTTTGAGCAGCTCGTAGGCTTCCTGATCGGTCTTAGCGGTGGTGACGATGGCGATATCGAGACCACCGATTTCGTGTATTTTATCCACAATAATTTCGGGGAAGATGATTTGTTCGTCGACGCCCATGTTAAAATTACCTCTACCGTCGAAGCTCTTATCGCTGACGCCTTTGAAGTCGCGCACGCGGGGGAGCGCTGCGTTGATGAGTTTGTCGAGAAACTCCCACATGCGATCGCGTCGGAGGGTGACCTTAGCGGCGATGGGCATGCCTTTGCGGAGTTTGAAGTTGGCCACGCTGCGCTTGGCCTTAATGGGCACGGCGCGTTGGCCGGCAATCGTGGTGAGCTCTTCGACCGCGTAGTCGACGAGCTTTTTATCCTGGGTAGCCTTTCCTACGGCTCGGTTGAGTACTATTTTGACCAGCCGAGGTACTTGCATGACATTTTTATACCCAAACTTCTCCATGAGTTTGGGGACGACTTCTTCTCTGTAGTATTTTTTCAGTCTCGGTTCGTATTTTTCCATAGCCCTATGGTCTTAATCGCTTTACTTGCGTTGACTCAATCGATTGTTCTACCCGATTTTTTGGAATATCGGACGATTTTGCCGTTTTCTACTCTTCGGCCGATGCGTGTTGGTGCGCCGATTTTTTCATCCCAGTACATGACGTTGGAAATATGGATGGGGGCTTCGACTTCGATGATGCCGCCCTTTTGGGTTTCGGTAGGTTTGACGTGTTTTTTGACGATATTGACGCCCTCGACGAGCACGCGGTTTTTCTTCGGATACACGGCGAGCACTTTACCTTTGACACCTTTGTATTTGTGGCTACCGGCGATAACGACGACTGTGTCGCCTTTTTTTATTTTTGGCTTGGGTTGAAATCGTTTCTTTGCCATGGGTTCGCGGTTTTGGTTTTACAGTACTTCAGGAGCTAAGCTCACGATGCGCATGAAGTTTTTTTCGCGCAGTTCGCGCGCTACGGGTCCGAAGATGCGCGTACCTCTGGGTTCGTCTTGTGCATTGAGCAAGACGCAGGCGTTGTCGTCAAAGCGGATGTAGGTGCCGTCTTTTCGTCGGACTTCTTTTTTGGTGCGCACGACGACAGCGCGGGAGACGGTACCCTTTTTGATTCCCCCTGGCGTGGCGCTTTTGACCGTGACCACGATTTTATCGCCCACGGAGGCATATCGGCGTTTGGAGCCACCGAGTACGCGAATGCAGAGCACTTCAGTCGCTCCGGTGTTATCGGCTACTTTGAGGCGTGTTTCCTGTTGGATCATGGTCGTTGGGTTTAAAACGGTTTATTTGGCTCGCTCGATGATTTCGAGCACTTTCCATGCTTTTCGTTTGCTATAGCGTCGTGTTTCGATGATGCGGACGACGTCGCCCACGCGGCACTCATTGTTTTCGTCGTGGGCGAGAAACTTTTTGGAGCGCTTGATGCGCTTTTTGTACTTGGGATGTGGCACATAGCGCTCGATCAGTACGGCTACGGTTTTATCCATTTTATCGGAAACGACGGTGCCGACGCGTTGTTTTCGACCTTTGAGCCATGGTGGTAGTTCGGTAGACATGGTCAATGCATTTATTTTTTGCGTTTTTGCTTTTTCTGTCGTCGTCGACGAGCGCGAATTTTGGAGCGCTTGGCGAGTTCTTCTTCAGACATTCGGTCGAGCTCGCGCTTGCGCAGTTCGGTAAGCATGCGCGCGATATCGCGGCGGAGCTTGCGCAGAGCGATGGGAGATTCGATGCCGGTGACGCTGTGTTCGTAGCGCATTTCGTCGTAGGCCTTTTTGGCCTTTTGGACTTGTTCGATGAGCTCCTCATCGCTCATTTGGACGAATTCCTGATATGCTTTATTAGGCATGGTTGACGGATTTTAGACGGTCATTCGACGTAATCTGGACGTACGGTGATTTTCGTCTTGACGGGCAGTTTTTGCGCCGCCAGTCGGAGCGCTTCTTCTGCCACGGCTCTTTTGACGCCATCGATTTCAAACATGATGGTGCCGGGTTTGACGACGGCTACGTAGTATTCGACATTGCCTTTACCCTTACCCATGCGGACTTCGAGGGGTTTTTTGGTGATGGGTTTGTCGGGAAATATGCGGATCCATACTTTTCCTTCCCTGCGCATGTGACGCGTCATGGCGACACGTGCAGCTTCGATCTGACGACTGGTGATCCAGCCGGGTTCGAGGGATTTGAGCCCAAACGAGCCAAAAGCAACGGTATAGCCTCGAGAGGCCACCCCTCGGATCCTCCCTTTTTGTTGTTTGCGATATTTGGTTCGTTTTGGTTGCAGCATCGTAATGGTGTTGTTAAGTTTGATCGCTTGAGGCTCTACGCCTGGTCAAAAGCGGTGCAAAGGTAGTATTTTTCGTTCAATTTTGGTAGTATAAAATGGTTGAACTTAGCGTCGGCGTCCGCGTCGGTCGCTTCTTCGCTTGCGGTCGCGGATGGCGCTGGGCGTGAGCTCTCGCTTTTCGAGGACTTCGCCCTTGCAGATCCACACCTTGACGCCGATTTTACCGTAGATGGTATGTGCTTCCTGGAGTGCGTAGTCGATATCTGCGCGGAAGGTATGCAGTGGAATGCGGCCGTCTTTGTACTCTTCTGAGCGGGCCATTTCAGCGCCATTGAGTCGTCCCGAGACTCGCACTTTAATGCCCTTTGCGCCGGCGCGCATGGTCGATTGGATGGCCATTTTGACGGCCCGTCGATAGCTGGCGCGCTTTTCGATTTGCTGGACGATGTTTTCCGCCACGAGATAGGCATCGAGTTCGGGCTGGCGGATTTCGTAGATATCGATAGAGACGTCTTTGCCGGTGAGCTTTTTGAGCTCTTCGCGAATGGCATCGACCTCCTTGCCCTGGCGGCCGATGATGACGCCGGGCTTGGAAGTGTTGATGGTGATATTGATTTTATTGAGCGGACGCTCTATGATAATGCGTGATATGCCGCCGCGTTTAATGCGCTTGCGCAAGTAGTCGCGTATCTGGTAGTCGCTGACGACGTTTTGCGCATAGTTTTTTTCATCAAACCAGAAGGAGTCCCATCCGCGAATGATGCCCAGTCGGTTGCCGATGGGGTTTGTCTTTTGACCCATATGCTACGATTTTATACGTATGAAATTATTGTTCATCTGTCTTTTCTGCGGTTTCTTCGGACACTGTCTCGGCTACTTGTTCGGACTGCTCCTGTTCGGTGGGCAGTGGCACTTTATTTTCGATGACGATGGTGATGTGGCAGCGGTGTTTTTTGTAGGGCATAGCCCGACCCATGGGCGCTGGTCGAAAGCGCTTGAGGGGAGTGGCTTGATCGACGAGGAGTTTTTTGATGATGAGTTTATAGTCGTCGGCATCGACGGTATTGTCGTTTTTGTATTCCCAGTTCGCCACGGCGGATAGGAGGAGTTTTTCGAGGATGGAGGCGGCCTTCTTTCGCGTAAACTTGAGGGTATAGAGCGCATCGGTGACCTCTTTGCCGCGGACGATATCGGCGACGAGTCGCATTTTGCGCGCCGACATGGGACAATTTCTCAAGATGGCTTTTGCTTCCATGGTTTGTTATTTTTTGCGGTGACCGGCGTGGCCTTTAAATGTGCGGGTAGGCGCAAACTCGCCGAGCTTGTGGCCCACCATACTCTCCTTTATGAATACGGGCACGAACTTTCTTCCGTCGTGTACCATGATGGTCAACCCCACCATATCGGGTATGATCATGCTGGCTCTGGACCAGGTCTTGATGCTCTTGTCGCGTCGACCGGACTGGTGGATTTGGGCGATTTTTTTGAGCAATTTGTGATGTACGTACGGTCCTTTTTTCAGCGAGCGTGCCATAAGCTAATGGGTTTTATTTTTTCTTCTTGGATTTTCGGCGACTGAGAATGAGTTTGGTGGATGGTTTTTTGGGATTGCGCGTCTTTTTACCCTTCGCGTAGAGGCCTTTGCGCGAACGGGGATGGCCACCGCTGGCTTTACCTTCGCCACCGCCCATGGGGTGGTCGACGGGGTTCATGGCGACACCACGTGTACGAGGTCGACGGCCGAGCCAACGGCGGACACCGGCTTTTCCGTATTTGACGAGCTGGTGGTCGGGATTGGACACCTGTCCTATGGTGGCTTTGCAGCTGAGGAGGATTTTGCGCACCTCACCCGAGGGCAATTTGAGGATGGCGTATTTTCCTTCCTTGCCGACCAATATGGCGTAATTTCCTGCGCTTCGGGCGAGTTGGGCTCCCTTGCCGGGATGCATTTCGATACAATGGACGGTAGTACCGACGGGAATATCTTTGAGGTAGAGGGCGTTGCCTAAGTCGGGAGAGGCGTTTTCCCCCGACATGATTTTTTGTCCCACCTGGATGCCGCGCGGGGCGATGATGTAACGCTTTTCGCCGTCGGCGTACCAGACCAAAGAGATGAAAGCCGAACGATTGGGGTCGTATTCGACGGTTTTGACGGTAGCGGGCACGCCATCTTTGTCGCGTTTGAAATCGATGATTCGATAGCGGCGCTTGTGCCCCCCACCTCTGTATCGCACCGTGCGACGCCCTTGATTGTTCCGCCCGCCTGTCTTCTTGATGCCGACGGTGAGCGATTTTTCCGGCCTGTCGGTTGTCAGTTCGGCGTAGGCATTCGTCACTCGAAAGCGCAATCCCGGTGTGACGGGTTTGTATTTTTTTACTGGCATGACGTCAAAGTTTATTCAGTTCCATAGATGTCGATGCTGTCGTTGGCATCCAGCGTTACGACTGCTTTTTTGTACGACGGTTTTTTGCCGTGGATGATACCTCGCTTGGTGTATCGGCGAAGCATCTTCGCCGGCATGATGGCGGTATTGACGGCCTTGACGGAGACGTTGTACTTTTCTTCGATCGCTTTAGCGATTTCGATTTTATTGGCATCCTTGGCGACAATAAAGGTGTATTGGTTGTGCTTTTCGATGAGTCGCTCTGCCTTTTCGGAGATGACGGGTTTTATGATGATACGCTTCATGGCTTGAAGGGTTTGGGTTAAAATTGGTTGATTTTTTCGACGGCGCTTTCCATGATGAGGAGCTGGCCTCCGTTGAGCAGGTCGTAGGTATTGAGGTCGTGTACTCGCCGCACAAATACTTTTGGTATGTTGCGGGCGGAGAGGACGATGTGTTTGTCGGTTTCGGGCAATATGAGGGTACTCTTTTGACCGTCGAGGCCGAGGTTTTTGAGTACCTGGATGTACTGCTTCGTCTTTGGTGCGTCGAAGGTAAAGTCTTCGATTACTTTGATCATGCCCTTTTTGGCGCGGTCGGAAAGAACGCTGCGTCGAGCGAGGCGCTTGACTTTTTTGTTGAGTTTAATGGTGTATTTGCGCGGTTGGGGTCCGAACACGGTGCCTCCGCCTCGGAAGATGGGGTTTTTAATGTCGCCGACACGTGCACGGCCGGTGCCCTTTTGGCGGTAGAGCTTCCTTCGAGAGCCCTTGACTTCGCTGCGCCCTTTGGTCTTATGCGTACCTTGACGCTGGTGGGCGAGGTATTGTTTGACGGCGAGGTATACGACGTGTTCGTTGGGCTCTATGCCGAACACTTCATCGGATAGCTCGACGGTTCGGCCGGTATTTTTACCCTCTATATCGATGACTTCCACTTTCATAGTCGCTACGTTTTTGTCTATCCTTCTTCTTTTTGAAGTATGACGAAGGCACCTTTATGGCCGGGTACAGCACCTTTGACGAGTAGGATGTGTTGTTCTGGGAGGATTTTGACGATTTTGAGGTTGCGTATTTTGACGCGTTGGTTGCCCATGCGGCCGGCCATGCGGAGGCCTTTGACGACTCTTGACGGGAAGGCGGAAGCGCCGATGGAGCCGGGGTGACGCTGGCGGTTGTGTTGGCCGTGGGTGGCATCGCCGACTCCGCGGAAGCCGTGTCTTTTGACCACCCCTTGAAAGCCCTTTCCCTTCGACGTGCCTACGACGTGTACGGTATCGCCTTCTTCAAACACATCTGTGATGGAGATGGTATCGCCGAGCTTGACGGGTATGGAGAAGTCGCGAAACTCGACGAGTTTTCGCTTGGGAGTGGTACCTGCTTTTTTGAAGTGTCCGAGGAGAGGTTTGGTGGTGCGTTTTTCCTTGCGCTCACCGAAGCCGAGCTGGACGGCGTTGTATTGGTCGGTTTCGACGGTTTTGATCTGCGTCACGACATTGGGCTCGGCGAGGATGACGGTGCAAGCCACTTGCTTACCGTCACTGTCGTAGACACTGGTCATCCCGAGTTTTTTACCTATGAGTCCGTTCACTTTTCTACCATTTTATACTACCAAAAGCCACAGTACACTACTCGTCGGGTGGATTGAGCTCTACTTAAGTGAGCTTCACCTGGATTTCGATACCACTAGAGAGCTCCAACTTTGAGAGCGCTTCGATGGTGTCGGGCTTAGGCGAGTAGATTTCGATGAGGCGCTTATGGGTCCGAAGCTGGAATTGCTCGCGCGATTTTTTGTTGACGTGTGGCGAGCGCAAGACGGTGAAGATTTGCTTTTCGGTAGGCAGAGGAATCGGACCCACGACGTGTACCCTCGTCTCGCGTGCGGTGTTGACGATTTTTTCCGCTGCTTTATCGACGAGGTTGTGGTCGTACGAGCGGAGTTTGATGCGAATTTTTTGATTCATGCCTGTGTTATTTTAGATGTTAGACGTTGACTTCTCCTTTGGCTTTTTTGATGATGGTTTCGGCGATATTGGGCGGCACGGGAGCGTAATGGGAAAATTCCATGGTACTGCTTGCACGCCCTGAAGTGATGGTGCGCAAGGTGGTGACGTACCCAAACATTTCGGCCAGCGGCACTTCTGCCTGGATGGCGATGACGCCGCCCGGTCGCGATTCCTGTCCTTTGGGGATCCCCCGGCGACGGTTGAGATCTCCGATGATCGGTCCGACGAATTCTTCGGGAGTAACGATCTCGACTTTCATGATGGGCTCGAGCAGCTGTGGCTCAGCTTTCGGAGCAGCTTCTTTAAAGCCTTCCTTAGCACAGAGCTCAAAGGCGATGGGTTTGGAGTCGACAGGGTGTGTTTGGCCGTCGTAGACGCGCACTTTCATGCTTTCGAGGGCGTAACCTGCCAGTACGCCTGTGTCCATCATCGCCTCAAAGCCCTTGATGACCGAGGGGATGAGCTCTTTGGGGATGGCACCGCCGAAGATGTCGTTGACAAACTGGAGGCGCTGCTTGCCGCTCTTAAACTCCTCGCTCTGGAGGAACTCCTCATCGGCGGGCCCTATTTCGAAGGAGATCTGTGCGAAGAGTCCGGCACCGCCGGTTTGCTTTTTCAATCGCTGTGTGTGATCGACCGTTTTCGTCAGGCGCTCTTTGTAGTTGACCTGGGGTTGTCCCTGATTGCACTCGACTTTAAATTCGCGGCGCAGGCGGTCGACGATAATTTCGAGGTGCAACTCTCCCATGCCGCTGATGATGGTCTGGTTGGTCTCTTCGTCAAACCGCACGCGGAAGGTGGGATCCTCTTCGGCGAGCTTGGAGAGCGCCATTCCGAGCTTGTCCATGTCTTTTTGGGACTTGGGCTCGATGGCGACACCGATGACGGGTTCGGGGAAAGACATGCTCTCCAGCTCGATGGGATGATCGACATCGCAGAGCGTGTCGCCGGTGCGTATGTTTTTAAATCCTACGGCAGCCGCAATGTCGCCGACCTCCACTTTTTTGATGGGATTTTGCTTGTTGGCGTGCATTTGATAGAGACGCGACATGCGCTCTTTTTTCATCGTGCGCGTATTGAGCACATAGCTGCCCTCTTCGAGTTGGCCCGAATATACGCGAATAAAGGCCAGCCGTCCCACGTAGGGATCGGTGGTGATTTTAAAGCATAGAGAGGTAAAGGGATCGTCGAGTGTCGGCCGTCGCACTTCGGTCTGGTCGGTTTGGGGATTGCGTCCCTGGACGGGCCCCTTATCCAGTGGTGAGGGCAAGAAAGCACAACACGCGTCGAGCAAGGCCTGTACGCCCTTGTTTTTAAAGGCCGAACCGCAGAGCACTGGCGTCATGCTCATGTCGATGACGGCCTTGCGGATGGCTGCGCGTATTTCATCGGGCGTGATCGACGAGGGATCTTCGAAGTACTTCTCCATCAGGCTCTCGTCGTATTCGGCTACGGCTTCGAGGAGCTTTTCCTTGTACTCCCGCACCGTGTCGACGAGGTCTTCGGGGACAGGCACCACTTCATAAGTCATGCCGAGATCCTCTTCGTTCCAAATCTTGGCTTCGTCGGTGATGAGGTCGACCACCCCGCGGAAAGTGTCTTCCACGCCGATGGGCACCTGGAGCGGAATGGCGTTGGCTCCGAGTTTGTTGCGTATATCTTCGACGACATGGAAGAAATCGGCGCCCGAACGGTCCATCTTATTGACAAAGGCGATGCGCGGCACTTTGTACTTGTCCGCTTGCCGCCAGACGGTTTCGGACTGCGGCTCTACCCCCGATACGGCACAAAAGAGTGCTACAGCACCGTCGAGCACGCGCAGCGAACGCTCTACTTCGACTGTAAAGTCGACGTGACCCGGCGTGTCGATGATGTTGATTTCGTACGTATTTCCAAGCCAATTCCAGTGGACCTTTGTTGCCGCAGCGGTGATGGTGATACCGCGCTCCTTTTCCTGCTCCATGTGGTCCATAGTGGCGGCACCCTCGTGTACTTCACCGATTTTATGCGTCAAACCGGTATAATAGAGGATACGTTCCGTTGTAGTTGTCTTGCCGGCATCGATATGGGCGGCAATTCCGATATTTCGAAGAAATCTCAAATCCTTAGCCATAATCAACAAACATTTTATCTCTTAGCAGCTCACACTCTAAAGTGCGCAAAGGCGCGGTTGGCTTCGGCCATACGATGCATTTCGTTTTTGCGCTTGACGGCTCCGCCTTCGTTGTTGGATGCGGCGATGATTTCGGCGGCGAGTTTTTCCGACATTCCCTTGCCGTGGCGCTGCTTGGCGTATTGTATCAACCATTTCATACCAATCGAGATACGGCGGTTTTCAGGGATTTCAGTCGGTATCTGAAAGGTCGCTCCACCAATACGCCGCGAACGCACCTCCAAGTACGGAGTGGCGTTTTCGAGGGCCTTTTTCCAAATTTCGTAGGGATTTTCGTCCGTGCGCTTTTTGATGATGTCCATGGCATCGTAAAAGATGCGCATGGCAAGGGCCTTCTTCCCTCGACGCATGATGTTGTTGATAAATTTCATGACCATCGGATCGTTGTAGACGGGATCCGGCGGTATGACTCTTGGCTTTGGTCGTTTTCTTCGCATACCTCAGGCGATTTGATTATTTCTTAGGCCTTTTGGTTCCGTATTTCGATCGCGACTTGCGGCGGTCTTCTACTCCCGCAGTATCCAAGGCACCGCGAATGATCTGGTAACGCACTCCGGGTAGGTCTTTTACCCTACCCCCGCGTACCAACACGATGCTGTGCTCCTGGAGATTGTGGCCCTCACCTGGGATGTAGGCAATGACCTCAATGCCATTGGTCAGACGCACCTTGGCCACCTTGCGCAAGGCTGAATTGGGCTTCTTGGGCGTGGTCGTGTACACACGGGTACACACCCCGCGCTTCTGCGGACAGCCCTCCAATGCCTTGGATTTGCTGACCGAGGCAACCTTCTTTCTCCCTTTACGCACTAACTGATTAATCGTCGGCATAAGCTCACGAATCTATCGTTAGACTTCTCTTATTCAACAACCGTGCACCTCTCGCAGCCTACCCCTGCGAAAAAGTGAGTGCAAAGGTACATTAATTTTTTCAATGTACCCGCCAAGAAAATGGGATTTTTTCCCGAAAAAGACCACCGCTTTTTCGCAGTAGCTGCACAGTAAAACCCACAAGACACCAAAAGGTTTGCTCCTCAACCACTGTTCAACCGACACAAAGAGGATCACAGCACGGCACCAAAGGCGAGCTCATCCCTCCATCCGTGCCGTACCCTTATGTATACCTCCCGCTGCCCCCCGCTTTGGCATGTGTTTTGCAAGCATCATATTATGAAAAAGTTTAATATGAAATTTGGCGAATGCGCTTAGCACCACGGCATAGGACTTATCTCGTGCCCATCCGCTTCCATCCAACAGTGCGAAGTACGGCCATACTTATATTAATGGTGTGGTGTATTGCGCAGTATCTTTCCTTCAGCTACGGGCAGACCATTCATCGGGGGATGATGGTGGTGACGCATTTTGCGGCGACAGATAACCTGTCGAATACGGTAGCCGAGCTGTACGACACGCGCAAGACAGGTAGGGCACCCAGGGGCAAGGACTGGTGTGTCGATGATCCGTCGATCGTCCGCACTCCGCCCACGTGGACACTGGCCAATATGGGGCAGGTCTTCGGACTTGCCTTCGACAGCATGGGCAATGTTTACTTTGGAGCCAGCGATGTGTATTCGCTCAGCAACATCTATCCCATAGCGCACACCCAACAAGTCGGACCTGCCGGGCCGGCGGGCATCTACCGTGCCGATGGAGAGCATGCCGCCAACATACACATACTCATCCATACCGTCGATACGTCGGTATTACCGCCGCTGCCGTCGACGACTATACCCAATACGGGAGGCCGGGGAAACGGCATTGGTAACATCGCCTACGATGTCGAACACCACCAACTTTTTGCAACCAACCTGGAAGACGGGCGTATTTACCGTATCGATCTCAAGCGCAGTCCAGCACAAGTAGTCAGCGTCTACGATCCCTTTGCCTTAGACGACGGCAGCAAGGGCATTACTATTGAAGAGGAGCAAGTGTGGGGCATCGCCATCCACACCGATTCCAATGGTGTGACGCGCGTGTACTTCGCCCGTAGGCGCGATCCCCAGCATGCGGGACACGCCATTTATTCGATCCCACTGCAGTCCAACGGCGACTTTGGTGGACGCGCCCTCTACCGCAACGGCGTCTATGCCGGTGGAGAGCAGTTCGAATTTGCCATCGATACGATCACGGCAGCCTCTTCTTGGATCACGGATATGGCCTTTGCCGAAGACGGTCGATTGGCTCTTGCCGAACGAGGCCATCCGAATCGCGCATGGGTCACCGAAATGGTGCAGCGCAATGGCCGATGGCAATTGTCGGGGAGGAAATTTTACGTGGGTGGATGGAACGTCCTCCCCGGCTACGACGGAGCCAATGCCGCCGGAGGTGTCGACTACGGATATCTCCAGCGCAGCACCAATCCCTATGCCCAATGCGACTCGATGTTGTGGGCTACGGCCAACTTTATGTCCACTCTGTACAGCAGCCCAGGATTTTACTACGGCGTACAGGGTATTCATGCCAGCGGCAATCTTCCTGTCACCGCCATAATGCGCGGCAACGCCTATACGGACTTCTTCATCGACTTAGACAATTCCATCGTCGAGCACACCAGCCCCGGCGATGTCGAAGTCTATCGTACCAGCTGTGCAAGCTCCCTGCCCGGCCCCATCAACCCATACCTCATCTGCAACGACCTCCTTAACGTCTCCCTCAATACCGATGGAGAAGTGGAGCTCGACCTGGAAATCCTCACCGAGGGCCGCGGCACCAATCCGTGCTGGAAGCTGGAGCTCTACGCACCCGATGGCTCCGTCATCCCCGGCACCGTCATCGACTGCCGATACATCGGCGACACCATACGCTTCAAGGTAGTCGACACCTGTGTGCAAAATTACTGCCACGGCCGCCTCTATATCGAAGACAAATATATACCACCGCTACGCTGTGGTAACGACACAGTGCGCTGTAGTGCAGACCTTTCTCCCGAAGCGCTGGGCTTCCCCCTACCCAATAGCGCCGTCATCACGCCCACAGCTTCCGACGACGAATACCTCGTCGACCACTGGGACTCCTGCGGTACGGTGCGCCTCCGCTACAGCGACGAAGTGCTCAACGATTTCATCTGCGAAGATTCGTTTAAAACCATCGTCCGTACATGGGAAGCTATCGATGCCTCGGGCAACTACACCCGATGCAACGACACCATACGCATCATCCGCCCACGCATCCCCGATGATCTGCAGCCCTTGCACGACACCGTAATCGACTGTCTCGACAGCTGGAAGGCGACCGATCAGGGTACCCCCCACCCCGATGTAACGGGCTATCCCGTTGCCAACGGTTGCAGCTGGCTCTACGCCACGTACGAAGACCACCTCATTCCCTCCTGCGGTGGCACTCAAAAAATCCTACGCACTTGGACCGTCATCGACTGGTGTGCTCCACCATCTCAGCGCAAGGTGTCCACAAGCCAACGCATCGTCATCACCGATACAACCGCCCCTTCATTGCTCTGCACTTCAGACACTCTGGCCTACGATACCGCATCGGTGTCGCCCTATGATTGCTTCGCAAGCTATCAAGTGCCAATCCCCAACAGCCCTTCTGCACCGATACAAGTAGAAGAGCACTGCTCACAATGGAAATACCGCATCTACCACATCGCTCATCGGCCCGATGATGCCTGTCAGCCCGATCCACGTAACAAGCGTCTCGTTGGAGATTACCGCCGCCCCGACGAAGCTCCATTCGTCTTGAGTCAACTCGATACGGGCTGTCATTGGCTGGAGTATGAAATCGTTGACGACTGCGGCAATAAGGCGAGTTGTACTGTAATGTTTTACGTGGCCGATAGGCGCCCCCCCGACATCGTCTGCGAAAATCACACCGTGGTCACACTCTCCGACGATGGCCAACACATCTTAGATGCTCAAGCCTTAGACGACGGCAGTCGGGACAATTGTGGCATTAACCACTTCTTAGCGCGACGCGTGGACAGCGCATCCACCTGTAGTTCTACCAACGACTTTGCGCCCACCATACACTTCTGCTGTGATGATGCCGACAAACGCATCATGGTCGAACTCGCCGTCTTTGATGCCGCCGGCAACTCCTCGGTTTGCATGGTCGAAGTGCGCGTCGACGACAAAACGCCTCCGCGCATCGTGCCGCCACCCGACATGACCGTTCCCTGCGACTTTTCGTGGGATATCGACAGTACAGCTGCCCTATTCGGCCGTATTGCCATGCACCGCGACCAGCGTGATAGCATCTTTCTCACCATCGACGGCCGACGCCAATACATGGGATTGGACGGTTATGTAATAGACAACTGCGATCGTGTCGTCGTGGAAGAAAGCATACAGCACTCGTTGCACTGTGGTAGCGGTGTGCTGATACGGCGCTTTACAGCGACGGATCCTGCGGGCAATGTCGACTCGGCTATCCAGCGCATCACCTTCGTCAACCGTCATCCCTTTTCCGAGGCCGACATCCACTGGCCAGCAGATATCATCGACCCGCCGATAACCTTGAGTTGCTCAGACGATGCCGAGCTCGATCCCTCAACCTCGACGCGCCTCGACAGCGCCTACGCCCTGCGCAATACGGGCTGTGCAGACGTACAGGTCACCTACACCGACCGCTATTACTACCAGGCTGATTCGGCCTGCTTTACCATTGCCCGCGAGTGGACCGTCATCGATTGGTGTCGGTACGACAAACACACTGCAGGCATATGGCAGGATACGCAAATCATCCGTGTCGTCAACTCCCAACCTCCCGTAATCGATAGCCCCTTTTGTAGAGATACTGTACTGTGTCTGTATGAAACCGTGAGCAGTGCATCCCCATGCAGCGGTCAATTTGTCTACCAACCCACTGCTGTAGACGATTGCACGCCTCAAGAGGCCATGAAATGGTACTACCGAATAGATATCGACCAAGCTGGCCAATGGAGCAACTGGAATCCCTATACCAATAGCACGATCATTCTACCCCTCGGCACCCATCGCGTCGAATGGCGCGTCGAAGACGATTGTGGCAATGTCGCTACCTGTACCCAACGCATCACCGTACGCGATTGCAAACCTCCTACCGTCTATTGCCGCGATCAAATCAACACCGTCATCATGCCCGAATCAGGGACCATCACGCTGCCCGTCGACCATTTCATACTCCAAAGCTCCGACAACTGCACCGATACAAGTGCCCTGCGCTACAGCTTTCGCCCCAATCAGTACGTCGACAGCGTCCAATTTAACTGTGCGGATCTCAAGGGACAACGCATACTGGACACCACGGTGACCGTATATGTCCGTGACGAGGCAGGCAACATCGCCTCGTGTACCGCCCAGGTGCAAATCCAGGCCAATAACCATTGCAATGGACACTTGCTACGTCTCCACGGCAGCGTCACCTCCTTAGGGGGCCGACCACTCCGTCGTGTACACATCGTCGTACAGCGGTCTACCCCACGCGGCCCCGACACACTCGCCACAGGCCAATACAACAGCCCGTACGACCTACGAGTACAAAAACATCCGGGCCAACAGTATACCATTACCCTTCGCCATGAGCATCAATACTTAAGAGGCCTTTCCGTACTCGACCTGCAGCTCATCCAATATCACCTCCTCGGCATTCGGCCGATCACGAAGGCATGGCAAATCATTGCCGGCGATGTCAACAACAGCGGCGACCTCTCCGTGGCAGATATCGGCATCATCCGAAAACTCTTGCTCAACAAATGGTCCCGCTTTCGCCACGTCCCCTCCTGGAAACTCTATCTCTCGTCGACCGACTTCGACGATCTCAATGCGCTCAGAAGGCATCCCAATACCCATAACTTCGTGCCCAACCCCCGGGACAGCGTCATCACCATCCACTGGAAAGGCATCAAAATGGGCGATGTGTCGGGCGATTTTATTAAAACTCGTAGCCAGCCCCAATCGACATGGCAGTGGTACTACGTCACCCAACGCGTCGACGACGAGCTCTACGCCGTACACTTCTTCAGCACTTCTACCCAACCCACCTCCGCTTTACAGCTATCCCTATTTACATCCTCCGGCACAATACGCGCCATCTTGCCTGTAACCCTCCCATTAGTGGACGAGTATCACCACATCGTCGACCACAGGGTATTCATCGCCTGGAATGCCGCTCACCCGGTCGAATGTACAAGCACCGACACGCTCTTTACAATCCTCATCGCATCCCAAGTACCACCAGAGATCTTCATCGATGAAGCCGCACTGACACCGCTCTCCGTAAATACGCAGTTCGAAACTGATCGCATCGAAGTAGTCCCCTGCCCTGCGACAAACGACACGCCCACTCTCCACCGCATCTTCCCCAATCCATGCTATGGGCAGATCTACCTCGAAACGACATCACCTGCCCCCGGCAGCTACGACTGGACCCTGTACGACCTCCACGGCCAGCTCATCTACCAATACGTGCTGCCGATCTACGAAGAGCGCGCTACATATAGCATAAAACTTCCCGACAACTTACCTTCCGGAACCTACCTCTTCCGCCTCTCCCACGCCGATAGGACGATCCAAGTGGGACGGCTCGTCTTAATACGCGCCCCCTAAATCACGTTTGCTTCTTGAGCAGATCGCGAATTTCGGCGAGGAGATCCTCCGTCGATGGACCAGCAGGCGCTGCTGGGGCCTCCTCCTTTTTCTTTTTCATACGGTTATAGGCCTTGACAATGAGAAACAATACCAATCCGACGATGACGAGATTGACAATCGTATTGATCCATGCACCATAGCGAATGGCATTTTCCGGCTTCACCACCTTGCCATCGGCATCGATCACAGCCTCCGAGAGCACGACCTTCATCTGCGAAAAGTCGACATCGCCGACAAAATACCCCACAATGGGCATCATGATGTCGTTGACAAAACCCGTCACCACGAGACTGACCGCCCCCGCCAGAATTACCGCTACTGCAAATTCAATGACATTGCCCGTCATAATAAAATCGCGAAACTCCTTCCACATAGCTCGTACAATTTTGATTTACTCGCTTGAACTTTTACTGCACAAATGTATAAATTTTAAAACATATACCAGGTGTTCTCGCTCAACTAAAATGCCCTACCTTTGAAGTGGGCAACCAAAACGAGCGTATGGACCGCACTCCACCAGCAAGGGACGATACTTCAAAACCCTGGTACGCAACGTGGTTTGACACGGAGTACTATCGGCTCCTATATCGCCACCGCAACGAAAGCGAGGCCGCCAGCTTCCTACAGCGGCTCTTGCACTATCTAAATCTACCCAGCCAGGCGCGTATCCTCGACCTGGCCTGCGGCAGAGGTAGACATACCCGCATCATGGCACAATACGGCTACCAGGTCACCGGCATCGACATTGCCGCCCATGCCCTACAAGAGGCACAAAGGCAAGCTTCGCCCAATGAGCAATACATCCTACACGATATGCGTCAACCCTTGCCCCAGGGCCCTTACGACTTCATCTGCAACCTCTTCACCAGCTTTGGCTACTTCGATTCCGACGACGAAGACCAGCAGGTGTTCTACCACATCGCAGCAGCGCTCAACCCCCAGGGCGATTTCATCATCGATTATCTCAATGCCGACTACACCAGAGCACACCTCCACCCCTATGAAACCCGACAGGAAAATGGTGTACAATTTCATATCCAACGACAACTCACCCCTTCCCACATCATCAAGACCATACGCTGCATACACCCCACGGGTGAAGAACAAACATTTTACGAACGCGTGCGATTATATACGGTAGAAGACTTGCATCGCATGGCCAACAGGGCAGGACTCATTCCGCTATCGCATTTTGGAGACTATCAACTGCGAGCTTTCCATCCCGACTCTTCTCCCCGAATAATAGTGCATTTTCGAAAAAACGACCGTTCACATCGTGGAGCTTCTAACACAGTGGGATAGTACGCTGTTTGCACGCATCAACGGGTTGCATTTGCCCTACTGGCTGGAGGTGATGCTCATCTATTGGCGCAATCCCACGACCTGGATACCACTGTATCTGTTTTGGATTGTGAGCTTTGGGTTTCGGGCCGGCAAGCGCGGTCTGGTCCTCTTAGCGGGGGCCGTCCTCGCCGTAGCAATGGCCGACGTCCTCAGCGGCCAACTGCTTAAAAACCTCTTCATGCGTCCTCGCCCCTGTCACCTCGAGCTCCAAGACCTCCTCTTACGCGTACCCTGCGGTATGGGCTACAGCATGCCCTCTGCCCATGCCACGAATCACTTTGCCTTAGCGACATACTTCGGCTTACACTACCTCCATCGTAAGAAGACCCCCTGGCCAACCATTGTCCTCCTCGTATGGGCCACAGGAGTCGGATTTGCACAGATATTCGTCGGCGTGCACTATCCCTCCGATATCGTCGTTGGCACTGCCATCGGTCTACTCATCGGCTACGGCATGTACCACATCATCGCGCAATATCTTCAAAAGACATCGCATACATGACCACTGGTTATTACATATTGTTGATAGTAAGTGCACTGGTTGGCGGAATAGCCGGTTGGTGGCTCCCCGAACCCTTCCGCAAAAGGGTACGATACTTTCTCGCTTTTGGGGCAGCCTTTATCATGAGCATTGTGTTTTTCGAACTCCTTCCCGCCCTGCCCTACCACGGCCAACGCGATATCGGCCTCTTCGTACTCTTGGGATTCGTATCGCAGTTTTTTCTCTCCCGCTTTAGCTCGGGCTTAGAACACAGCCATGTCCACCTCCATCTACCTACGGGCCGATGGAAGGTGCTCTATCTGGGACTCCTCCTTCACGCACTCATCGAGGGATTTCCCCTACACATAGGCGAAACCGAACACACACACATGCTTGCAGGATCCACCCATTCCCTGCTCTGGGCCATCATCATGCATAAAATCCCCGCAGCACTCGTCTTAGGAGCCCTCTTGCGTGGAAGTTCTATGTCCCTCACCGCTTTTGCCGTCGCTTTGAGCATCTTTGCCCTGAGCACGCCGATGGGTGCTATCCTCTCCCAGTTCTTCCCCTATCACTGGCAGCTCTTCCTCTTTGCCATCGTCACAGGCCTGCTCCTCCAAATATCTACGACCATCCTGTATGAAATCGATCAAGAAGACCATCACCACCCCGATAGCGTCGTCACCTTATTCATCTTTGTGGGTATCGCCCTCGGCCTGCTCTTTCACCATTTTTAGTATTTGTATAAAATTTCTGCACCATATAAAATCGTTCACCGCTATGCCCCTCGCCTATACAGGCCCACCCTAACCAACAATCCGTCCCTCTGCAATGCCTCTTTTGGCAAAAACCGCCACGCTTCAAACACTCAACAACTATCGATTGTTACAACTATTACTATTCGACCATTCGTCCACAGCATATCGGCCATGGTACTCGATAGTATCCACCTTCGACAGAGTCTGCCAGAGCAAATACTACCTATTTCCCAGCCGTCGACCACAACCGTGGACAGGTGTCCAACTACCCATGAAACCCTCATCGCAAGCGATGGGCACTACGCCACCAATTACAGCCAGCTACACATCCAATCTTTCGGCGACCAAATACACCATAATGGGCGTCTACTTCCCATGGTTCCACAAGACGACGCGTATAATGCTCGTATACGATACCACCATCTGGCGAAAGGTCAAGCCCCGACCGAGAGTTTCATTCGACGGAGCCCCCGCATTACACTATGCCCTTACCAACGCCACGACATAATCGAAGCCTATCGCAAACACCACGGGCAATGAAGGAACGTAAGCGCATGCTCATCATACGCTTCAGCTCCATTGGCGATGTGATACTGACCACGCCCGTCATCCGATGCGCCTACAAAGCGGGATACACCGTCGACTTCGTCGTCAAGCCGTGCTATTCGGAGCTCCTCCTCGACAATCCGTACATTCATCGTTTGTGGTACTACACCCCTTCGCGTCAAATCGACCTGTTGAACAATTTTTATCGGCGATACGATGCCATCGTCGATCTGCAAAACAACTTCCGCAGTCGTCGGCTAACCTATCGTCTTCATGCTCCTGTCCGCCGTTTGCGCAAGCTCAACTTGCGCAAATGGGTGCTGACCAACTTCAAGATCAACCTCATGCCATCGGGCGATCACATCGTCAAGCGCTATCTCGAGGTCGCCCGCCCTTTTGGCGTCGAAGACGACGGACTCGGCCTCGACATCTTCCTCGACAGCGAAAAGGGCTTTTGGCAGAAAATGCGGCACCAATTGCCCAAACAGTACATCACCTTGGCGATCGGCTCTGCCCATCGCACCAAGTCCATTCCCGTCGAGCTCGGAAGCGCCATCCTCTCTAAGCTCCAACTGCCCACCGTCATCGTCGGCGCCGTCAAAGATTGGAAAGATGCCCAACTAATGATCGAATCCAGCGGCAAAAGGGATGTGCTCAATATGTGTGGCAAGTGCAGCATCCGCCAATCCGCCGTACTCATCGCCCAATCCAAACTCCTCATCACCCCCGACACGGGCATGATGCATATCGCCACTGCGCTCAAAAAACCCGTACTCGTCATCTGGGGCAGCACCGTACCCGCCTTAGGTATGGGCCCCTATTACGGCAACACCCTCGTACCCCATGCCCACTTCGAAGTGCACGGCCTGTCCTGCCGCCCCTGCTCCAAACTCGGCTACCCCCGATGCCCTAACGGCAGCTTCCAGTGCATGCTCGGACACAATCCCTCCGCCATCACCCAACGCGCACACCAAATCGCCCAATCCCTCGCCTGACCCCCTGCCTACCTACTCCAATCTCTCCATCCGACCTTGGCGCACCATTTCATACATACGACCCGATTAATGCCCCAACACGGTCCCGAAGTGCGGCACTTCATTGACTGGGGTATGAAATCGCTGGCGCCCATGTCCCTAATGCTCCCCGTTTCGAGCTGCCAGCTGCTTCCGCTTTTTTTCACCCTTCGCATCCAAGAGCCGAGCTACACCCTTCGACCAATACGGAAAGCAATTGGCAAAATGCGCAAGCAAGGCCCGCCACCACGGCAAGAGTACCTCCCGCCGCCGAGGCCTCCGCAGAAGGCGAAAGACCACACGCTCAATATCCTCAACACTCAACAACACCCCAGAATAGAGCAAATTGCTCGCCGACTTGTGACGCACACCCTCAATCAACGGCGTGCGCACCGCATCCGGAGAGACATTGTACACCCGTATGCCTAAGCGATCCAACTCCGTGGCCACCGCCAGAGTAAACCCCCGCAGTCCGTACTTGGATGCCGTATAGATGCTCATACCCGGGATAGGCGCCACCCCCGCCAACGACGAAATGTTGATGACCACTGGTGAAAGGCTTTTACGCAACAGGGGCAATGCATAGTGCATCCCATAAATGGGCCCCTTGAGATTGACATCGATCTGTATGTCGACCACATCCAGATCCGCGATTTCATGAAAAAAATCCGTATCCAACACGCCGGCATTGTTGATCAATACGTCCAATCGCCCCCAGCGTTCGCCTACCTGCTTCATACACCGCTGCCAATCCTCCCTCCGCGTCACATCCAACGCCATGACGCTCACCCGCCCGCGTTCCCATCCCAACGCATAGTCCAGGCGTTCGACCGCACGATCCGTACACACGACGCGGTATCCGCGCCGATAAAAACGCTCCGCTAAGTGGCGGCCTATACCACTACCACATCCCGTAATACACACCACCGCACCACTCCCGCTCATGAACGCAACATTTTAAGAAGCGCCTTCCGATACCGATAGAGATCCACCTCAATGAGATGGCGCCGCGAGTGGACGTATTTCCTCCGACGCTCCTCGACCTCCCTGCGTACCTGCTCCTCCACATCCGACGGCAAGGAATACGCACCCGTGAGCTTGCGCGCAATCAACTTAGCCTGCAATTCCGACAATATCCAGAGATTGCCGTCGGGCTGAATGAGCCCTACAAAAAACAAGTCCTCATATTGCGGATGAAAGATCAATCGGTACAAGTAAATGCCGTCTTCCTTGTAAAACGTAGCCACCATCTGCCGATCCAAAAACGGAAAAGAAAGAACATACCCCGTAGCCATCACCACCACATCGTACTCCGCACTGCTGCCATCGACAAACCGGATACGCTTGCCCTCTATGTCTTGTATCGCGGGCTTAATTCCAATGCGATTGTGCTTGATGAAATAGTACAACTCGGTATTGACCAACGGATGCGTCTCAAAGATGTCGTGATCGGGCTTGGGCATACCGTTGCTCCACGACTTGCCGAGAAAAAATTGCAACGACCACCGAGCCAAGGGCTTTTTGAGAAAATCGGGCAACCACGCCAGCGTCTTCTGATATACGTAGTCCGAAGGCAATCCGAAAAACGAAAACTTGGGAATGATGTAATACCCGCGCCGCAAACTCATATGCGTCACAGCAGCGTATTTGCATGCGTCAGCAGCAATGTCGCAACCACTGTTGCCCGCACCGATGATGAGCACCCGCTTACCTTTCCACTCCAATGGGTTGACGTAATCGCGCGCGTGCAACAGCTCCCCCTCAAAGGTGCCGGGTAAATCGATGATGTTCGGCTCAAAATGATGGCCATTGGCCACAATTACGTATCCGAAGCGCTCCGTACGCCCATCGGCATATTCCACCTCGTAATCGCGCTCACCACGCCGTCGCACCGAGCGCACCTCCGTGCGAAATTGGATGTACGGGTAGAGATTGAAGTGCTCAGCATAGCGCTTGTGGTACTCCCACACTTGATAATGCGGTATGTACGGCGGCCACGACTTCGGCATCGGAAAATCCGAAAAGCTCGATAGCGACTTCGAAGTGATGATGTTCAACGAATCGTAGACCGGCGAAAGCGGATTGCGCGCCTTGCCCAACCACAGCCCTCCGACATCGGCATTGCGATCGACCGCCTTGACATCGGTAATGCCCACCTCTAGAAGCGCCTTGAGTGTCGTAAGCCCCGATGGCCCCGCTCCTATGATCAACACCCTGTCGCGCATACGCACCATTTACGACAAAGATACAGCACCTCCTCCACCCGTACCACTAATAAGCCCATCCAGCAGGAAATCCACATCCTCACCCCTCTGCCTATGCCCCCACACTGCGCTGCCACTTCCCTACTCTTTCCGATCCCGTACAAGTGTTAAATTTTTATTAAAATGTATAAAATGTTTCGCCATTCTATATAAAAGACTCTATCTTCGTCACTGTGAAAATCTCTGGTGCAATGAAAAAGCTCTATCTCCTTCGCAGGCGAATATTAAGCAAGAAAGGCAAGGTGCCACCACAAAATGCGCTTATGCACCACTGCACCGACAAGCTCCACTGGATGAAAGACAACTCGCCCGTATACATCGACTACATCGTCGATGGCTACCTCTATGTGCGCGTACAATGTCAAAACTATCCCGGCTTCCACTGCGAACAATCGAAGTAATACACCATGCAGTTACATCGAATACGACTATTGCTGATGGAGATGCCTTCGGGCATCTCCGTCCTTATTTTACTAAGCCTCCTCTCTACCTCTGCTTACAGTCAAAAGACCCCTTGGCAGCTCCGCTTCGGGTATGAGCG